>NZ_JBHXJE010000045.1:0-54149 GCF_042723275.1 Streptomyces sp. NPDC058373 | reverse complement strand
GGCTGAAATGGAGCCCGGCCGGCGCTTGAGGCCACGGCTGGGCCGGCTAGGCCACTTCAGCCCGGCCGGCGCTTGAGGCCCCCACAGCCCGGCCGGCGCTTGAGGCCAAATGAAGCCTGGCCGACGATTGAGGCCGATCAAGCCCGGCCGGCGTGTGAGGCCACGTCGCGTCGCTCTGCCCGACAATGGAACACCTGACCGCAGCTCTGGAGGCACCGTGCCCGGTTTCCGCACCCCGAACCCCGCGCTCCGCACCCTGCGGCCCACCTCGTTCGGCGGCGACCCCACCGGCGAGCGCCTGCGGCGCATCCGCAACTCGCCGAATTTCGCGGACGGCTCGTTCCGCAACCCGGACGGCCTCCCGGCCACACCGTCCGCCGCCACACCCCGCGACCTGGCCCGCGCCTACCTCAGCAGGACCGGGCGGGTCCGCCGCGCACCCGCCCGGCCGATCCCGCTGCACCCCACCACCGTGGCCGACCTGGCCCGTCCGCCCGCCGACGGGCTGCGGCTCACGTGGATGGGCCACTCCAGCGTCCTCGTCGAGATCGACGGCGCCCGCCTGCTCTTCGACCCGGTCTGGGGCGAGCGCTGCTCGCCGTTCGGTTTCGCCGGACCGCGCCGCCTCCACCCGGCACCGGTGCCGCTGCGCGCGCTGGAGGCGGTCGACGCCGTGGTGATCTCCCACGACCACTACGACCACCTGGACATGCCCACCATTCGGGCCCTGGCCCGCACCGGCACGGTCTTCGTGGTGCCGCTCGGTGTCGGCGCCCACCTGGAGCGGTGGGGCGTCCCCGCCGACCGGCTGCGCGAGCTGGACTGGCGGGAGTCCACCCAGGTCGCCGGGGTCACCCTGACCGCCACCCCGGCCCGCCACTTCTGCGGGCGCGGCCTGCGCAACCAGCAGCACACCCTCTGGGCCTCCTGGGCCGTCCGGGGCGGCGACCACCGCGTCTACCACAGCGGCGACACCGGCTACTTCCCCGGTTTCCGGGACATCGGCGCCGAGCACGGCCCCTTCGACGCGACCATGATCCAGATCGGCGCGTACAGCGAGTTCCTGCCGCACAGCCGAGGCGGCGCGACGCGCGACCCGGGACCGTGGCCGGACATCCACATGACGCCCGACGAGGGTCTGCGCGCCCAGCTCGACCTCCAGGGCGGCGCACCCCACGGCGTGCTGCTGCCGATCCACTGGGGCACCTTCAACCTCGCCCTGCACCCTTGGGAGGAACCGGCGGAGCGCACCCTGCTCGCCGCCCACCGCGCGGGCCAGCAGGTCATCACCCCGCGCCCCGGCGAACCGGTCGTCCCCTCGCGGGCGCCCGCCGCCGACCCCTGGTGGCGCGCGGTGGCGGCGAAGGCCCCGGCGGACGGCTGGGCCACCTGGCCGCCGTCCGGGGAGCAGCGGGAGACGCTGGACCTGGCCGCCCCGGAACGCTGAGGCCCTGCCGCGGCCGTGCCGGTCGGAGCGGAGGCTTCACGGCGGGGTGTCGCGGGGCTGACGTCGGCCGGGTACGACTCCGGCAGCCTCGCCGACCTCCGCGCGGGGCCTTAGGCGGTGCCGCGCCATGACGAACCCCGCCACTCCCGCAAACCACCTCAGAACCGTCTAGCCTGGCCGGGCATCCCCGCAGATCCCTGGGTGGCCGCCCGTGCGAGCCCGCCCCCTCCTCCCTGCCGCCCTGCGCGGTCGGCTCGCCCCGACCCCGCGCCGCCCGCGGAGCGGGCCCGGCGCCGGGCCCCAGGAGGCCGCCGGACGTACGGCCGGAGCGAGTGGTCCCCGGTGACCGCGCCGCACGACCTCTTCGTCCGCACCGGCAACCTCTACCGCTCGCCTCTCGCCGAACGCCTCCTCGCGGCCCGGCTGCCCGGCGCCCGCGTCGAGAGCGCGGGCACCCACGCCTTCCCGAGCCCCGGCATGGAGGAGGAGACCCGCCGGGTCCTGGAGGAACGCGGGGGCGACGGTGCCGGCTTCGCCTCCCGGACCCTGGCGCCCGGCCTGGTGGCCGACGCTGATCTGGTCCTCGGTAGGGAACGGGCGCACCGCGACGCGGCGGTCCGCCTCTGCCCGGAGGCCCGCCGACGCGCTTCACGCACCGGGAGTTCCTCCGGCTCGCCGTGGGGGTATCGCCGGGAGCGGGCCCCGCGGCCGTGATCGCCGAGGCCGCCGCGCACCGCGGTCTCGCGCCGCCCGTACCGGCCACCGAGGACGAGGTGGAGGATCCCTACGGCGCGGGGGAGGACGTCCTGCGTGACTGCGCCCGCGCCCTCGACACCCTGGTCGCCCGGGTGGCGGCGCTGCTGGGAGGCTGACGCGGTGGCGAGGGTGGGAGCTCCCACTCCGCCGTGCAGGACCCTTGTTCGGGTCCTCGCCATGTCCGCCACCCCGTCAGTTCGCGGCAGCGACGCGGCCCGAGCCCCCACGGCCCGCGACAACCCCGCCGCCCGGGTCCGCGTCTACGCCGTCGTCTTCGCGGCGTTCGTCGGGGGAGGCGGGTACGTTCCCGCCGCGCTCTTCCTCCCGCTGACGGTGGCCTGGACGGCCGTCATCCTCCTCTCCGGGCTCCCCGCGATCGTCACCGGGCACGTCGCCCGGCGGCGCGCCGTGCGGCGCGGACTGGGCGGCCGGTGGCTGGCCCTCGCCGGGATCGCCGGCGGCTGGGTCTGCGCCCTGGTGGCCCTGCTCGCCGCCGCGGCCCTCGTCGGCGTGGTCGGCGGCCTCGCCGTACTGATCGGCTCCTGAAGCGGGCGCCTACGCCGGGCTGTCCATGGGTCGCCCGGGCGGCGACCGCACGTAGGGCGTCGTCGTGGTGACGGCGTGCAGGCCCAGCCGCCGCAGGATCGGGGCGCTGTCGTCGGAGGCGTCCACCTGGAGGAACCGTGTGCCGCGGCCGGCGGCGAGCCGGGCGCGGACGGCGGCCGGCGCGCGGTAGATGTCCGGCCCCGTGGGGGCGGGCCGCCGGTAGGCCGTCCGGATGGTTCGAACCTCTGTCCCCCCAGGGGTTTCGGACTGGCGTGCGAAGGGTCGTCCGGGAGGGGGGTGCTGCCCGTCCAAGTGGTCAACTGTCCACCGCGCGGGATGCTTTGATGACTACCGTGTGTGTCCGTCAGGTCGCGCGGAGCCCACGCCAGGGTGTCCGCGCGGCCGTCGCGGACCGACGCCGCATGCCCGCCACGCATCGCGCACCCCGGGGCCGCGCCCCCACCAGGAGCCCCGCCACCGCACCCCCGCCCCACGCCGGACCGGGGGGTTTCTTCCGAGGACGTCGATGTCACAACTACGCGCACCGGCCGCCCCCCGGGTGGACCGCCGTGAGGGCGGAGGCCGGCACGGCAAGGCCGCCCAGCAGCTCCCCGAGGCCCACATACGGCCTCAGTTGCTGCGGATCGCGGTGCTGCCCGCCGTCGCGGTCTCCCTCAGCGGTGCCGCCGCGGTGCTCTTCGCGCTGCGTTCGGCCGGCGGCGGCGGAACCGCCCCCCACCTGCTCTGGGCGGTCCTCACCGGCGCCGCCGCGGTCGCGCTCACCGGGATCGCCGTCGCCGCCGTGGCCGCCGACCGCACCGCCCGCAACATCCTGGACAGGGCCGGGCAGCTCCGCCGCACCAGCGCCCGCAACCAGGTCGAACTGCGCGGCGTCGTCGACGCCCTGCGCCAGGGCGAGCAGCCCGTCGTCGAGCACCCGCCCCTCGCCCCCCGCGGTGACGGCTTCGACCTGCTCGGCGAGGAGCTGCACCGCTCCCACCGGATGGCGGTCCAGGCCGTCGTCCAGGCCGCCCAGCTCTCCAGCCAGGCCGGCAGCGAACAGAAGGTCGAGGTCTTCGTCAACCTCGCCCGGCGCCTGCAGTCCCTCGTCCACCGCGAGATCCAGCTCCTGGACGAACTGGAGAACCAGGTCGAGGACCCCGACCTCCTCAAGGGCCTCTTCCACGTCGACCACCTCTCCACCCGCATCCGCCGCCACGCCGAGAACCTCGCGGTCCTCGGCGGCGCGATGTCCCGCCGGCAGTGGAGCAGGCCCGTCTCCATGACCGAGGTGCTGCGCTCCGCCATCGCCGAGGTCGAGCAGTACTCGCGGGTCAAGCTGGTGCCCCCGATCGAAGGGGACGTACGCGGCCACGCGGTCGCCGACACCATCCACCTCCTCGCCGAACTGGTCGAGAACGCCACGGTGTTCTCCGCCCCGCACACCCAGGTGCTGCTGCGCGCCAGCCGGGTCGCCGCCGGGGTCGCGGTGGAGGTCGAGGACCGGGGCCTGGGCATGCCCGGCGACGAGCAGCGCCGGATGAACGCCCTGCTCGCCGACCCCGACCAGGTCAACGTGGCCAGCCTCCTCCAGGACGGCCGCATCGGCCTCTACGTGGTCGCCACCCTCGCCCGCCGCCATGGCATCGCCGTCCGCCTCCAGTCCAACATCTACGGCGGCACCCAGGCCGTGCTGGTCCTGCCCGCCGCCCTCCTGGGCACGGTGCCCGACGAGGCGCCCGCCGCCCCGGAGCCCCTCCCCGGGCCGGCCGCTCCGGCCGAGCTCACCGGCCCGCCGCCCGCGGCCCGCGAGGCCGTGCCGAACACCTCCGCGGCCGAGCCGCCGGCCGGCCCGCCCGCACCGCCACCGCCCGCCCACGACGAGGAGCCCGCGCCGTTGCGCCCGGCCCCTGCCGGGGAACACCCCGCCCCGGACGAGTCCCCGGCCCGGCGCCCCGCCCCCGCCGACGGCGTCCCGCCGCCCCTGCCGATCCGCACCACCCGCCGGCAGGCGGCGGCCCGGGCCCAGCACGCCGCGCCGCCGGAGCCCGCGCCGGCGCCCGCCGTGCCCGGCCCGCGCACCCTGCCCGTCCGCGACACGCAGGAGCAGCGGCCCACCCCCGCCGAGGCCCGCCCCGGCATCCGGCCGGAGCACCGGGACACCGTCGAGGCCAACGCCGCCTCGCCCCTCGTCCTCGGCAACGCCCTCTACGAGCAGTCTCCCGAGCGGCCCTCCCTGCCGCGCCGCCGCGCCCAGGAACACCTCGCCCCGCAGCTGCGCGAGGGCCCGGTCGCCCGCACCGGGGAACAGCCCCACGTCGGCCACGACCCCGGCCTGATGGCGGCCTTCCGACGGGGGATCGGCCTCGCCGAGGCCCAGGACGAGCGGCCCGTCCACCCCGCGCCCGAGGCCGGTCCCGCCCACCGGCCCGGGTGAGGCGGGGCGCGTACGGCCCGTACCCGTCAGTCCCCACGTTCCCGTAGCCCCACAGGTACCCCCATGTATGCAAGGAGTCGATCCACCATGGCGAGCGATGCGCCGACCGGCCATGCCTCCGACCTCGACTGGCTGCTCGGCGGACTGGTCCAGCGGGTCCCGCACACCCGCAGTGCCGTGCTCCTCTCCGCCGACGGCCTGGTCAAGTCCCTGCACGGCCTCGACCCGGACAGCGCCGACCACCTCGCCGCCCTCGCCTCGGGCCTCTACTCGCTGGGCCGCAGCGCCGGAGCGCGCTTCGGTGAGGGCGGCGACGTACGGCAGGTCGTCGTCGAGCTCGACACCAGCCTGCTCTTCGTCTCGACCGCCGGGTCCGGCACCTGCCTGACCGTCCTGGCCGGCCGTGAGGCCGACGCCGCCGTCCTCGGCTACGAGATGACGATGCTGGTCAAGAGCGTGCGGCCCTACCTGGTGACCCCGCCGCGCCGCCCGGCGCCCGAACCCACGGCGATGAGGAACTGACCATGGCCCTCCCGCAGGACGGGCCCTGGCTGGACGACGCGGCCGGGCGCCTCGTCCGCCCGTACACGGTGAGTGGTGGCCGGACCAGACCGACCACCGCGCTGGACCTGATGTCGCTGGTGATGTCCACCGGCACGCAGCCGCTCGGCTACCTCGGCCCCGAACACAGCGACGCCCTCGGGCTCTGCGAGGCGCCCACCTCCGTCGCCGAGGTCGCCGGCCAGCTGCGGCTGCCCGCCGTCGTCACCAAGGTCCTCCTCTCCGACCTGGTCGACTGCGGCGCCCTGACCACGCGGGCCCCCGACTACTTCCACAACCCCACCGACCGGTCCCTGCTGGAGGCAGTGCTCGATGGACTACGACGACGGCTCTGACCCCTTTCCCACCGCGCTCAAGATCCTGGTCGCGGGCGGATTCGGGGTCGGGAAGACCACCTTCGTGGGCGCGGTCAGCGAGATCGCCCCGCTCAGCACCGAGGAGCTCCTCACCACCATCAGCGCCGAGACCGACAGCCTGGAGGGCGTGGAGAACAAGACCACCACCACCGTGGCCATGGACTTCGGCCGCATCACCCTCGACAGCAGCCACGTCCTGTACCTCTTCGGCACCCCCGGCCAGGAGCGCTTCTGGTTCATGTGGGACGAGCTCTCCGAGGGCGCGCTCGGTGCCGTCGTCCTCGCCGACACCCGGCGCCTGGAGGACTGCTTCGCCGCCGTCGACTTCTTCGAACAGCGGGGGATGAGCTTCGTCGTCGCCGTCAACGAGTTCGACGGCGCCCACCGTTACGGCCCCGAGGAGGTGCGCGCCGCCCTCGACCTCGGCGCGCACGTGCCCGTCGTCCGCTGCGACGCCCGCATCTCCAGTTCGGCCGTGCAGACCCTGCTCACCCTCGTACGGCACCTGCTCACCTCGCACCCCGCCGAGAGCCAAGGAGCACCCCTGTGACGTACGACCCGCTCGGCCACCTGCTCCTGACCCCTGCCGACCCCGAGGCCCCGGCGCGCGAGGAGCGGCTGGGCAGGCTCGGCCTCGGCCACCACGCCGACGCCGGGCTCGACGCCTTCGCCACCCGCCTCGCCGACCTCACCCGCGCCCCGTACGCCATGGTCAACTTCATAGGCACCGGCGGGCAGTTCTTCGCCGGGCTGCACACCCCGGCCGGGCCGCTCGCCGGGGGCACGGAGCCCGCCGGCGCCTTCCGGCACATGGCGCGCGACCACGGCTACTGCCCGCACGTGGTGGTGCGGCGCAGGGCGCTGGTGCTGGAGGACGTCTGCGACTTCCCGCGCTTCGCCGGGAACCCGGTCGTGGACGAGATCGGCATCCGCTCCTACCTGGGCGCCCCGCTCATCGACCGCACCGGCATCGTGCTCGGCACCGTCTGCGTGGTGGACACCCAGCCGCGCGCCTGGGGCCGGGCCGGGCTCGACACCATCAAGGCGATGGCCGCGGAGCTCACCGAGCAGCTCCAGCGCCGCGACCCGGGAGATGGCTGAGCGCCGCCGTCACCGCCCTGCGGCGTACTGGAGCCGGAGCTGGCCGATCTCGGCGGCGTTCTTCATCAGCTCCGCGTTCACCCAGGCCGCCGTGTGCCCCACGGTGAGCCCCGCCTCCGCGCCCCACGGGTAGGCCGAGGGGCGGTCGAGCGCCGCGTCGTCCAGCCCGTCGAGGACGGCCGCCCACTCCTCGCGGAGTCCGCGCAGCCAGGCGACGGCCGCCGCCCCGTCGCCCGGCCAGGCGATCTCCGTCCGCTCCGGCGGTCCGGCGCCCCGCACGACGGCGGCGGCGGTCGTCCACCACCAGCCGATGTGCCAGGTCAGCCAGGCGATCGTGGGGACCGGGACGGGGTCGGGCTCGGTCTCGGCCCAGTCGGGCCACCAGCGGCCGTCCGCGTCCTGACGCACCGTCCAGCAGAGGGCGGCCGGCTCCCGGAGGAAGTCCCCGGGCTCCAGCCGGTCCAGATGGTAGGTGAACAGCGACCAGGTCAGTTCCGACTGCCAGCGCAGCAGCTCGGTTCTCGAAGCGCCCATCGGGCCATCCTGGCACGCCGCGGAGCGTCCCGCCGCCGTCAGGCCGTCGGCGCAGCCGAGGCATGAGCGGGCCCCCGACCGGGGAGGGGCAGGCAGAGCGCGCCCGGAGCGGTCCGGGCGCCGACCGCCGACCGCACCGACCCCAGGGGAGCGCACCCGATGACCAGTCAGCCCGCACCCGGCAGCACCGCTCACCGACCCGGCGTCCTCAGCGCCCACGACGGGGTGGCCATCGCCACCTACACCTGGCTGCCCGAGGGGCGCCCCCGCGCCTTCGTCCAGATCGCCCACGGCGCCGCCGAACACGCCCAGCGGTACGACCGGTTCGCCCGCCGCCTCACCGCCCACGGCTTCGGCGTCGTCGCCTCCGACCACCGCGGCCACGGCGCGACCGCCCCGCTCACCGGCGGCTTCGGCGTCACCGGCGAGGACGGCTGGCGGTCGATCGTCACCGACCTCAAAGCCGTCGGGGACCAGATCCGCGCCCTGCACCCCGGCGCCCCCGTCCTGCTGCTCGGCCACAGCATGGGCTCCATGCTGGCCCGCGACTACGCCCAGGAGTATCCGGACGACCTCGCCGGACTCATCCTCTCCGGCACCTTCCGCTCCCTGCCCGGCGCGGACTTTGGCCGCGACACCGCCCGGCTGGAGAAGGAGATCGACGCCCACGGACGGGAGCACATCTCGTCCTTCGTCCCCGAGCTCTTCGCCGCCTTCAACGAGCCCTACCCGCACCGCACCGGTTACGAATGGCTCTCCCGCGACGAGGCCGAGGTCGACGCCTACGCGGCCGACGAGGCGTGCGGCTTCCCGTTCAGCGCCGGATTCAGCCTCGACTGGGTCCGCGCCGCCGAGAAGGTCAACGACCCGGACAACCTGGCCCGCTTCCCCGCCGACCTGCCCGTGCACGTCGCGGTCGGCTCCGACGACCCCTGCCACCAGTCCATGGCCCAGGTCGACGCCCTCCTGGACGACCTGCGCGGCCAGCGCGTCGAGGACCTCACCTGGAAGGCGTACGAGGGCGCCCGCCACGAGATCCTCAACGAGACCAACCGCGACGAGGTCCACGAGGACCTCACCCGCTGGCTCGACGCACACGCCCTCTGACCGGCGGGCCCGTTGTCGGTGCCGTCGCCTACCCTCCCGCCATGGCCGAAGCCCAGGACGCACGCACCATCGCCCTCTCCCTCCCCGGGACCACCGAGAAGACCGCCTGGTCCATGCCGACCTTCCGTGTGGCGGGGAAGATGTACGCCACCATGCCGGAGGACGAGACCTCGATCGCCGTCCGCTGCCCCAAGGTGGAACGCGACGAACTGGTCCTCGCCGAACCGGACAAGTTCTGGGTCGCCGATCACGAGGCCTCCTCCGCGTGGGTCCGCGTCCGCCTCGCCGCCGTCGACGACCTCGCCGAACTCCGCGACATCCTCACCGACTCCTGGCGGCAGGCCGCCCCCGGCCGGCTCCTGGAGGCCCATCCGGAGCTGGCCGGGCCGAACGGGGCGTGAGCCGGGGCCGGAAAACCGCGCGCCGTCCCGCCGCGGGCGTGGCATGATCCGGCCGGGCGGCGCGTGACGGGGGCCGCCCGACGGTGAGGAGGACGGACGGCCATGGCGGCAGCCACCGACACAGGCACCGGAACGGACCCGGAGCCCCGCCGGGGCTACTGGTCCCGCGACTTCGGCCTCTTCTTCACCGCCCGCGCCGTCGCCAAGCTCGGCGACACCATGCTCCCCGTCGCCCTCGCCACCGGCCTCCTCCTGCACGGGTACGGCGCGGGCGCCGTCGGCCTCGCCATGGCCTCCTCGGTCGCCTGTTTCGCGGGGCTGGTGATCTTCGGCGGGGTCGTCGCCGACCGGGTCAGCACCCGGCTGCTGATGATCGCCGCCGACGCCGTCCGGCTGGTCAGCCAGACGCTGGCCGCCGTCATGTTCTTCACCGGCCACGTGGTGCTCTGGCAGCTCTGCGTCATCGGCGCCCTCAACGGCGCCGCCGCCGCGCTCTTCCAGCCCGGAGTCGCCAGCACGGTGCCGCGCCTCGCCCGCGACGTGCAGGGCGCCAACGGCGCGATCCGCGTCGCCGAATCCGTGATGTCCCTCGCCGGTCCGGCCGCCGCGGGCATGCTCGTCGCCTTCGTCTCGCCCGGCGGCGTCTTCGCCGCCCACGCCGCCACCTACGGACTCAGCGCCCTCTGCCTGGTCCTGCTGCGGCTCCCGCCCGCCCCTCCCCGCGTTTCCACCGGAAAGGGCGGCGCCGCCTTCCGCCGGGACCTGGTCGAGGGGTGGCGCGAGTTCCGCTCCCGCACCTGGCTCTGGGGTGTCATCGCCATCTGGGGGCTGTTCATGCTGGCGGTGTCGGGCCCGGCCGTCCCGCTGGTCGCCGCCGACGTGGTCCAGGAACACGGCCCGCGCGCCTACGGACTGGTCAACTCCGCCCTCGGCGCGGGCACCGTCGTCGGCGGGCTCCTCGCGATGCGCGCACGGCCCCGCCGCATGCTGCGCGCCGGCGCCTTCGCCGTCCTCGGCTTCGGCCTCTTCCCCGGCACCGTCGGCGCCGGGCTGGGGGTGCCCGCGATGTGCGCGGGCGCCGCCGTGGCGGGCGCGGGCATGTCCTTCTGGGGCGTCATGTGGGCGACCAGCGTCCAGACCCAGGTACGGCCCGAGGTGCTCAACCGCATCCACGCCTACGACGTGGCGGGATCGCTCGCCATGATGCCGGTCGGCCAGGCCCTCGCCGGCCCGGCCGCGGGCCTCCTCGGCACCGACGCGGTCCTCGTCACCGGCGGTCTGCTGACCCTCGTCGTCGGCGGGCTCCTGCTCGCGGTCCCGGCCATCCGCAATCTGGAACGCGCCGACGACCGTCCGGTGACCGGTTCCCCCGCGGCCGCGCCCGGCGTCAGCCCCGCCCCGGCGCCAGGAACGCGCTGATGTCCCGGCGCAGCGAGGCCGCGTCCAGGCCGTGCGCGGCGTCGTGCTCCTCGGGCCGCCCGTAGCGCCGCAGCTCCTCGCGGCCCACCCCGAGCCCCAGCAGCCGGTGCGGCACCACGGACAGCGCCTCGTCGGCGGCCCGCACTGAGGTCCCCGCCAGGTACGGCTCGACCAGCACCACCTCGGCGGTGCCCCGGCCCGGGTCGACGGCCGCCCGGCGCAGCCCCGCCGCGTCGAAGGGCCGCACCGTCGCCGCGTACAGCACGGTGAGGTCCAGCCCCTCGGTCGCCGCCAGGACGACGTCCAGCATCGGGCCCACGGCGACCACGGCCACCCCGGACCGGCCTTCCCGCACCTGCCGGAACCGCGTGCCGTCCAGCGCCCGGCCCTCCACGTTGGCCCGCTCGGAGAGGCGTACGTACACCTTGTCGTCCCCGGCGGCGACGGCGGCGCGGACCAGGGCCTCGGCCTCGTCGGCGTGGCCCGGGACGTGCACGGTCCAGCCGGGGAGGGTGTCGAGGAGGGCCACGTCGCCCGGGGACATGTGGGTGTAGCCGCCCGACGCCATGTCGTAGGAGGCGCCGGAGCTGACCAGTACCCCGCCCACCCCCTGGTGGCCGAAGTCGAGCTTGACCTGCTCGAACGGCCGCTCCACCAGGAACGACGCGAAGGTGTGCAGCACCGGGCGCAACCCCGACAGGGCGAGCCCGGCACCGGCGGAGACGAGGAGCTGCTCCCGGATGCCGACGTTGACGACGCGGTCCGGGTGGGCGGCGATGGCGCCCTGGAGCCGGTCCCGGCTGATCTCTGCGATGACCAGGGCGACGCGCGGGTCGGCGTCCATCAGCTGGTGCACGGTGTCCGCGAAGCGGTCACGCATGGAGTCCACGGGGTGGTCCTTTCGAAAGGGGGGTGGTGGGGGAGGGGCGCCGTTGGTGGGCGGGGCCGGTCAGCGGCTCACGCGGGCGACCACGACGTGCGGGCGGCCCGGGTGGGGCGCGGTGAAGGCCCGGTACAGGGCCTCGTGGTCGTGGCCGTCGACGGTCTCCGCGGACCAGCCGGCCACCGCGAAGCGGGCCGCGAGATGGCCGGGGGCGGCGTGGCTGGCGGAGGCGTTGTCGACCACCACGGCGTGCAGGGAGTCCACCCCGGTCAGCCCCGCGAAGGTGATCGCCTCGTCGTTGGACCCCTCGTCCAGCTCGGCGTCCCCCGTCATCACCCAGACCTTCGGCTCCGTCAGCCCCTGCGCCCGCAGCCCGAGGGCCACCCCGACACCGATCGGCAGCCCGTGCCCGAGCGACCCGCTGCCGATCTCCGCACCCGGCACCAGCGTCCGGTCCGGGTGGTGGCCCAGCCGCGAGGTGAACCCGCCGAAGCCGCTGAGCCACGCCTCGGGGAAGAAGCCCCGGGCGGCGAGAACGGCGTAGTACGCCATCGGGCCGTGGCCCTTGGAGAGCAGGAACCGGTCCCGCCCCGGGTCCTCGGCGGTCTCCGGGGTGATCCGCAGCACCCGGTCGTACAGCACCCAGAGCGGGTCGAGCGTGGAGGTGGCGGCCGCGCCGTGCTTCTCGTCGCCGGTCTGGAGGCTCATGAGGCGGGGGATACCGGCGTAGGACGGGGCCGCGCCCGAGGTGGTGGTCGTCATGCGATCACCGTGCGACCTCGACTTCACTTGAGGTCAAGAGCGGCTACCCCCGGAAAGGGGAGCGCGACCACCGCCGCGAGTGAGGTATGGTTTTCCTGCGCGTTCGGCCAGGGGAAGCCCCAGGTCACACGGGCACCGGGACGTGGCGCAGCTTGGTAGCGCACTTGACTGGGGGTCAAGGGGTCGCAGGTTCAAATCCTGTCGTCCCGACTCGAGAGAGTCGATGACAAGGGCCGGTATCGGAGGCATCCGATACCGGCCCTTGATCTTTGTGGAAACCAGCCGGGGGCCGACCGACCGGACGACGCCCGGGGCTGGGCGGCGGAGGAGCCAAGGCCGCAGGAGAGTCACGTAGGCGGCTGCTGGCCCTGTCCGGAACGGCTACGCACCTTCTGGGCGGTCTCCTCACCAGTTCGACGCAGTCCCTGCCCGGCTTCCTTCCCGGAGTCCTCGGCCTGTTTCTTCGTGGCCTGGGCCGCCTCCTGCGCCGTGGATTTGACGGCCTCCGCCGCTTCGGCGGCGGGCTGCCGCAATTCCTCGTTGACGTCGTGCGCTGCTCTGCCCGCTTCCCGCTTGACCGGTTCGAGGAGCTCGTCGGATCGGTCCCGTAGCTGTTGGCCGACCCGTTCCTCGGCTTCGGTCGTCGGCATCAGCGCGGCGGTCAGCATGCCTGCCCCGAAGGCGATCAGGCCGACTGCGATCGGGTTCCCCTGAGTCTGCTGCCTCGCCTGGGCGGGTCCCTGTTGGAGAGCGTCGCCGATCTGATCCTTCGCACCCTCGGCCGAGTCGGTGAGCTGGCTCGCGGACTGTGCCGCGCCGCGCGCGGTGTCCTTCATGCCGGCGGTGGTGTCGCGGGCCGAGCCCATCACACGCTCCTTCATGCTGGTGAGCCGGCCTCGCGCCTGCCCGGCCTTGCGCTGAGCGATCCTGCGAGGGGTCACCTTGTTCGACAGGAGGTCGACGTCGCGGGCCAGCCGGGCGCGCCGCTGTTCGACATCGGTCCTCAGCTCGTCGGGTGTCGTGCCCATGCGGCGTCCTCCTTCAGAGTTTCCACGGTTCGCTCGGGCTTGATGTTGACCACGCGCAGCTTCTTGCGGCCGGTGAGGAAGAGCACCGCCGCGACGATCGCCCACAGGACGGTGACGATCAGAGCCGCCCAGGCGATGTTCATGACGTTCGCCAGGCCGAAAATGACGGTGAGGCTGCCCAGCAGCAGGACCAGGTGCCCGGCGTAACCGGCACCACCCAGCATGCCGACCGCCTTGCCCGCCTTCGTGGACTCCTGCTTGATCTCGGCCTTCGCCAGCTCGATCTCGTCGCGCACCAGCTGGGACACGTCCGTGCTGATCTCGCTCAGCAGATCGCCGATCGACGTTTCGCTGTCCGCCGTGGCGCCTGCGTGAGACGGGGGCGGGTGCGGAGGAAGGTGAGGATCCACCCCGCCCGATTCAGGGAACTGTGTTGCCATGGTCAGCTCCCTCGAGTCGGTCGTCGCAGGTCCGAGGGGGGCGGTCCGAAGCCAGGGGCCGCAGGCCGCAGATGGGTCTGCCCGGGCGGGTCCTCCGCCCCGGCAGAGCGTTCCGGTCCTGCCTGCGGGGCATCGCCGTCGTCTGGCCCCGTCCGAGAAGGGGCACCGGATCCGGCGGCATCCGGATCACCACCGGACGCGGTGGGCGAGTCCGCCGAACTGACGCCCTTGCCCAGGCGCGCGGCCGCGAACCCGGCCAGCGCGGCACCCGCGAGAAATGTTCCCGGCCGGCGCCGTGCGAAGTCCTGCAGGTCGGCGAGGAGGCCGTCCGGTCCGCGTTCGTCGAGACGCGAAGCCACCTCGTGGCCCCGGTCGGCTACCCGGCGAACGGCGTCCGTCGCGCTGGAATTCTCCTTGCCGTTCTCGCTCATGTCGCGCAACTCGTCCGAAAGCTTGCGCACGTTCTCCGCCAGGTGCTGGGTCTGGGACTGCGCCTGGCTTCGAAGCTGACCGCGCAGCTCGCCTGCCATGTCCTGGGCTCGCGCGGTGGCCTCCTGCCTGACGTCGGCCGCTTGCTCCTTGGCCGTACCGGCTACGTCGGCCGCCTTGTCACTCGCCAACTCAGCGCCCTGCCTGGTCTTTTCCTGGGCGGTTTGTGCTGCCTGCGCCGAGCTGTCCTGGCGGTCGGAGCCCTTCGCGTTCTCGGAGTCGTTCAACGTTCCTCCTGGACGATCGAAACGATGGGTTACCAGGCACCGTCCGTGCTCCGGCCGGGTTCTTGGCAGGAGCCGTGGTGAGCGTGCGCCGACAGGGGTGGGCTTCACGTGCCTCTTCGCACACCGGCACGGCCATGGTTCGACTGCCGCTGCCGGTGGCTACACCCAAGGACAAGATCGCCTCGCGCGGTCGTCACGCGCTTCTCCCGGCGGGAGCCGCCCCGCAGGCGGGGCTTCGAGATGCTCCCCTCTCCAGACTCCCCCAGAAGGGTGAGCGTCGCATGTCGGCCCGGGAGGAGGGCGCCAAGGGCCGACGGGGCGCAGGGTGTGCCGACCGCCGGGCGCCTCAGACGTGTGCTACTCCTGCCTTCCTGCGCCCCACCCGGCAGCCCCCTCGGCTCCCGCACCTCGCATGGCGGGCTCCCGGCCGGCGGACGAGTATGGGAGGTGGCGTCCAGCTCCCGGCGGCCCGCCCCTCGGCCCGTCTCCGCAGGGCTGTGCGCCTGCCCCTGCCCAGCCCTCCGACCCTTGGGAGAGACGCCATGCCCGAGCCTCGTCAGCAGCAGACTCCCCCCGGTTCCACCTCCGCGATGCACCCCGAACCCGACCACGGTGAGGAGAGCTACCGCGGCTCCGGGCGGCTGGCCGGCAAGGCGGCGGTGATCACGGGCGGGGACAGCGGCATCGGCCGCGCGGTGGCGATCGCCTACGCACGCGAAGGCGCGGACGTCCTGATCTCCTATCTCGACGAGCACGAGGACGCGGAACAGACGCGACGCTGGGTGGAGGAGGCCGGCCGCACCTGCGTGCTGGTCCCCGGGGACCTGGCGGACCCGGCCCACTGCCGGTCGATCATCGAAACGGCGGTGCGGGAGTTCGGCCGGCTGGACGTCCTGGTCAGCAACGCCGCGTTCCAGATGACCCGGAACGCGGTCGAGAACATCCCCGACGAGGAGTGGGACCGGACGCTCGCGATCAACATCAGTGCCTTCTTCCACCTGACCAAGGCCGCCGTCCCACATCTGCGGCCCGGCTCGGCGATCATCGGGTCGACGTCGGTGAACTCCGACGCCCCGCCGCCGCAGCTGCTCCCGTACAACGTCACCAAGGCGGGCATCGCGAACATGGTCGGCTCGCTGTCGCAGCTCCTCGGTCCGAAGGGCATCCGCGTCAACAGCGTGGCACCGGGGCCCATCTGGACGCCACTCATCCCGGCGACCATGCCGCCGGACCAGGTGGAGAGCTTCGGGGCCGACGTACCGCTCGGACGGCCCGGCCAGCCGGCCGAACTGGCGACGGTCTACGTGATGCTCGCCTCCGACGAGGCCAGTTACGTCTCCGGAGCGCGGATCGCGGTCACCGGCGGGCAGCCGATCCTGTGAGCGGCCGCCCCACCGGCCTCCCGCCGCTGCGGCTGACGGCCCTGGCCAAGCCCCTGGTCTTCGGCGGCCACGCCATCGCCCGGCACCTGGGGAAGACCGGCATCCCGGACTGGAACATCGCGGAGACGTGGGAGTGCAGCGACGTCTCGGGCGCGGGCGGCGTGGTCAGGACGGGGTCGCTGGCCGGGCAGTCGTTGCGCCAGGTGCTCACCGACCATCCGCGGGAACTGATGGGCGAGGGCTGGTCGGGCGAGTACTTCCCGGTGCTGACCAAGTTCATCGATGCCGCGGGCGCCCTCCCGGTGCACCTGCACGCGGACGACGAGGCCGCCCAGCGCCTGGAGGGCGAGCGCAACGGCAAGACCGAGGCGTGGCACATTCTCGCCGCCGCGCCGGGGGCGACCGCCCTCTGCGGGGTCAAGGAGGGGGTGACGGCCGACCGGCTGCGCTCCGCCCTGGAGGCGCAGGAGTTCGACGCCGTCCTCCGGCGCCTGCCGGTACGGGCGGGGGAGACCATCTACGTGCCCGGCGGCACCCCGCACAGCTTCGGGCCGGACACCCTGGTCTACGAGATCGAGCAGACGTCCGACGTCCAGCAGCACGCGATGCGCTGGAACATGGAGGACGGCTCCGCCGTCGGCGACGAGGAGTTCGCCTCCAACCTCGACATGCTGATGCGGCAGGTGCATCTCGGGTCGAGGCCGGACTTCACGCCGGGGCTGCGGATCGCCGCGGGCGACGGGGTCGCCCGGGTCTTCCTGACCGCGGGCCCCTACTTCGCTCTCGAACGCTGGACCGCCGGAACGGCCGAGCCACTGCGCCACTCGTTCGCCACCGCGCAGATCCTCACCAACGTCGGCGCGCCGGTGCGCGTGCGGACCGGCGGCTGGAGCGAGGAACTGGGCCGGGCCGAGACGCTGCTGCTGCCGGCCGCCTGCGGCGAGGTCGAGATCACCGGGCCGGCCGACGTCCTCTTCGGATATCTGCCCGACCTCGACCGTGATGTCCGCGCCCCGCTTCTGGAAGCCGGTTGCCCGCCCCCGCTCATCGACTCCCTCGTCGCGACCGCCCGGACGGCGTGACGAGGAGCGTGCCACCACCCCGGGGCGGTGGCACGTTCCGGGGCAAAGACCTCGGAAAGGACAGGTCGTGGCCTAGGACGGGCCCCGGAGGGACTCGCCGCACGCACCGACGGCGTCCCGGACAGACGGCGGTCCGGTGTGACGGCCTAGACGGGCTGGCTGAGCTCCGCCCGGCCGAAGAGGAGCGCGTGGCCGGGCGGCAGCTGGTCCAGGAGGCGGTCGAGGAGGTCGGGGTCGACCAGGTCGGCGACGACGGTGAGGACCGAGCCGGTGTCCCAGCGGGTGGTGGCGACCGAGGCGCCGCTACGGGCGGCGAGGTCGGCCACGAACTCCTGTCCGGACAGCGGGGAGGCTCCGGGTATCTCGCGGCTCAGCAGGCGGGCGGCCTCGGCGGGCAGCCGCGCGGCCAGTTCCGCGCGGGCGTCGCCGTCGACCAGGCGGCCCAGCCCGGCCAGGACGAGGCGGGCGGCCTCTTCGGCGCGCTCGCGCGTCGGGTAGACACCCCGGTAGCGGATCGCCTCCAGGAGGCGCGTCCAACTGGGCGCCGGAGCGGGGAGAGTGGTGTGGTGGGGGCCGTACGGCACTGCTGGGCGCCTTTCGTGTCGAAGGGCCGTGGGCGTGGGGCGGAGGGGAGGGCGCGCCGCCCGCCCGCCCCCGGACCCGGGACGTGTCTGTCCGTACCCGGGCTCAGGGGCGACGGCAGGGCGGCGACGAACGCCGCAGGCCCGTACCCAGCCGCGTACGGGCCTGCGGAGCCGGCCGGATCGACCGGCGGGCTCAGTTGGTGATCTCCTTGCGTGAGTCGCTCTGCCCGATCTTGATCCGGCGGCGCTTGGCGCGCTCGGCGATCGGGATGCGCAGGGTCAGGACCCCCGCGTCGTAGGCGGCCCGCACCTGCTCGGTGTCCAGGGTGTCGGCGAGGACGAGCTGGCGGGAGAAGACACCGAGAGGGCGTTCGGAGAGCTCCATCCGCACCTCCTCCGCCTTCGCGGCGGGGCGTCGCTCGGCCTTGACGGTGAGCATGTTGCGCTCGATGTCGACCTCGATGGCGTCCGGGTCGACACCCGGCAGGTCGAAGGAGACCACGTACGTGTCGCCCTCGCGATAGGCGTCCATCGGCATCGCCGACGGGCGGCTCCAGGTGCCGGAACCGGTCAGCTCACGGGTGATCCGGTCGAACTCGCGGAAGGGGTCGGTGCGCATCAGCATGGGTGAACACCTCCAGAAGTCCAGGCAGTTGATGCCATGCGCTTCACCTGACACCGTTGTAACATGTCATCGGAACGATGACAAGCAAGGCGTCGTCCATGTGATGACGACGCCGGAGTGCGAGGTACGCGGCCCCGCGCGGCACAGGAGGCCCCATGAGCACCGCCGACCGACCCACCCCCGGCCACCCCGGCCCCGCCGGACAGTCCCCGGCGTCCTTCACCCCGGACCCGGCTTCCTTCCTGGCGGTCGCGGGCGCCCTCGAAGCCATCAGGGAGGCGGTCGACGCCGCCGAGGCGGGGAGGACTGACGCCGCCGGCGGGGGAGCGGGGGCCGACGACGTCCTCGCCAGCCTGCTCCTGCTACGGCGGCTGCGGGAGCAACTCGCCGTCTGGGAGCCGGGCCTGGTCGAGACGGCGCGTCAGGCGGGCGCCAGCTGGGCCGAGCTCGCCCACCCCCTCGGCGTCTCCAGCCGCCAGGCCGCCGAACGCCGCTACCTGCGCAACCGGCCCGGAGCCTCGGGCTCCACCGGCGAGCAGCGCGTCCAGGCCACCCGCGAACGCCGGGCCGCCGACCGCGACCGGAGCGCGTGGGCCCGCCGGAACGCCGCTGACCTGCGCCGCCTCGCCGCCCACGTCACCGGCCTCGCCGACCTCCCCGCGGCCGCCCGGCGTCCCGTCGCCCGGCTCGACCAGGCCCTCGCCCACGACGACCCGGCCACCCTCCTGGAGCCGCTCCGCGAGGCCGGGCCGCCGCTCCGGGACGCCCACCCCGAGCTGGCCACGCGGCTCGACGCCCTGCCGGGACCGGGAGGAGTTGCGCGGGGCGACTGACCCGGCCGGAGGTGCGCCGGGGGTGCCGCCCCGGCCGGGTCATGGTGATGACCTCGCGGCCGGAGCCGGAGCCGGAGCGGAAGGCGCAGCCGCTCCTCGGCGCGGCCGTCCGGACCGCCTCACGGGTGCGGCGCGTCGTACGCCGCGTCGGGCGCCGGAGAACACACCCGGCCCCGCCCAGCCTCTTCCACGGGGCCCGGGGCGCCCGACCAGCCACCGGCCCGCACCGCTCAGGTGCGGGCCGGGCCGCCGTGCCGCAGACTGCGGCTGTGGGAGAGCGGCGGCAGCGCTTCGAAGGGTGGATCGCCGGGGTCGGCACGGGCTCCGGCACCCGCCTGGTGCTCGGGCACTGGGAACGGTCGCCGTTCGGCGCGTTCAGCGATGTGATGGTGGAGAACGCCGACGGACGGCGCATCCTGCTCGCCCCCTCACCGGAGGTCGCCGCGTACGTGGCCGCCACCTACCGGTTCGAGGAGGTGGTGGTCGTACCGGTCCAGGTCACCGTGGCGGGCCGGCGGTGGCAGGCGGCGGCCGGGCCGCTGCGACTGGAGTTCACGACGGGGCCCAGGACCCCGCTGGGGGTGCTGCTGCGCGCCGTACCCGTACGCCTCGCCCGTTGGCCCGCCTGGGCGGCCCTGCTCGACGGACCGGCGCGGCTGCTCCCCGGAGTCCGTACCCGGGGGAGCGCGGGCGGGGGACGCCGGGAGTGGTACGGCGCCCACGACCTGCGGCGGATCACCTCCGCCCGGGCCACGTGGCAGGACCGGGAACTCGGGCCGCTCGCGCCCGTGGAGCCGCCCGTCGCCTTCGGGTTCGGCTCCACGCCGCGCGGGCCCGCGCTGGTGCGGGTGACGACGACCGTGGAGACGGGCCCGTCCCGCCCCCGGAGGCGCGCCGGGGGCGGGTGACCCGGCTCCGCTCAGCCGATCCTGTACCGCAGGTTGGCCTTCACCTCGACCAACCGGGCCTCCGAGATGTACAGCGTCACGCTGCGGGCGCCGGAGGCGTTGTTGGTCCAGTGCACCGCGTACCCGGAGCCCGGCGAGACCCGCTTCGAGGCGAGGTTGCCCGAGGAGTTCTTCAGGCCGACGGTCAGCGCCTTGCCGCCCGAGGAGACGAGCTCCACCGAGACGGTCCTGCCGCGCGGCACCGAGAAACTGCGGCAGTTCTTGGCCGAGGTGTTCTTCGGGAGCGCGCAGCTGAAGTTGACCGGCGCCGCCGCCCGGGCCCCGGTGGCGGCCGGAGCGGTGGTGGGGACGGCCGGGGCGGCGGTGGCCACCGGCCCGAGGAGCAGGCCGCCGGTGAGGAGGGCGGTGGTGAGCAGGGGCAGACGACGGGGCAGGCGCATCGGTGTCTCACTTCCTCGTGGTCGATCGGCGGGTCGGCACCCGCCGGACCGAAGCTGCCACCTGCCCGCCGGACGGTGCCAGGCGCCGCCCGCAGCCCGGGGCCACACGGGACGAGGCACCTCCTGACCTGCGGAAAGGGGCGTCCGCACGAGCATGTGGCGGGACGCGTGGGACGGCCGGGAGGCTCTGGCGGAGGGCCGCTCTGCCGGTGGCGAATCTGCCACCGGCAGAGAACGGGTTCCGCCCGCCCGGCGGCGGCGAGAGTGAGGCCACCGGGGCGCGTCGGCGTCCCGCACCGGACCTGAGGAGAACGGACATGGCGCCCTCTCACCCCGCCTGGTCGGCCGCTGACGCGGAGACCGCCCCCACCCGCCACGACGACCAGCTCGCCGGACAACTGCTCAGCCAGCGCATCGTGCTGCTCGGCACCCAGGTCGACGAGACCTCCGCCAACCGCGTCTGCGCGCAGCTCCTCCTGCTGTCGGCGGAGGACCCGCGCACCGACATCAGCCTGTACGTCAACAGCCCCGGCGGCTCGGTCACCGCCGGGCTCGCCATCTACGACACGATGCAGCTGATCCCCAACGACGTGGCGACGCTCGCCATGGGATTCGCCGCCAGCATGGGCCAGTTCCTGCTGACGGTGGGCACGGCCGGCAAGCGGTTCGCCCTGCCCAACGCCCGCATCATGATGCACCAGCCCTCGGCGGGCATCGGCGGCTCGGCCGCCGACATCGCGATCCAGGCGGAGAACCTGGAGTACACCAAGCGCGCCGTCGAGCGGCTGACGGCCCGGCACACCGGGCGCAGCGAGGCGGAGATCAGCCGGGACAGCGACCGCGACCGCTGGTTCACCGCCGAACAGGCCAAGGAGTACGGCATGGTGGACCGGGTCGTGCACACCCTGGACGACGTCCGTCCGTCCGGCGCGCGGCGGAAGGCGGGGATCTGACATGGCGCAGTACACCATCCCCACCGTCGTCGAACGCACCGCGCGCGGCGAGCGGGCCTTCGACATCTACAGCAGCCTGCTCTCCGAGCGGATCATCTTCCTCGGCACCGAGATCGACGACGGCGTCGCCAACGTCGTCATCGCCCAGCTCCTCCACCTGGAGTCGGTCCAGCCCGACCGGGAGATCTCGCTGTACATCAACTCGCCCGGCGGCTCGTACACCTCGCTGATGGCGATCTACGACACGATGACCTTCGTGACCTCGCCCCTGTCGACCTTCTGCGTCGGGCAGGCCGCCTCCACCGCCGCCGTGCTGCTCGCGGGCGGGGATCGGGGGCGGCGGCTGATCCTGGAGCACGCCCGGGTGCTGCTCGGGCAGCCGGCCAGCGGCGGCAGCCAGGGCACCGTCTCCGACCTGAGCGTGCAGGCCAAGGAGGTGGCCCGGGTGCGCAGCCAGACCGAGGAGGTCCTCTCGCGCCACACCGGGCACAGCGTCGAGCGGCTGCGGGCCGACATGGACCGGGACAAGGTGTTCACCGCCGAGGAGGCGGTCGCCTACGGCCTCGCCGACGAAGTGCTCACCCGCAGGCGGCCGTCGGGCTGAAGGAGCCGGTGGGGGCGTCCCCGGTACGGGGGTCCGGGGGCGCCCCCGCCGCCGGCGGAGACCGGCGGAGAGGCGGCCGGCCTTCCGGCCGCGGAGAAGTCAGGCGGCCAGCCTGACCTCCGCCCGGGCCGGGCCGTTCCCCGCCGACGTGCCGCGGGGGAGCCGGGTCACGGCCGCCACCGGGAGGGTCGCCGCCGAGGTGGCGGAGGCCTCGGGGCGGGCGGTCCGGTCGGCCGGGACCAGGCCGCGCCGGGTCAGGGCGAGCAGGTCGGCGAGGCTCAGCCCGAGGGCCCCGGCGGCGGCCGCCAGCACCTCGGAGGACGCCTCCTTGCGGCCCCGCTCGATCTCGGAGAGGTACGGCATGGAGATCCGCGCCGTCTCGGAGACCTCCTTGAGGGTGCGGCCCTGCGCCTGCCGCTCCCCACGCAGGGCGCCGCCCACCACCTGCCGCCAGAGAGGTTCCTTCGCCGCCTGCTCGCGCGCGCGGGGGCCGGGGCCCCGGCGCGCGTCCCGGTTCTGGTTCGCCACGTGGTCGCTCACCGTCCCAGCGTAGGAGTGCGTGGGCGCGGTGGGGACCGGTACGCGTTCCGCCCGCGGCGAACCAGGCGGATGGGGTGGCTCCGGTTGGGCGCGGCGGGCGGCGCCGCAAAGCGGCCGCGCCCCCGGTACCGCTGGTCGCGGTACCGGGGGCGCGTCGGTACGTCAGGGGAGCGGCGCGGATGCGTCAGGCGGCGTCGTTGGTCGTCACCCGGACGTAGTCGACGACGAGTTCCTGCGGGAACGTGGTGTTCCCGTCGGGGTCGCCGGGCCAGTCGCCGCCGACGGCGAGGTTGAGGATCAGGAAGAACGGCTTGTTGAAGACCCACGGGTTGCCGCCGACGTCGGCGGGGGTGCGGGTCTGGTAGACCTGACCGTCCACCGACCAGCTGATGCGGTCCGGCGACCAGTCCACGGCGAAGGTGTGGAAGCCGTCGGCGAACACCTCGCCGTTCGGCAGGGTGTACCCGGCGCCGATGCCGCCGCCACCGGAGTAGCCGGGGCCGTGCAGCGTGCCGTGGACCGTCGACGGCTCGAAGCCGACGTTCTCCATGATGTCGATCTCGCCGGAGGCGGGCCAGCCCACCTGGCCGAAGTCGGCGCCGAGCATCCAGAACGCGGGCCACATGCCCTGGCCGCGCGGCACCTTCAGCCGGGTCTCGACGTGGCCGTACTCGGCGTCGAACCGCTCGGCCGTGTTGAGCCGGGCCGAGGTGTACTCGCACCGCCCGTACCAGCACTGGTAGTCGCTGGGGTTCTCCTTGCGGGCGGTGATGACCAGGTTGCCCTGGCCGTCGAGGGCGGCGTTGTCGGCGCCGGAGGTGTACCACTGGCGTTCGTGGTTGTTGACGTTGTCGCCGGTCTCCAGCTGCCAGCGGCCGCCGTCGACAGCCGAGCCGGCCGGGCCGTCGAAGTTGTCCTCGAAGGTGACTGCCGCTGCGCGGGCGGGGGTGGCCGATGTGTCGGCCGCTGCCGTTGCCGCGGGGGCCAGCAGGCCCGCGGTGCAGAGCAGGGAGGCCGCCCAGAGGGCGGTGGGGAGGCGTCGGGAACGGTGCACGGTGGCATCACATCGCTTCACGAGTAGTCGTGTCCATGTCAATGCGGTGGGGGGAGTGCCAGGGGGGTGCTGCGCTTGCTCGGTGGGGCTTCGCGGTGCGGGTGGAGCGTGACGGCGGGCCGGGATGGGTGCCCCGGTCGTTCCTTCACAGGTTGATTGAAGGGGTGTCCTGCGCGGGCGTCAAGGGTTCGCGTTCCAGAACCTTTTGAAGTCGAGGGGGGTGGGGCGCGCCGCGTGGGCGAGGGTGTCTTCATGTCGTGAAGGAGGCGCCCCGGTGTGTGCTGCGGATTCGCCGCCGCCGAGGGGTGGCCGCTGTCCCGAAACGCATCAAGCGCCGGCCGGGCTGGGTAGGGGTGGTGCGTCGTTCGGCCGCCTCCGGTCACGGATGGCCTCAAGCGCCGGCCGGGCTTCAGAGGGCGCCCCGTCCGCGAGGGCATGTCGGAGGGCACCCCGGGCACGCGCCCAGAGACCGAGGCGGGACGCCACAGGTGCCCGTTTATGTGAGGAATGTCTTACTTTGGAGAGCGTGGGTCCAGAGCGACCCCGACCGACGTAGACCCGGAAGGACGAACATGAGCGACAACGGCACAAGCCGTGTCCTGGCGATCGTGACCAACTACGGCGTCGAACAGGACGAACTGCTGGTCCCGGTCCGGCACCTGCGCGACCACGGCACCCCCGTCGACGTGGCCGCGGTGTCCGCCGGCGAGATCCGCACCCTGGTGGGCGACAAGGACCCCGGCGATCCGGGCCAGGCCGACCTCGCCCTCGCCGACGTCGACCCGTCCGGCTACGACCTGCTGCTCATCCCGGGCGGCACGCTCAACGCCGACTCCCTGCGACTCGACGACGCGGCCATGGACATCGTCCGCGCCTTCACCTCGTCGCAGCGCCCGGTGGCCGCGATCTGCCACGGCCCGTGGGCCCTGGTGGAGACCGGCGCCGTCAAGGGCAAGCGCCTCACCTCCTACGCCTCTCTGCAGACCGACGTGCGCAACGCCGGCGGCGAGTGGGTGGACGAGGCCGTGGTGACCGACGACAGCGGCGGCTGGACGCTGATCACCTCGCGGACCCCCGACGACCTCAAGCAGTTCCTCCAGGCCGTCGACAGCACCCTCACCGCCTGACCCCGGCCCGGCGGTGGCATCGGTGGCCCGCCGTACGGTGCGCGTCCGCGCGTACTGTCCGGCGGGCCCGTGTGCGTGGCAGCATCGGTCGCTGTGACCGACATCCCGCGATCCCTGTACCCGGAACCCGCCGGCGCGCGGAGGCTCACCGTACCCGCGGCCCGTACGGCGCCCGGCGCGGGGGCGGGACGCCGTACGGGGTGGAACCGTCACTCCTGGCGGGCCGGTTCGCCCGTCGCGGAGGAGACGTCGGCCAGGACGGAGCGGCCCGACGGGGTCAGCCGCAGGATCGGCACCGCCTTGTCGCGCGGGTCGCCGTTCTTCTTGAAGGAGAGGAAGCCGCTCGCCCCCGCCACCTGCTGCGCTCCGGCCATCTGATGGAACATCCGCGCGACCGACGGGCCGGTGACCTTGTCCTGGCCCTGCCACTTGGACGCCATCTCGACCCCCTTCGCCGCGGTGAGGACCGCGTCGTGGCCCATGATGTCCTGCCCGTCGTACCGGGCGTCGTCGGGGAACCACGTGTCCAGCAGGCCGTCGGGGAGGAAGTTGCGGACCGACGGCTCGGAGACCGCCTGCGGGTTCTTCCGGTACATGTCCTGGTGCGCGAGGCCCGTGTAGTACACCTGCACGCCGGTGCGCGCCGCGTCGGCGAGCTGCTGCGGCGTCAGGTTGGTGGTGTCGTCCCCGGTCAGCACCGTGAACTCGCGCTCCTTGCAACTGCTGCGGTTGGCCAGCGCGTTGAGGAAGTGCGCCAGGTGCCTGCCGCGCCCGGCGAAGTACACCGCCTCCGGCTTCTCCTCGCAGAGGTGGCCGGGGATGTACCGCAGCTCGCCCTCCCAGGCGCTGGGGACCGACGAGTCGTACGACAGCGAGTCGCCGACCAGCCGGTGGTTGCCGTCCGGGTACTCCTCGCGGAACGCCTGTGCCAGGGTGGCGGCGTAGAGGTTGGACTTGGCGTCGTCCTGGACCACCGCGGCGGTTCTGAAACCCTCCCGCTTCAGGTACGCGGCCCCCGCCCGGGCCTCGTCGACGTTGGTCGGCGCCACCCGCACGAAGCCGCCTATGCCCTTGATGTCGGTGGCCGTCATGATGCTCGCCACCGTCGCCACGTCGTTCTCGGAGAGCTTCTTCAGCGCGTCCAGGTTCCGTTCGGTGCTCGGCCCGAGCCCGGCGACCGCGACCAGCCGGTCCGGCTCGTCCGTGCGCTCCAGCAGCCGGTCGACCGTGTACTTCCACTGCGCGGAGTCGCTGCCCGTGTTGGCGACCAGCAGCCGGATCTTCGGCGACGCCGACAAGTCCCCCTGGTTGTGCCGGTACTGCGCCAGATAGGCGCCCTGCAGCTCGTGGCGGACCGAGTCCTCCGAGTTGCTGTCGTCGTCGGTGAGGGTGAAGGAGGTCAGGTACGCCACCGAGACGTACGGGTGCTTGTCGCCCTCCGCCTCCACCCGCGCGTTCTCCTTGGCGATCAGCTTCTGCACGTCCTCCAGGTGCGGCCCGAAGACGTGGCCGCCCGCGGTGACGCCGACGCACTCGTCGTGCGGGCCGCGCCGTACGACGTCCTCGTGGCAGGTGGCCCGCGCGCTCTGCCACCAGTTCCACGCCACCACGCCCGCCACGGCCAGCACCCCGGCGGCCACGACCCCCACCACGGTGCGGATCACCAGGTGCAGCGGCCATTCGATCCTGCGCATCCGGCCCTCAGCTCCCGTCCGTCGTCGTGCGCGAGGGGCGCCAGTGCAGATAGCGCTCCGACTCGTTCAGCAGGGCCACGTTGTCGCTCCTGCCCAGCCGCGAGAGCTGGATGAATCCGTCCGCCAGCACATGGCCCAGCCGCATCCCCGGGTCCGCCAGCGGGTCGCTCCACAGCCAGCGCGCCGCCACCAGGCCGCGCACCACCGACCGGCCCGTCACGGCGCCGCCCGGCTCGGGCGGTGCCAGGGCGGCCAGCAGCTCCAGCGGCCCGCCCACGCTCGCCAGCCGGTTCGGGGCCGCCGTGACCTTGTCGAACTCACTGATCCAGGTCGTCGCCGGCAGCGCGGTGAACCGGGTCAGCAGGTGGTCGGTCACCTCGTCGAGGCGGCCGGTCGCCAGCAGGTGGTACATCCGGTCGGCGGTCTTCCCCGCCTCCAGGGCGTGCTCCGCCAGCAGGTCGTGCGCCGCGTCCCAGTCGCTGGGCCGGGCGGCGAGCTTCCACAGCAGCAGCCGCCGCAGCCACGGGTGGAGCGTCGGCGTGAACGCCCCGGGTCCGTCCATCAGGCGGCGGATGCGCAACTGGGTGAAGAGCGCCTCGCCGTGCCCGAGCACCTGCGTGCCCACGTACAGGTCGGGCGCGGCCGCGCACTCGGCGAGCCGGTCCCGCTCCCGCTGGTCGAAACCGTCGAGCAGCGAGTCCAGCGCCGCGTCGGCCAGCGTCCGCTGCGCCTCGCCGACCAGTACGATCCGGTCGGGCAGCGTCCGCAGCCAGCGCTCCTGGGCGGGGCCGGGCGCGCGTTCCCCGTCGGCCTGCTGGAGTGCCTGGAGCACCTGGCTGACCGCCTTCGGCAGCCCGCCGGTGAGCCGGTGGACGAAGGGCGTCAGCCGCGTGAAGGGCGACAGGCCCGGGTGGGTGTGGAGCTGCTTCTCGACGAGGGTGTGCACCTCCTCCTGCTGGAGGTCGCGCAGCCTGATCGGGTACCACCAGGTGTCCTCGCCGTCCCGGGGCGGCCGGTGCGCCCGCCAGTCGTCCAGCGACGCCCCGTCGGGCACCCGCAGCTGCCACGGCCACTGCTCACCGGAGGCCGGGCCCCAGCGCGGCAGCCACCGGTTGCAGCTCGCGACCACCGTCAGCGGGTCGCACGGGCCGCTCGCCACCACGGTGTCGTCGTGGCGGGCCCGCAGCAGCAGGTCCAGGAAGCGGCGCCCGTACCGGGTGTCGGCCTGGTCGAGCAGGAGCAGGAACGACCGCGGCGAGAACGACGGCGCGGCACCGCGCCGCAGATCCTCCAGGAACGCGGAGAAGAGGATGCGGTCGAGGCGGTCCCGGTCCTCCTCGTGGCCCCGGTGGCGCCAGGAGTTCAGCTCGGTCAGCGCCTCCC
Organism: Streptomyces sp. NPDC058373; assembly: GCF_042723275.1. Taxonomy (NCBI): domain Bacteria; kingdom Bacillati; phylum Actinomycetota; class Actinomycetes; order Kitasatosporales; family Streptomycetaceae; genus Streptomyces; species Streptomyces sp. NPDC058373. The sequence goes on along the minus strand of NZ_JBHXJE010000045.1, from coordinate 26,446 downwards.
AGCGGTCCTGGCCCCGGGTGAGCGGATGCGCGCCGTACCAGTGGGCGGCCTGCCCGAAGCGGTTGCCGCCGGGCAGCCGCCGACGGCCGCGCCGCAGCGCGTCGTTGAGCAGGGCGAGGGCTGCCGTCGAGGCGCCCTCGGGCGCGCCGACCGCACCGCCCGCCACCTCGAAGAAGGCGGCCAGGTAGTCGCCGTAGCGGTTCTCCGCCTGCTGCTGGAAGTGGCGCAGCCGCTGCTGGATGGAGCGCCGCCCCTCCTCCAGCGAGGTCATCGACAGGTCCTCGTCGGAGGCGAGCAGACCGAGGGTGAGCAGCGGGAACGACGTCCGGCGGTACTGCGGCAGCCGCCGCTCCAACTGCCGAGCCAGCAACCCCAGCGCGTACCTCGGCAGCAGCGCCTGCCCGGGGGCGAACCGCAGGTAGGCGAAGGGGTACGAGGGCCCGTACCGCTCCATCAGCGCGCTGTGCGTCTCGCTGGCGCCGCTGCCGCGCGGTCCGAGCAGCACGGTCACCGGTCGTTCCTCCTCAGGCGGGCGGCCCAGCGACTCACCCGTCAGGGACACGATCCCCCAGCGCCCGAGGACGCCCGCGCCCACCGCCGAATCCGTCACCTTGCCGAGTCCCCCTCCCGTCCGTGCTGAGCCCTCCGCGGCCTGACCGCCCAAGCGCGGTGCCCGGTCCGGCACCGCCGAGGCGTCCGGCGCGGCCTCGCGTCCCCGTGGCCCGTCCGGTCCCGGCGCCCCCCTGCGCTTCCCGTACCCTCCGTCGGCGTCGGGGACGCCTGCCCATGACTGTGGTCCGCGATGGTACGCGCGTAGCTCACGCTTGCGAAACACCTTTAGGGGCACGGGTGTTGAGGAAACGGGCGCGCGGGGACCCGGCAGATGCCCGTACGGGCGTCCGCCCCGCCCCCGCCCCCACAGAACGCCAGGACCACCAGCCCCAGCAGGCCGGCACCCGCCACCACGAACGGCGGCGCCAGGAACTCGGCCGCCGCCCCGGCCGCCGCGAACCCCAGCCCCTGGCCGGCCATCAGCCCGGCCAGGGCCAGCGTCAGCGTCCTGCCGCGCAGTTCGGCCGGAGCCGCCTCCAGGGTCCGCTGGTCCAGCGCCATCGCGTACGGGTAGCCGAGCCCGCTCAGCACCAGCAGCGCGGTGGCGGCCATGAGCCCGGGACGGAACGCGAAACCCAGCAGCGGGACGAAGATCAGCACGGCGGACGGGACGAGGAGCCGTGCCCGGGTGCGGGGGCTCAGCAGCGTCCCGTACAGCAGCTCACCGGCGACCGACCCGGCCGGAGCGGCGCAGAGCAGCAGCGCCGCCCCGCCCGGCCCCGCGCCCAGCTCCGCCGCGTACGGCGCCGCCAGCGCCTCCGGAGCCACCGCGAGGGCCGGCGGCAGCCAGGTCAGCAGGAGCAGCGGGCGCAGCCCGGGCACCGCCAGCACCCGCCGGACCCCCGCCAGCGAGGCGCGGGCCACCGACCCGCCCGCCGGCAACCGGGCGGCGCGGCGCCGCGTCCCGTACCGCAGGACCAGGGTGGCCACCGCGAAACCGGCGGCCGAGGCGAGCAGGGCCTGCCCGGCGGGGACCGCGAGAAGCAGCAGGCCGCCGACGGCGAAGCCCGCGACCTGCGTGGACTGCGAGACCAGGCGCAGCAGCGAGCGGCCGAGCGGGTAGCCCCCGGCGGGCAGCAGGTCGGGCAGGGCCGCGGCACGGGCCCCCTGGAAGACCGGCGCCGCGATCCCGAGGACCAGCACCAGCGCCAGCAGTGCGGGGACCGGCAGTCCTGGCAGCGCCATGGCGGCCGCCATGGCGCAGCTCAGCGCCTGGCAGGCGACGAGCACGTCTTGGGCCGGGTACCGGTCGGCGACGGCCGACAGCAGGGCCGCGCCGAACAGGTACGGGGTGAAGCCGAGCGCGAAGGCGAGTGACGCCAGCAGGGCGGAGCCGGTCCGCGCGTACACCAGGACCGAGAGGGTCAGCTGGACGACGACGCCGCCACAGGTCGCGAGGGTCTGGGCGAGCAGGAGGGCGCGGAACTCGGGCACGGCGAGCACCGTGCGGTACGAGGCCGGGCGGGCGGGCACGGCCGGGGCACCCCGGTGGCCGGGGGAGTCGTGGGTCGGCATGGCCCGGAGCCTGCGGGCGGCGCCGCACCCGGTTCAATGGATTCGTGCCGGGCCGAATCCTCAGGGCCGGAGCGGAGGAACGCGGGAGGGAGTGCCGTGGCCGTACGGCTTCAGGTGGGAGAGGCGGACCTGCTGCGCTGCCGCTTCGCGCTCTCGCCGCTGTGGGAGACGGTGGCGGCGGTGCGGACGCTGGGCGAACCGCGCCGCCAGGCGTACCACCTGCCGTGGCTGCGCGAGGTGGCCGCGGGCCACGACCCGGCCAGCACCGCCCCGCTCGCCCTGCTGCTGCCGCGCACCGGAAGCACCCCCGACTTCCTCACCCCGCCGCCGGCCGGGCCGCACGCCGACATCGAGGAGGAACTCGGCCGGGTCGCCGCCACCCCGCTCGCCCGGGTCGAGGCGGAGCTGCGGCGGTCCCTGCACGGACCCGGCCGCGACGCGCCCCCGCCGCCCGAGGCCGCCGCCCGCCTCCTCGCCGACCCCGGCCGCACCCTGAGCGAGCTGACGGCGCTGCTGCGCGAGTGCTGGCAGCGGCTGCTGGCGCCCCGGTGGACGCGGGTGCGGGACCTGCTGGACGCGGACATCGCCGTACGGTCGCGGGGGCTGGCCGAGGCCGGGCTGCGGCGGACACTCACCGGGATCCATCCGGGGATCGGGTGGGAGGAGCCGGGGACGCTGCGGGTCGAGGCCGCCCACCGCGCCGTGCGGCGGCTCGACGGAGCGGGGCTGCTGCTCGTGCCGAGCGCCTTCGTCTGGCCCGCTCTCACCGTCGTCACCGATCCTCCCTGGCAACCCACCCTCGTCTACCCGGCGCGCGGCGTCGGCGAGCTGTGGCGCGGCGGTCGCCCGGACACGCCCCGCGCCCTCGCGCGGCTCCTCGGACGGACCCGCGCCCTGCTGCTGGCCGCGCTGGACGAGCCCGCCACCACCTCCCGGCTGGCCCGCGCCCACGGCCTCAGCCCCGCCACCGTCTCCGCCCACCTCACCGCGCTCCGCGAGAGCGGCCTGGTCACCCGGCGCAGGCTCGGCCGCTCGGTCGCGTACGCCCGCACCCCGCTCGGCCTAGCCCTCCTGCGCGGAGGCGCGGGCGAGGAGCCGCAGACGGCGGCGCCCCCGCCCCGGTGACGGGACGGGGGCGCGGGCCTGGCCGGGGAGGGACGTCAGCAGACGCTGTCGGTCGGCTTCGGGTTGCCCAGGCCGAAGAAGGGGCGCAGCTTCAGGCCCGCCCAGGTGCCCGCGATGGCGACGGCGCCCCAGAGCCAGCCGTGCAGCGAGCCCGAGGCGATGCCCGCGAGGTAGGCGCCGATGTTGCAGCCGCCCGCCAGCCGTGCACCGACGCCCATCAGCACACCGCCGAGCACCGCGGCCACGGCGGTCCTCCCCGGGATGCCCCGGTGCAGGGTCCAGACGCCTCCGGCCGCCGAGGCGAGGGCGGCGCCGATCATGATGCCGATGTCGGTGAGGCTGTTCTTGTCCGTCAGGACCGGGCCGGAGAGCTGCGCGGCGTTGCCCGGCTGCTGCCAGAACGCCCAGGTCTCCGGGGAACCGCCGAGGAAGCCGACGACCTTCGAGCCCCACAGGGCGAAGGCGCTGGTGATGCCCCAGGCGCCGCCCGAGACGAGCAGCACGGCCGCGCCGAGCACCGCCAGCACCACCGCGCCGACGGCCAGCGGCCACGAGCCGCGCACCACGCGGGCGAGCGTGCCCCGCGCCGACGGCGGCGCGCCGACCGGCGGCGGGTTGCGGCGGGCCTGCACGGTGCGGGCGATCCACCAGACGGCGGCCAGCGCCAGCACGGTCACGGCCCACGACCCGAACCAGCCGACGTGGTCGGAGAGCAGGACGGGGTCGAGCGCCGGAAGGTCGCTCCACAGGCCGAACTGCCACGCGGCCAGCGTCGACCCGCCGATGAAGCCGAACAGGGTCAGCACGATCGAGGACTGCCCGGAGCCGACCGCGAAGAGCGTGCCGGAGGCGCAGGCGCCGCCCAGCTGCATGCCGATGGCGAAGACGAACGCCCCGATCAGCAACCCGATGCCGAGCGGGCCCGCGCTGGGCGCCGGGGTGGAGCCGAAGAGCCCGGTCCCGGTGCCGATGATCAGCGCGAAGAGGGTGGCGGTGGTGCCGAGCAGCAGGGTGTGGGCGCGCAGCCCGGTCCCGTTGCCGACGGCGACCAGCTGCCGCCAGGCCGAGGTGAAGCCGAAGCGGGAGTGGAACAGGGCGTAGCCGAGGCCGGTGCCCAGCAGGAGCAGCACACCGGGCTTGGCGCCGTGCCGCGCGAAGACGTACGCGGAGAGCAGCACGCCGACGACGGCGGCGACGGTCAGCGGTAGGCGGCGCACGGCGGGGGCGGTGCTCGCCTCGGGGGCGGGCGCCGAGGTGGGGGAGGGGGTGATCAGGGCGGCGCGGGGCGGCGCCCCGGCGGGGGGAGCGGTGGTCACAGCGGTACTCCGGGGGGAGGCAGGGAGGCCGGACAGTACAGGCGGTCACGCGCCCCGGGGCAGGGGGAGGGGCGCGGGGAAGCTAGCTGCGACAGAGCGCGTCGTCCACGCTCCACGGCGTGGCCGCGAAGAGGGCGAGCGCCAGACGGCGTGCGGGTCCGAACATGTGCGCCACTGTAAGGACGGCAGGGGCGATGTGGGGAATGTGTCTCGCATCGCGAGAAGGAAAATGAGACGGGGTGGGGTGCGCCTGGCTTCGGGGGGCTGGTGCTGAGTATCCGCATGGACGGAAAATGCCAGGTCAGGTCGGTGTGCCCGAGAAGGCGGGTGAGCGGGCCCGTCGCATCCCGGACCGGGCCCGTCCACGGCAGGGCCGGACGCCCGCGTTCCCTGTCCGGGATGCGGACGCCCGGCCGGGCGTCCGCGCGGGTCAGCTCATCGCGTCCACGCCGGTCAGGGCGCGGCCGATGATGAGCTTCTGCACCTGGCTGGTGCCCTCGTACAGCGTGAGGACGCGGGCGTCCCGCAGGTACTTGCCCACCGGGTACTCGTCGATGTAGCCGTAGCCGCCGAAGACCTGGAGGCAGTTGTTGCTGACGCGGACGGCGGCCTCGCTCGCGTGGTACTTGGCCACCGAGGCGTCGGTCGCGTACTCCTTCGGCGTCGCCCCGGCGTCCGCCATCCGCGCCACCTGGTGGGTCAGCAGCCGGGCGGTGCGCACATCCACCTCCGAGTCCGCCAGCAGCTCCTGGACCAGCTGGAACGAGGCGATCGGCTTGCCGAACTGGGTGCGCTCCCTGGCGTACCGCACGGCCGCGTCGACGGCGCCCTGGGCGAGGCCGACGGCGCCCGCCGCAACCGAGATCCGGCCCCGGGAGAGGGTGCCGAGCGCGATGCCGAGGCCCCGGCCCTCCTCGCCGAGCCGGGCCGAGTCGGGCACGCGGACGCCCCCCAGGGCCAGCTCGGCGGTGGCCTGGCCGCGCAGGCCGAGCTTGCCGTGGATCTCGGTGGCGGTGAAGCCGGGGGTGTCCGTGGGCACCAGGAAGGCCGTCAGGCCCTTCTCGCCGGTGCGGGCGAAGACCAGTGCCACGTCGGCGACGGTGCCGTTGGTGATGAAGATCTTGGCGCCGTCGATGACCCAGTCGCCGCCGTCGCGGACCGCGCGGGTCGACACCGACCCGGCGTCCGACCCGGTCCCCGGCTCGGTCAGCGCGAAGCAGCCCAGCGCCTCGCCCGCCGCCAGCCGGTGCAGCCACTCGGCCTTCTGCTCGTCGGTGCCGTGCGTGGCGATCGTCTTCGACACCAGCCCCAGCGACACCGACACGATCCCGCGCACCGAGGAGTCACCGCGCCCCAGCTCCTCGGTGACCAGCGTGTAGGAGAGCATGTCGGCCTCCACGCCCCCGTACTCCTCGGGCAGGGTCAGGCCGAGGATGCCCAGCTCGCCCAGGCGCTTGACGATGCCGGGGTCGACGCGCTCCGCCCGGTCCCAGTCGCGCACGTGCGGCACGATCTCGTTGTCGACGAACTCCGCGGCCAGGGACCGGAAGTCGCGCTGGGTCTCGGTGAGGCCGAAATCCCTTGTCAGCACGGTGTGTTCTCCTTCAGCGCGCCGACACGCCGGGCGTGTCGGACGGACGGGTGGGTGCGGGTGCGGGTGCGGGTGCGGGTGCGGCGGGTGGCGCGTCCGGCCGGTCAGCCGTACGCCGCCTCGGGACCGGTGCCCGGATCGGTGAGCGCCACTCCCAGCCGGGCCCGTTCGGCGACCCAGCGGGTCGGCCGGTGGCGCGGGTCGCCGGTCGCGGCGAGCAGCGCCTGCTGGAGTGCGAGCAGCCTGCCGGGACCGACGAGGTCGCCCCAGGCCAGCGGGCCCCGCGGGTAGCCGAGCCCGGCCGTGACGGCGGTGTCGATGTCGGCGGGCCGGGCCAGCCCGCGTTCCGCGACGGAGGCGGCGACCGAGACGATCGAGGAGAGCAGCCGCTGCGCCACCGAACCCGCCGTGTCCCGTACCGGCGTGACGGTGTGCCCGCCCGCCGCCAGCACAGCCCGGGCGTCCCGGGCCGCCTCGGGGGCGGCGGCCGGTGTCACCGACAGCACGCGGCGGGGCCGGTCCACCGAGAGCGGGTCGACACCGAAGCTCCGGTCGCCCGGCAGCCCCAGCTCCGCGACGGCCTGAGCGACGCTGCCGCCCCACACGGGGACGAGGACGAGGGCGCCCGGCACCTCCTGACCCTCCCGCAGGAGCTCGGCCCCGTCCGCCGCGAGGGCGTCGCGCAGGGCCCGCACGTCGGGCCCGGTCCCGGCGATCCGCACCGCGCGCCGGGCGTCGCCGGTGACCGGCGGTTCCGGCGCGGGCTCCGGCGCGTCCGGCCCGTAGCGGTAGAAGCCCTGGCCGGTCTTGCGGCCGTGCAGGCCGGCGGTGACGCGGTTGGGGGTGAGGAAGGAGGGGCGGAGCCGCTCGGAGTGCCGGAACCCCTCCCAGATCGTGTCGATCACCCTCGACGTGACATCGAGACCGGTCAGGTCCATCAGCTCGAACGGGCCCATCCTCAGGCCCAGCACGTCCCGTGCGATCCGGTCCACCGCCTCGACGGGAGCGATCTCCTCCTCCAGCAGCGCCAGCGCCTCGGTGACCAGGCCCCGGCCCGCGTGATTGATGAGGAAGCCCGGTGTGTCGGCGACGGTGACGGCGGCGTGGCCGGACGCCCGGACCGTCCCGGCCAGCCAGGGGGCCAGCTCCGGCCGGGTGCGGGCGCCGGGGATCACCTCGACCACCTTCATCAGCGGCACCGGGTTGAAGAAGTGCAGCCCGATCAGCCGCTCCGGCGCGCGGAGCCCGGCGGCGATCCGGGTCACCGGCAGCGAGGAGGTGTTGGTGGCGAGGACGGCGGTGGCGGGCAGCACCTCCTCAAGGCGGCGGAACAGCTCCGTCTTGACGGCCAGCTCCTCCAGCACCGCCTCGATCACCAGCTCCACCCCGTCGCCGGGCGCGTCCGGGGCGTCGAGCGGGACGAGCCGCGCGGCCGCGCCGTCGGCCTCGGCCCGGCTCATCCGCCCCTTCTCGGCGGCCCGGCCCAGCATCCGGCCGACGAAGGCGACCGCCTCGTCCACCGACTCGGGGCGGGCGTCGCCCAGCTCCACGGTGTGCCCGGCGGTCACCGCCCACTGGGCGATGCCCCGGCCCATGACTCCGGCGCCGACGACTCTGATGCGCATGACGGGGTGCTCCTCGGTAGGGGTGACGGTGTACGGGAGGGAGAGGGTGGCGGGGTGGCCGCGGTGTCAGCGGAGGTAGACCCGGCCCGGGTCGACGTCCTCGCGCAGCAGCCGCAGTTCGGCGGCGGACGGCGGCTCGATCACCGCGACCTCGTCGGCGACGGCCAGCTCCCAGCCGGTCGCCTCCCGCACCTGGCCGACCTCGACCCCGGGGTGGACGGCGGTCAGCCGCAGTTCCTCCCCGACGCCGGCCCGCTCCAGCAGCCCCAGGTCGGTGACGACCCGGGTGACCCCGGAGCCCAGCGGCCGGATGCCGTCGGCGAGCGCCCGGTCGGGCCCCGGGGAGGTGCAGAAGTCCAGCTCGGCCGTGAACGAGCGGGGCGTGTGGCGGCGCATCACCACGAAGATCTCCCGCGCGTTGGCCATCACCTCCATCGCGCCGCCCGCCCCCGGCAGCCGTACCTGCGGGCGCTCCCACTCCCCGATGACCGAGGAGTTGAGGTTCCCCCACCGGTCGATCTGCGCGGCACCGAGGAACCCCACGTCGATGTGGCCGCCCTGCAGGACGCTGCCGAAGAGCGTCGCCATCGGCAGCACCGCCTCCGCGCCGGTGATGAGGACCGCGTCGGCGATGGTCTCGGGCAGCTGGGCGGGGTGCGCCCCGCACACCCCGGACTCGTAGACGATCTCCAGCCCCGGCGCCACCGTCAGGTGGGCCAGCGACGCGGCCAGGGTCGGCAGCCCGATCCCGGCGAAGACGGTGCGGCGCCCGGCCAGGGCCCGGGAGGCGACGACCGCGAGCAGTTCGGAGGAGGTCGCCCCGGTCGCCGGGGCGGAAGCGGCCTCGGGCGCGGTGGCGGGCGGGGGAGCGGTGGTCATCGGCGGGACTCCTTCGGCGCGTGCGGGGGCGGGACGGGGGCGTGGGCCGGGCCGGCGCTCACAGCCGCCGCCCGTAGTCGACCTGCCCGCTCAGTGCCTCGCCCACGGCGAGTCGGTCACGGAAGTGGTCGGCGAGCTTCGCCGCGTACTCGGCGTGGTCGCGGGTGCCGTACACCCACTCGTCCAGCCAGGCGCGCAGCCGCTCGGGGTCCTTGCTGATGTGGGACCAGGAGCGGTAGAAGGCGTTGTCCCGGTCGTAGTAGCCCTGGGCGAAGGACGGGTGGGCGCCGCGCGGGCACTCCACGACGGCGTCCACGGCGTGGGCGGGGACCGCCGTGCGGTTCGGGTCGGCGCGGACCACCTCGTCGGCGACGATCTCCTCGACCACCACCACGGCGCGCTTCGCCGCGTACACGGCCTCCGCCTGGACGCCGGTGAGCCCCCAGATCTGGGTGTTGCCGAGCCGGTCGGCGCGTTGGGCGTGGATGAAGGTCACGTCGGGGTTGACCGGTGGGACCACGTAGATCTGCTCGGGCTCGCCGTCCGGACCCGGGTAGGGGGAGGTGACCTTGCGCAGCGCCGGGTTGACGCCGGGCAGGTCGCTGCCCGCGTAGCTGCGGAGCGGGAGGAAGGGGAGGCGCTGGGCGCCGGCCTGGTAGCGGCAGACCATGCCGTGGTGGCTGTACTCCTCGAACTCCAGCGGCTCGGGGTCGGCCCGCTCCACGCGGCGGCGCAGCTCGCCGAGGGAGCCGGCCGAGGAGTTGCCGACGAACGACGACACCAGGCGCTTCACGCAGCCGCCCGCCAGCATCTGGTCGACCACGATGTCGGCGGTCATGCGGACCACCGTCAGGTCGCGGCGGCGCTGCCGGATGATCTCGTGCCCGGCGGCCGTGGGGATGAGGTGGGTGAAGCCCTCCAGGCAGACCGTGTCACCGTCGTGCACGAACGCCGCCACGGCGTCCCTCATCGACATGGTCTTGTCCGGCGGGGCCACGGATCGTTCCACGGCAGGCAGCTCCTCGGCGCGTACGGTTCGAAAGGCGCGCCCCCCGGAGGGCGGCCGGGTCTCACGGTGCCAGCGACTATTGATTGCCGTCCAATACCGAATTAAGGTCACATCAAGACGCTCTGCTGAACAATCCCCCGGCGGTCCGTGCCTGGTGACCCACCCGCTCCGGCCGTCCGCCCGCCGCCCCGCCCCCCGGGGCCGGCCGTACCCGCGAGGAACACCGTGGAACTGCGCTATCTCACCGCCTTCGTGGCCGTCGCCGAGGAGCTCCACTTCGGACGCGCCGCCAAGCGGCTCCAGATGGCGCAGCCGCCGCTCAGCCAGCAGATCCGCCAGCTGGAGAAGGAGCTGGGCGCCCAGCTCTTCGAACGCAACACCCGCTCGGTCCGCCTCACCAGCGCGGGAGAGTCCTTCCTCGGCCCCGTCCGCACCGTCCTGGACGACCTCGACCTCGCGGTCCGCGCGGTGAAGGCGGCCGGACGCGGTGAGTACGGCCGGGTCACCGTCGGCTTCGCCGGGGCCTCCAGCCACGAGGCGCTGCCCCTGCTCACCGGCGCCGTCCGCGCCGCCCACCCCGGCATCGAGCTCGTCCTCACCGGCCAGACCTACGCCGACACCGCGCTGGCCCGCGTCGCGGAGGGCAGCCTCGACCTCGGCTTCGTCCGCCTCCCGGCCTCCCGGCCCGGTGTCCGCACCCGGGTCATCGGCGAGGAGGAGCTGATCTGCGCCCTGCCCGGCGACCACTCGCTGGCCGCCCGGAAGCGCATCGCCCTGGCCGACCTCGCCGACCAGCCCTTCGTCAGCTTTCCCGCCAACGCGGGCTCGAGCCTCCGCGACGCCATGGTGCGCGCATGCGAGAGTGCCGGGTTCACCCCGCGCGTCGTCCAGGAGGCCCCCGACTCGCACACCATCCTCGCCCTGGTCGCCGCCGGTGTCGGGGTCACCCTCACCCTCACCTCGGTCCAGCACGTCCAGTCCACCGGCCTCGTCTACCGCCCCCTGGACGCCGAACCGGTCCGCCTGCACGCGGCGCTCGCCTGGCGCGCCGACAACCCCTCCGCCGCCCTGCGCAGCGTCCTCGCCGTCGCCGAAGATGCCCTGCCCACCCCGCCCGGGGCCGCCGGGTCGATTGAGACGCCCACCGTCTCAGTCAGCGAGTAACTGAGTATTGGAAGTCGCGGGCCCGGCAGTGCGAGGGTCGACGCGGGCCCGGCCCCTGGCAGCAGGGGCGGCCCGCGCACCCGTACGCACCTCAGGAGGCCCCGCCCCATGCCCGCAGCCCCGTCCCCCACCGCGTCCCCCGAGGACATCGTCGTCTGCGCGCCCCTGCGCACCCCCATCGGCCGGTTCGGCGGCGCCCTCGCGGGCCGGCGGCCCGCCGCCCTCGCCGCCCACGTCGTCTCGGCCGTCGTCAAGGAGAGCGGCGTCGACCCCGACCGGATCGACGAGGTGATCCTCGGCCATGCCTACCCGACCAGCGACGCCCCCGCCATCGGCCGCGTCGCGGCGCTCGACGCGGGCCTGCCCGACCGGGTGACGGGCGTGCAGATCGACCGGCGGTGCGGCTCCGGACTCCAGGCCGTCATCGACGCCGCCCTCCAGATCGGCGGCGGCTTCAGCGAGGTCGTCATCGCGGGCGGCGTCGACGTGATGAGCGCCGCCCCCTACTACACGCACGAGGGCCGCTGGGGCATCCGCGGCCCCGGCCTCCAGCTCCACGACTCGCTCGCCCGGGGCCGTACCGAGGCCGGCGGCGTCCACCACCCGATACCCGGCGGCATGATCGAGACCGCCGAGAACCTGCGCCGCGCCTACGCCGTGACCCGGGAGGACCAGGACGCGCTGGCCCTCAGCTCCCAGCGCCGCGCGGCCGACGCCATCGCGGCGGGGCGCTTCACCGACGAGACGGTCCCGGTGCCCGTCCGCACCCGCAAGGGCGAGACCCTGGTCGACACCGACGAACACCCCCGGCCCGACACCACCGCCGAACAGCTCGCCGCGCTCAAGCCCATCCTGCGCGCCACCGACCCCGAGGCGACCGTCACCGCGGGCAACGCCAGCGGCCAGAACGACGCCGCCGCGGCCTGCCTGGTCACCAGCCGCGCCACCGCCGAACGGCTCGGTCTGGCCCCCCTGGTCCACCTCGTCTCCTTCGCCCGCACCGGCGTGCCCGCCGAGACGATGGGGCTCGGCCCGGTCGCCGCCACCGCCGCCGCCCTGCAGAAGGCCGGGCTCACCCTCGCCGACCTCGACCTGATCGAGCTGAACGAGGCCTTCGCCGCCCAGACCCTCGCCTGCACCCGCCTGATGGGGCTCACCGCCGACGACCACGAGCGGATCAACGTCAACGGCTCCGGCATCTCGCTCGGCCACCCCGTCGGCGCCACCGGCGCCCGCATCCTCGCCACCCTCGCCCACGAGATGCGCCGACGGGAGGCCCGCTGGGGTCTGGAGACCATGTGCATCGGCGGCGGGCAGGGGCTCGCCGCGGTCTTCGCCCGCGCCTGACCGCGCACCGGCTCTCCGGCCTGCCCCCGGGCCGCTCCGTACGCGGTCCGCGCGCCGCGCCGCGCCCGCGTGGACCGCGTGCGTACGGGACGGTCCGGCCGGCCCCCGGTGAGACCGGAACCGTCTCACTGCATCAGCTATTTGGTATTGGACCGCTCTCGGTGCCGCCTGGCACCGTAGCGGCCATCACACCGGAGGCCACCGGGGCGGGACGCCCCCGAGGCTCCGCGTGCCGAGGCCGTCCCCGAGGCCCGCCCCCACCCCACCCCTTCCTCGATCAACGCTGCCCATGGGAGCCGTCATGAGCACCACCGCCGACCAGGCGCGGAGCAAGACCGCCCGCCGCGCGGGAATCGGAGCCTTCATCGGCTCCACCATCGAGTGGTTCGACTTCTACATCTACGGAACCGCCGCCGCCCTCGTCTTCGACAAGGTGTTCTTCCCCGAACTCGAAGGCGCCCTCGGCACCCTCGTCGCCTTCGCCACCTTCTGGGTCGGCTTCCTCGCCCGTCCGCTCGGCGGCATCATCTTCGGCCACTTCGGCGACAAGCTCGGCCGCAAGACGACCCTGGTCATCACCCTGCTGCTGATGGGCATCTCCACCACCGCGATCGGGCTGCTGCCCAGCTACGCCAGCATCGGCATCGCCGCCCCGATCCTGCTGGTCTGCATCCGCATGATCCAGGGCATCGGCCTCGGCGGCGAGTGGGGCGGCTCCGTGCTGATCGCCTCCGAGCACGCCCCCAAGGGCAAGTCGATCCTCTACGGCGCCTTCGCCCAGCAGGGCTCCCCTGTCGGCAACACCCTCTCCACCCTCAGCTTCCTCGCCATCAGCCAGCTCCCGGACGACGCCTTCGTGGCCTGGGGCTGGCGGGTGCCCTTCCTCGCCTCGGCGCTCCTGGTCGTCGTCGGCCTCTTCGTCCGGCTCAAGGTCACCGAGTCGCCCGCGATGGCCCGCGTCATCGAGAAGCGCGAGACCGCCAAGGTCCCGCTCTCCGAAGTCCTGCGCAGCCACCCCATGCTGATCGTCCTCGGCATCGGCGCCTGCACCATCGGCCTCTCCGCCACCTACTTCAAGTCGACCTTCGCCCTCTCCTGGGCCACCACCGACCTGAACTTCGACCGCAGCGCCTTCCTCACCATCATCCTGGTCGCCAACATCACCCAGATCGTCGTCCAGCCCTTCGGCGCGGTCCTCGCCACCCGGATGCGCAGCTGGTCGCGGGCGGTCACCTTCATGCTGGTGCCCGAACTGGTCCTCATGCCGCTGATGTTCGTCCTCATCGGTACCGAGAGCTACGGCTTGGCCATGCTCGGCGTCGCCGTCGCCACCATCCCGCACTGCCTCTACTACGCGGCCCTCGCCGGGATGCTCGCCAGCCGCTTCCCCGCCCACCTGCGCTACACCGGCATCTCGCTCTGCTACCAGCTCTGCGGCACCCTCCTCGGCGGCACCACCCCGATCATCGGCCAGTTCCTCCTCAACCAGACCGGCTCCATCACCGCCGTCATCGCCTACGCCGTCTTCCAGGTCGCCCTCACCCTCGGCTGCATGCTCCTGCTCCTCAAGCGCCGCAACTACGAGGAGCAGGACGAGGCGCCCCGCGCCGCCGCCCCCGCCGTCGCCACGGCCTGACCCGGCCTCACCGGCCTCGCACGCAGAAAGGCGGCACCCGTTGCCCCGTACCGCCCACGGCATCGACGAGATCACCGCCCTCGCCGGCCAGGACCTCGGCCACTCCCGCTGGTGGGAGGTGAGCCAGGAGACCATCGACACCTTCGCCGCGGTCTCCGGCGACAGCCAGTGGATCCACACCGACACCGCCCGCGCCGCCTCCGGCCCCTACGGACGGACCATCGCCCACGGCTACCTGGTACTGAGCTGGGGCATCCCGATGTTCGCCGAACTCCTCCAGGTCACCGGCGTCGGCATGGCCCTCAACTACGGCGTCAACAAGGTCCGCTTCCCCGCGCCCGCCCCCGTCGGCAGCCGCGTCCGCCTGCACGCGACGGTGGCCTCGGTGACCCCGGTCAAGCGCGGCGGCGTCCAGATGACGCGGGCCTTCACCTTCGAACGGGAAGGCGGCGACAAGCCGGTCTGCGTCGCCGAGTCGCTGACCCACTTCTACCCGTGACGGCCTGACCTGTCGCCGGCGACCGGCCCCCGCCTCCGTCCGGGCGGGGGCCGTTCCGTACGTACGGGTGAGGCCGCCCGGGTCAGAGCAGGGCCTTGGCCGACGTGGACCCGACCGGGCCGCGCTGCTCCGCCAGACCCAGCGCCAGATCCTCCGCCAGCAGCCGCTTGGCGATCGCGTCCACCGCCCGGCGCAGCTCCCGGTCGGCCGGCACTCCCCGGTCCTCGTCCAGCCGCGACCGCAGCCAGCGCGCCCACGCCTCGGTGATGACCGCCGCCTCCCGCGCCCCGGCGGGCGTATGGGTCAGCAGCGTTCCCGTGCGCGTCAGGTACCCCTCGTCCACCATCCGGTCGAAGACCGGCACCAACACCTCCGGCGGCATCTGGCGGCGGGCCGCGATCAGCCCGGTCCCGGCGTGCCCCACGAGCCGGGTGAAGAGCTCCACCTGCATCACCGCCCACGCCCCGGCCGCGTCCAGCCGGGTGTCCGACTCGGCAACGATCCGCCGCGCCGTACGGGAGTCGGCCGAGCGCAGGACGTTGGCCACCTCCCATTCCAGCAGCCGCTCGGAGTCGCCCGTGCCCGGCGTCGCGAACCCCTCGCCCATGTCCGTCGACCCGTGCCGCGCGCTGTCCCGCAGCCGCACCTCCTTCAGGAACAGCGCCACCACGAACCCCAGCAGCGCCACCGGCACCGTCCACAGGAACACCGTGTGCAGCGTCTGCGCGTACGCCTCCACCACCGGACCGCGCGCCGCCCCCGGCAGCCCGTGCACCCCCTGCGGATTCTGCGCCGCCTGCGCCAGCGCCGCCGGGTCCACCCCGCCCGCGGCGGCCGCCGACCGCACCCCCTCGTCGAGGTTGGGGCCGAGCGCCGAGGCGTAGATGGTCCCGAAGACCGCCGTGCCGAAGGCGCTGCCCAGCGTCCGGAAGAAGGTGACGCCCGAGGTGGCCGTCCCCAGGTCCGCGTAGTCCACGGTGTTCTGCACGACGATCGTCAGCACCTGCATCGACAGCCCGATCCCGGCACCGAGCACCACCATGTACAGCGACTCCAGCCAGTTGCTGGTCTCCGCGTCCATCCGCGACAGCAGGTACAGCCCGAGCGCCATCACCAGCGACCCCACCACCGGGAAGGTCCGGTACCGCCCCGTCCGGCCCACCACGGTGCCGCTCACCACCGACGCCACCAGCAGCGCCACCACCATCGGCAGGGTCCGCACGCCGGAGAAGGTCGCCGAGTCCCCGTCCACGTACTGCAGATAGGTCGGCAGGAAGGTCAGCGCGCCCAGCATCGCGAACCCGACGATGAAGCTCAGCACCGCGCAGACGCTGAACACCGGGTTGCGGAAGAGCCGCATCGGCAGCATCGGCTCCCGGGCCCTGGTCTCCACCAGGCAGAACAGCGCCAGCGCCACCAGACCGCCCACGAACAGGCCGATGATCGCCGGCGAGCCCCAGGCGTACTCGTTGCCGCCCCAGGTCGTCGCGAGGATCAGCGCGCTCGCGCCCACCGCGACCAGCGCGATCCCCAGATAGTCGATCCTCGGCTTGTGCGCCGCCCGTACCGCGGGGATCGTCCGGGCGGCGGCGATCACCACCACGATCGCGATCGGCACGTTGACGTAGAACGCCCACCGCCACGTCAGATGGTCCGTGAACAGGCCGCCCAGCAGCGGCCCGACCACCGTCGAGACGCCGAAGACCGCACCCATCGCACCCTGGTACTTGCCGCGCTCCCGCAGCGGGATGACATCGGCGATCAGCGCCATCGCCGTCACCATCAGCCCGCCCGCGCCGACGCCCTGCACCGCGCGCCAGGTGATCAGCAGCAGCATGTCGGTGGCGAGGCCGCACAGGAACGACCCGGTGATGAAGACGACCGCCGAGATCTGGAAGACCACCTTGCGGCCGAACAGGTCGCCGAACTTGCCGACCAGGACCGTCGCGACCGTCTCCGCCAGCAGGTACGAGGTCACCACCCACGACATGTGGGAGGCCCCGCCCAGCTCCGAGACGATAGTCGGCAGCGCCGTCCCCACGATCGTCTGGTCCAGCGCCGCCAGCAGCACCCCCAGCGTGACCGTGACGAAGACGACGTTCCGCCGCCGCCGGTCCAGCACCGGCGGAGCAGCGGCGTGGGGCACGGACTCATCGATGGTCGTCACAACCGCCACCCTCACACCGCGCCACCCCGGCCGCACGCGGGCCCGGTCCGCTCCGGTGAACCCGCGCCACAGAGGGCGGCCCGCGCTCGCCCGGGGTGGTTTCCAGCCTGCCCGGGGGAGCGGCGCGCGCGAGTCCGACACCACCCCCGCCGGTCCGCGGCGCCCCACGCCCGCCGGGCGCTACCGGGTGCGGCCCTCCCTCACCCGGCCGCCCGCAAATCAGGCGCCACCGCCCCCGCGTCCGCCACCGCCCCCTCGGCCTCCACCCGGCCCGCCAGCGCCCGCGCCCACGCCACCACCCCGTCCACGTCCAGCCCGCCCGGGGCCGCCTCGTCCGGGACCGCCCACCGCTCCACCCCGTCCGCGCCGCGCCGCAGCAGCCGGGCCCCGCCGGTGGTGTTGCCCCGGGCCGCGTGGGTGAGCCCCACCGCCATCTGGGCCAGTCCGCGCCACAGGGCGCGCTCCTCGTCGGGCCCCGACTTCCACGCGTCCTCGAACACCTCGTGCGCGTGGAAGGGCCGCCCCGCCCGCAGCAGCTCCTGCGCCTCGTCCACCGACTCCCCGGCCGCCCGGACCACACCCTCCGGCGCCCTCGGCACCCCCGGCGCGCCGTACGGCAGGGGGCGGCCCAGGCCGTCCCGGGGACGGGCGTTGCGCGCCTTGCCCTCGGCGTCCCGGTCCCGGCCGCGACCGGGCCGACCCGCCGTGTGCTCCTCGCCGGACTCCTCGTTCGTACGATCCCTGCGTTCCATACACCGATTCTGCCTCCCGGCGCCCATGCGCTGCCGCGCCACCTCGCGCGCTCCCCGCACGCCGGGGTGCGCCGGGCGTCCCGAAGAGGCCGAAGTATGTCGTCCGTACCACCGGGGCCACTAGGCTCGGCAGGGCAACTGCTCTCCGTACGAGCTCCCTTGGACAGGCATGACGACCACGCCGCCTCCGTGGCCCGGCGCCCCGCTGCTCGAACGCGAACTGGAACTCGCCGCGGCGGACCGCGCGGTCGACGCCCTGTGCCGCGCCCGCCCCGAAGGCGGCCTGCTCGTCTACAGCGGCGAGGCGGGCATCGGCAAGACCTCCGTCCTCGCCCGCGTCCGCGCCCGGGCCGCCGATCGCTGCACCGTCCGCCCCGCCCGCGCGGACCCCGGCACCACCGCGGTCCCCTTCCACACCGCCCGCACCCTCCTCACCCCCGACCTGGCCGACGGCGACGGGCTCGCCGAGCTGCTCGGCCCCCACCCCGCCCTCGTCGGCCCCGCCCTCGGTCTCACCGCACCGGGGTCCGCCCCGGCCGACCCCCAGGGCGTCCAGGACGGCCTCGTCGGACTCGCCGTCCGCGTCGCCCACCGCCACCGGGCCCGCCCGCTGGTCCTGGTCCTGGACGACGCCCACTGGGCCGACGGCGAGTCGCTCGCCTGGCTCGCCGCGCTCAGCCCCCGGCTGGCCCGCCTCCCGCTCCTCCTGGTCCTCGCCCACCGGCCCGCCGACCACGCCGCCCCCGACAGCCGCGGCCACCTCGACGCCCTCGGCACCGCCGCCCGCCTGCGCGTCACCCTGCGCGCCCTCACCCCCGAGGCCACCACCGACCTCACCCGCCGCACGCTCGGCCCCGGCATCGCCGACTCCCTCGGACGCGCGCTGTGGACCGCCACCGGCGGCAGCCCCTACGAAGTGGTCGAACTCCTCACCCGGCTGCGCGACGACCCCCTCGACCCCGGCGCCGACCAGCCCGCCGCCCTCCGGGAACTCGCCGCCGCCGTCCGCGGCCACCGGCTCGCCGACCGCCTCGGCGACCTGGGCGCCGACGCCGCCCGGTTCGCCTGGGCCGCCGCCGTCCTCGGCGCGGGCCTCCCGCTGCGCCTCGCCGGCAGCCTCGCCGGACTCTCCCCCGACCAGTGGGCCACGGCGGCCCACCGCCTCCGCGCCGCCCGCGTCCTGAACGCGGGCGACACCGTCGACTTCACCCACCCCTTGGTCGCCGGAGCCGTCTACGACGCCGTGCCGCGCACCCTGCGCACCGCCTTCCACGGCCGCGCCGCCTGGCTGCTGACCGCCGAGGGCAGGGGCCCGGCGGCCGCCGCCCGCCACCTCCTGGAGGTCCACCCCGACCAGGACCCCGCCCTGGTCGAGCAGTTGCGCCACGCCGCCCGCGAACATCTGGCCGTCGGCGCGCCCGACGCAGCGCGCCGCTGCCTCGAACGCGCCCTGCGCGAACCGCCCGAGCACCACCTGCGCGCCCTCGTCCTTCACGAGCTGGGGTGCGCCACCCTCCTCACCGCCCCCGCCGACACCGTCCGCCACCTGCGCGCCGCCCTCGAACTCCCCGGCCTGGGCGACGCCTTGCGCGCCGACGCCACCTTCCGCCTCGCCCAGGCCCT
Source organism: Streptomyces sp. NPDC058373 (assembly GCF_042723275.1). Lineage (NCBI taxonomy): Bacteria > Bacillati > Actinomycetota > Actinomycetes > Kitasatosporales > Streptomycetaceae > Streptomyces > Streptomyces sp. NPDC058373. The sequence continues at coordinate 7,586 of NZ_JBHXJE010000045.1, read as the reverse complement.
CGCCCACAACCAGCAGATGCGCGAGGCGTCCCTCAGCGTCGCCTTCGCCGCCGCCACCACCGAACCGGGCCCCGAACGCCTCCGCCTCCAGGCCGCCCACTTCATGTACGACGCGTTCCGCGCCACCGAGGACGACGGCCCCGGCCGCTCCCGCCGCCTCGCCCAGCTCGCCGGCCCGCTGCCCGGCGAGGACAACGCCGAACGGGCCCTGCTCACCCTGCGCGCCTTCGACGGCATGCTGCGCGGCGAGAACCACACCGTGGTCCGCGAGTTCTGCGACCGGGCCCTCGCCGACGGGCGCCCCGCCCCCGGCCTCGGCTGGACCGACACCGCCTGGGGCTTCGAGTACCCCTGCCTCGCCGGCATCACCTACACCTGGATCGACGAACTCGACCGCGCCGAGGAGCTCTTCGCGGAGGCCGTCCGGGCCTACGAGATCTCCGGCTGGAGCGGCGGCCACCTCGCCTTCGCCCACATGCTCACCGGCGCCGTCCAGCGGCGGCGCGGCCACCTGGCCGAGGCCGAGACCCGGCTCGTGGAGGCCCTGCGGCTCGCCGACCGCATCGGCGCCGGGCTCCCCGTCCACTGGGACGCGGTCTGCCTGCTCGTCGACACCCTCCTCGCGCGCGGCCGCACCGCCGACGCCCAGCGGCTCGCCGAGGCCCGCGGCTTCGGCCCGCCCTACCCCGACGCGATGATCCTCCCCGACGCCCCCAGCGTCCGCGGCCGCCTGCTGCTCGCCCTGGGGCGCACCGACGAGGCCGTCACCGAACTCGAAGCCGCCTCCGCCATGGCCGAGCGGGGCCGCCACAACCCCGTCTGGGCGCCCTGGCCCCGCGACCTGGCCGCCGCCCTCGCCGGCCGCGACCCGGAACGGGCCCGCGCCCTCGTCCGCCTGCTCCGCGTCGACGCCGAACGCTTCGGCACCCCGACCGCACTCGGCACAGCCCTGGGCTGCGAGGCCGCCCTCGCCCCGCCCGGGGCCGCACCGGCCCTGCACCGCCAGGCCGTGGCCCACCTGGAGGAGTCCCCGGCCCGCGACGAACTGGCCCGTGCCCTGGTCGCCCTCGGCCTGGCCACGGGCGACCAGGGCGACCTCCACCGGGGCCTGCTGCTGGCCCGCTCCTGCGGCGCCGACGGCCTCGCCGAACAGGCCCGCGCGGCCCTCGCCTGAGCCGCCTCCCCACGGATGCGGAACCACCCCGGGACGTGGGGTAAAGTTCATCTCGCGCGGTCGGCACAGCACCACCGCAGACCGCGCACCGGGACGTGGCGCAGCTTGGTAGCGCACTTGACTGGGGGTCAAGGGGTCGCAGGTTCAAATCCTGTCGTCCCGACTGGAGACAGTCGCAGATCAGGGCCGGTTTCGGAGCAGTCCGAAACCGGCCCTTGATCATTTCTGGGGACCAGTTGGGGACCAGCGGCCTTGACCGAGTCAGCGGGTCATGACACTGGGGCTCGGCAGCGAGCGGGATGCGCGTAGCACGCTGAAGTGGGCCAAGAGCGCCGCCCCGGCCGCCGTGATCTTGTGGACGTCCGGGTGCAGGTAGCGCTGGGTGGCGGTCAGTGAACCGTGGTCGGCGATCCTGCGAAGGACGCGTACTTGGACCCCGGCGTCGGCGAACCAGGCCAAGCCGGTGTGCCGGAGTCATGGCGGCGCGAGGCGCGTAGCCGAGCTTGGTGACCACGTCGTCTCAGTGTGTGGCGTCGCGCAGGACGGCGGTGGAGATACGTCCGCCTCGTGGGCCCGTGAACAGTCGGACGTCGGGATTGTCGGGCCCGGCGGACAGGATGCGCTGGGCGACGAGGGGGCGGATCTCCTCAACGATGGGAACTTTGCGGGCCCGAGGCGGCGACGTACACGCCGGACCGCATCGGAGGGGCCCTGCTGACGCTTTCGGGCCGGTCGAGCGTCCTGGAGCGCGACCGGTAGCAGCGTGGTGAGTTGGCGGACCGCCGGGGGGACCACGCTCGTGCGCTCACCCAGCACGACACCGATCTCGCCCGCGAGGACCAGCTCCTCGAAGACGTGGCGCTGCGCGAAGACCTGAGCGCCAAGCTGGGCAGTGCCCTGGCGGACCAGCGGTCGTGTCTGGCACGGCCCGTGCTGGAGGCCGTCGCACGGCAGCGCAGCGCCGAAGCATCGCTTCCCGCCGCCCACGCGCTCCTGGAGTCGGCCGCGGCACCCTAGGAGCGCTTTTGGGGGAACGCGTCGCCTACGAAGACGTCCGGGCGCTGGAGTCAGCAGTACATGCCGCCGGTGAGGAGCACCGGCAGGCGCAGGAGGCATGGCTCGGCTGCCAGAAGGACGAGCTCGCAGCTGAGCGGGACCTCACCGACGCCGAAGCGGACCTCGTCAGGCTGCGCGAATTGGCCACTGCCCCCGGTACCTGGAGGCGACGATCTGCACGGGCTGGGACGTCCGGGGCCTCACCGTCCTGGGCAGCAGCGGCTCGATCGCCACCCACAGCTCATCGTCGACCTGCCATGGCGTCGGCCGTGCCACGTTGCGCTCTCAGATCATTGACTCCGGAGTGATCCGACCACCACGACGATCATTTCGTTAGGAGTCTTACTGCCGGATGGCCACGAGGACGTAGCTGTTACCCACCTGCCAGACCGGATTGGCTGGCCCGAAGCCTGCCGCGGCCAGTAGTTCGACGTGTCGGCTGAGTGTGACGGAGCAATTGGAGTGGGTGGTCTTTCGCTTACGGCGTTCGGCGCACAGGGCCATCAGCTCCGGTTCGTTCTCGATCGCGGACCACCAGGCCTCCCAGTCCTCATGGTCGAAGGCGCGCTGGCGTTCCGCCCGGCGAGTCCCCACGAACTCGGTGATCTCCGCGAATCCCGTCGCCTCCTGCGACAGATGGTCCGCGTTGATCAGCACGCCGCCCGGCCGGAGCAGAGTGGCCAGTTCCGCGTATGTGCGGTGCAGTACGTGCTCGGCAAGGTAGTGGAGGGCGGTGGTGGAGACGACGGCGTCGACCGGCTCCGTCAGGCCGAGGGCGCTAGTCCATCCGGGCTCGCCGATCACGGCCTCGACGTAGCGGGCCGCGTCCGGATGGCGGGCCCGGGCGAGCGCCAGCAGCAGCGGGTCCATGTCGACGGCGACGATCTCGGCCTGGGGCAGACGCTCGATCAATCGCGCCGGCAGCGAGCCGGGCCCACAGCCGAGATCCAGTACGCGAGGGGCCCTGCAGCCGGCCGTCACGTGTTCGACGACGTCCGCAACGACGGTGAAGCGCTCCTCACGGTCGAAGGCGTACCGCTGCTGCTGGCGTTCCCAGCGGTCCACCCACATCTGGGCCGTCAGCATGCTCACGTTCATTGCCCTCTACCACCTCTGCCGTGTCCGTACTGCGTGTGCCTCCGAATCTACAGGTGAAAATGGATGTCATTGCGCTACGCGAGGCCGGCGAGTACGTCCAACAACCGGTCCACCTCCTCCCGGCTGTTGTAGACGTGCAGGCTGACCCGGACGGAGCTGCGACTTTCGCCCGCCCTGCCCTGGCAAAGCCCGTCCGTTCGCACCATGAAACCGTGGCTGAACAGGATGAAGCCCAGATCGACCGAGTCGATGGCGCTGTGCCTGAACGTCACGATGCCGTGCCGTTGCTGCACGGGAGAGTCGGCTGCCAGACTCCGCTGGCAGCCGAGCACTTCGTAGGGTGCCAGGGCCCGCAGCCCGTCGGTCAGTCGCGCCGCCAAGCGCACGGTCCATTCCTCGACGCGTTCCAGGCCGGCCCGTTCGAGCCACTCCAGGGCGGCGTTCAGACTGGCGACGCCTACCGTGTTGGGTGTGCCGCTCCAGCCGCGCGGAGTGAATGGCGCTCCTCGGGCATTGCGGGACCAGACCGCCCCGGACCCGGGCATAGCCAGGGCCTTGTGCCCGGAGAAGGCGATGAAGTCGACATCCAGCGCCTGCGCGGAGACCGGTAGATGGCCGACGCTCTGCGCCGCGTCCAGGCAGATCGTCACGTCGGGGCCCACCGTTCGGCGTATCCGGTGCACGTTCATGTCCCCGCCGTACACGTGATGCACATGGGTGGCGGCCACGAACCGGGTCCGCGAGGAGACGAGTCCGGCGAGCGCGTCCGTGTCGTAGTCACCCGAGGACAGCTGGTACGGCATGCTGCGGACGGTGACACGTGTTCCCTGGCGGGCCAGGACCTCGACGGCCTCGTGCCAGGGTGAGATGTTGGCTTGGTGGTCCGCGGACGGCACGATGATCTCGTCCCCGTCGCGGAGTTGATGGACCAGCCAGTCCAAGGCCACCAGGCGCAGCCCCTCGGTCGTGCCGCTGGTGAAATGCACCTCGGAGATGTCGGGGGACGGGTCGTCAAGAAATGCCTTGACCCGGTTCCTGGTCTCCTGGAGCAGCGCCGTCGTTCTGTTGGCCCACGGGTACGTGCCGCGTCCGGCGTTCGCGTTGGAGGTGGTGAGGTACTCCTGGACCGCGTCCAGGACCGCTTGGGGCTTCTGAGCCGTCGCGGCGCTGTCCAGGTACGCCAGTTCGGGGTGACGTGCGATGATAGGGAACTCCGCGCGCAGGCTGGTGTGCCAACTGGCCAGCCCCTCCGTGTCGTCGCGGCCGGGTTGACTACCCACGGGCGTCACTCCCTCACCAGCGGTGCGCCCGCGTCACGCCAGGCGATGATGCCGCCTTCGAGGCTGCGTACATCCGGATGGCCCATGCGGGTCAGCAGAGCCGCGTACTTCAGGGACTTCTCACCGACCGGACATGCCAGCAGCACGGGTTGCGCCTTGCTGAACGGCAGCCCCCCGCGCACGAGTTCTTCGAAGAGTTCGTCGACGATGTTGAGGGACCCTTCGATGTGCAGCGCTGCGTACGCGTAGGGGCTGCGCATGTCCACGATGACGGGTCTGCTGTCCGATATCCATGCCTGGGAGTCGGCGACGCTGATGGTGGTGGCCTCGCCCAGGTCCGCTGCGGGGGGCATGTCCGGGGCGGAATTGTTCGCGGGCTGCTGGCCGAGGAGTTCCGGGCGCCGCTTTCGGATGTAACTCAGGTAGCTCTCGACACGGTCGCACACAAGGAAAACGGCGGTCGCGGGCTCGGTGAGCTGGGGGCCGATCTCCATGAGATGGCGAACCGCCCCGAAGTAGGCCGCTCCGCCTGTGGGGCCAGCCAGTATCCCGCATCTCCGGATGAGTTGCAGCATGCCGTCGATGGCTTCGTTGGAGCTCACCTTCTCGATGGTTCCGTAGGTGTCCGGGTCGAAGATCCCGACTTCTTGCACCTCGTCGATGTTCCTGATTCCAGGAATAAAGTCCGATTTCTCGGCGACTAGACCTACTACGGAAACCTTGGGATCTCTCTCACGTAATGCTCGTGCCACTCCTGTGGATGAGCCGGCAGTACCTACACCCGAGATGAACCAGTCCGGCGCCCTGCCGTCCAGGTCCCTGATGATCTCGGGGCCCGTGCCGTGCTCATGGGCCTCAGGGTTGCGTTCGTTGAAGTACTGATCGGTGTGCAGGTGGGTGCTGCCTGGTTCATGGAGACTGCGGTGGAAGAGCGTCAGCGGGTCTTCCGAGTCCGTGGGGTCGAGGCACTCGGTCTGGCCGGGAAGTTCCTGAATTTCCGCTCCGAGCAGCAGGAGCAGTTCTTTGATCTCCGGTATCTTCATCCGGTTGGTCACGCTCTTGAAGCCGATACCGTGGATCCCGGCGATGGCCGCCAGCGCTTTGGCTGTGTTCCCGCTGGACAATTCGACTATCTGGCTTCCCTGCTCGACCGCCTCCTGGAGGCCGGGGCGAACCATGTTCCACGCGGCCCGGTCCTTCAGCGAACCGAAGGGGTTGAACGACTCAAGTTTGGCATACAGATCTATGTTGGGGATGCGGTGAACGTGCGGCGCGATACGAACCAGAGGTGTGTCGCCGATTGTCTCGATGATGCTGTCATACCTCATGCGCGTCTCCTGTGGAATGTATCGGCCAATATTGTTCGTCGAGGCGCCATTCCCAACCGCCCGCGCCTTCGTACATTGCCACCTTCCGGGCGACGGGCTGCTGCTGGGCATGATGGGCGTTGAAGTCCATGCAATACCCCGCTGTGTTGGGAAACGCCAGGAGATCGCCTGGCATCGGTCTCTCAGGTAGGTAGACGATTCTGCGTGTGATCAAGTCGGATTCGAGGCACAGATTCCCGTGGAGATAGAAGCCGCCCCCTTCTTCGGGGGGCCTCGTCCTCTCCCGCCGGCTCGTGTCGCGGCGGAGCAGCACCGGGTCCATGAGGATGCCGTGCTCCTCCAAGGCGCAGTCGTCGGCGTTCATGGCCAGGCGCAGGGAGTGCGAACCGTCCGGCTCGGTGCGCGTCTCCAGGACTCGGGCCAAGGTCAGTCCGCACTGGTCGAGCAGCGCCCGTCCGGGCTCGACGCACAGGTCGTAGAGATTTTCGAGGAGGAGAGTGGCCAGCGGGCGCCCCAGCGTGGGAGCGGGGGAGCGCAGCAGTTCGTCCAGGTATTCGGCGCCGGCGATGGGGCGGTAGGAGGGATAGAGCTCCAAGCTCCCTCGTAAGGCGTTTCCTTCGCGGCGCAGCCCGTAGGAGTGGTCACGCCAGGCCATGGTCTGTCCTTTGCCCATGGCCGCGAGGGTGAGCTGAGTGGTGTAGCGCTCCCACTGCGCGCCGTCCGCCAGGTAGCTGACACCGAAGCCGCCACCCATGTCGATCAGGCGCGGCCGCATTCCCCGGGCCCGGCACCCGTCCATGGCCCGTATGCAGCCCTCCAGCGCGCGCGCCTTCTCCTCGATGCTGGTGGTGTCGAGGTGGTACGAGACGCCGACCACCTCCAGCGCGTCGCCATGCCGCTCGGCAGCGTCCAGCAGGCCGGCGAACTCCGAGGCCGGTGAACCGAACCTGCTCCGGCGGCTCAGCACTCTCACCCCGGGACCGGAGAAGTCCGAGAGCCGCAGCAGCACGTGAACGGGCGGAAGGCCGTGGCGGCGCACGAGGGAGGCGAGGTCTTCCAGCTCGGCGGGCCCCTCGACGTTCACCGTCACTCCGGTGCGGGCGGCCAGCCAGAGGAACTCCGGTTCCTTCGGTCCTGTGGCGCCGATGCGGTCGGGGGTGAACCCGCAGGCCAGGGCATGCTGCAATTCGTTGAGCGAGGCCACGTCCATGGCGGCGCCGGTGGTGGTCAGACGGCGGACCAACGACGTGGACCTGTTGGCCTTGTGGGCGAAGTAGATCTTCCCGTCCAAGTGGTGGCGGCGGTAGACGGACTGGAAGCGCGCGACGTTGTCGGCGATCCGGTCGGGAACGACCACATTGAGCGGCGACCCGAGTCCGTCCACGAGGCGGTGAAGGACAGTCGACGCCAGCAGGGAAGTGAGCGGCGGCTCCAGCTTGGGATCCAGGTACAGGGGGACAGCCAACAGCAGGTACTTCCCTTTCACGGAGGCATCGGCGGCCGCACCGTCGGTCTGTCAGTGCTGCCGCAGACTACGAGGAACTGATGGATGTGATTGTCGTATCCATGATGTCCATCGCGGGTCTCCTCTATGCCTTCTTCGTCGTGGCGCACGGACAGGAGGGGTGCCCCCGCGCGATCGCGCGGGGG
>NZ_JBHXJE010000044.1:0-57114 GCF_042723275.1 Streptomyces sp. NPDC058373 | reverse complement strand
TACGTCCAGTACGAGGGAGATCCGGGCGCACGCCGAGAGCACGCACCAGACGCCGCAGGCTCTTCCACGAAGATCCGCCGGACAGGGCCTAGGCGGCGGCCGTCGGCGACCTGCTGCGGCTGGGGGCGGAGGCGGAGGTGCTGGCCCCCGCGAGTCTGAGGGCGGCCGTGGCGCTGACCGTGGCGGAGCTGGCCGAGCGGTACGGCAGCGGGGTCGGAGGGGAGAGCGGGCCGCGCTGACTCCCCGCGTACGCCCCCGGGCCGCCGGGCGGCCCCGCGTACGCCCGGCGCCGACAGCCGTCCGTACGCGCCGGAGCCCGCCCCGCACACGTGGTGCGGGGCGGGCTCCGGGTGGTGCCGCGAGGGGAGGTCGCGCCCCCTACTCCTCGTCGTTCTTGGGCTCGGCCGAGTCGACCTCCGACTCCAGGCCGAGCTGCTCGACCAGCCAGCGGTCGAACTCGATGGCGGCGCGGACCCAGCTCACCGTGGAGGAGACGAAGTGCTCCAGGGCCACACCGGTGCCGATCAGCATCTGGGCCTCGCCGATGAGGCGGACCGTGCCGTCGTCGTGGGTGTGGGTGTAGACCTTCGGCCACAGGGTGCGGCGGTTCCAGTCGTCGATCGACTCCAGCAGCTTGGCCTTGTCGTCGATCTGGTGCGGCCGGTCGTAGAACGTCCGCACCGAGAAGACCTGCTGGTCGCCCTCGCCACGGAACATGAAGTAGGTGCGGAACTCCTCCCACGGCGCCGCGAGGTCACCCTCGTCGTCGACGACGTACTTGAGCTCCATCTGGTCCAGCAGTTGCTTGACCAGATCCTGGTCGGGGACGACGGGGCCCGCCGGTCCTGCTGCCTGCGGTTCGGGCTTGTCCCCGAAATTCGGAATGGAGGACGGGTCGATGCTCACCGTGTAATTCCCTTCGTACGGTTGCCCGCCATCCTCTCCCATTCCCGCCCGCCCCTGGCAACCCCACGGCCCCGCCGCCCCCGCGTGTCCGCTGCGGGCTCAATCCGTACGGCGGACACGCGGGCGGCCGGTCAGCTCTCGGCGCGCCCCACGAGGAGGCCGTCCTCGAAGCGGTCGACGCGGACCGTGTCGCCGTCGCGGACCTCCCCGGCGAGGATCTCCTTGGCGAGCCGGTCGCCGATGGCCGTCTGGATCAGGCGGCGCAGCGGCCGGGCGCCGTACGCCGGGTCGAACCCCTCCTTCGCCAGCCACGCCAGCGCCTCCGGCGTCACGTCGAGGGTGAGCCGGCGTTCGGCGAGCCGCTTGGCGAGGCTCGCGACCTGGAGCCCGGCGATACGGGCCAGCTCGCCCTCGTCCAGCGCGGAGAAGACCACCAGGTCGTCCAGGCGGTTGAGGAACTCGGGCTTGAAGGAGGCCCGGACCACCTCCATGACCTGCCGCTTCTTCTCCTCCTCGGGCGCGGAGCCGACCAGGTACTGGCTGCCGAGGTTGCTGGTCAGCACCAGGATGGTGTTGCGGAAGTCCACCGTCCGGCCCTGCCCGTCGGTGAGCCGCCCGTCGTCCAGCACCTGGAGCAGGATGTCGAAGACCTCCGGGTGGGCCTTCTCCACCTCGTCCAGCAGCACCACGCTGTACGGGCGCCGCCGCACCGCCTCGGTGAGCTGGCCGCCCTCCTCGTACCCGACGTAGCCGGGGGGCGCGCCGACCAGGCGGGCCACCGAGTGCTTCTCGCCGTACTCGCTCATGTCGATGCGGATCATGGCCCGCTCGTCGTCGAAGAGGAAGTCGGCGAGCGCCTTGGCCAGCTCGGTCTTGCCGACGCCGGTCGGGCCGAGGAAGAGGAACGAGCCGGTCGGCCGGTCCGGATCGGCGATCCCGGCCCGGGTGCGGCGCACCGCGTCCGAGACGGCCTGGACGGCCTCGCTCTGGCCGATCAGGCGGCGGCCCAGCTCGGCCTCCATCCGCAGCAGCTTCTGCGTCTCGCCCTCCAGCAGGCGGCCCGCCGGGATGCCGGTCCAGGAGCCGACCACGTCCGCGATGTCGTCCGGGCCGACCTCCTCCTTGACCATGGTGTCCTTGGCGGCCTCCTCCTCGGCCTCGGAGGCCACCTCCAGGTCCCGCTCCAGGGTGGGGATCTCGCCGTAGAGCAGCTTGGAGGCGGTGTCGAAGTCGCCGTCGCGCTGGGCGCGTTCGGCCTGGCCGCGCAGTTCGTCCAGGCGTTCCTTCAGCTCACCGACGCGGTTGAGGGACTGCTTCTCCTTCTCCCAGCGGGCAGTGAGCCCGCGCAGCTCCTCCTCGCGGTCGGCGAGGTCGCGGCGGAGCTTCTCCAGCCGCTGGCGGGAGGCCGGGTCGGTCTCCTTGTCGAGCGCCAGCTCCTCCATCTTCAGCCGGTCGACGGAGCGCTGGAGCTCGTCGATCTCCAGCGGCGAGGAGTCGATCTCCATCCGCAGCCGGGAGGCCGCCTCGTCGACCAGGTCGATGGCCTTGTCGGGCAGGAAGCGGGAGGTGATGTACCGGTCGGAGAGGGTCGCGGCGGCCACCAGCGCGCTGTCCGCGATCTGCACCTTGTGGTGCGCCTCGTACCGGCCCTTGAGGCCGCGCAGGATGGCGATGGAGTCCTCGACGCTCGGCTCGGCCACCAGCACCTGCTGGAAGCGGCGCTCCAGCGCCGGGTCCTTCTCGATCCGCTCGCGGTACTCGTCCAGCGTGGTGGCGCCGACCATGCGCAGTTCGCCGCGGGCCAGCATGGGCTTGAGCATGTTGCCCGCGTCCATGGCGGAGTCGCCGCCGGCGCCCGCGCCGACGACGGTGTGCAGCTCGTCGATGAAGGTGACGATCTGGCCGTCGCTCTCCTTGATCTCGGAGAGGACCGTCTTCAGCCGCTCCTCGAACTCGCCGCGGTACTTGGCGCCCGCGACCATCGCGCCGAGGTCGAGCGAGACCAGCCGCTTGTTCTTCAGCGACTCGGGCACGTCGCCCTTGACGATGCGCTGGGCCAGCCCCTCCACCACGGCGGTCTTGCCGACACCGGGCTCGCCGATGAGGACCGGGTTGTTCTTGGTGCGCCGCGACAGCACCTGCACGACACGGCGGATCTCCTGGTCCCGGCCGATGACCGGGTCGAGCTTGCCCTCGCGGGCGGCGGCCGTGAAGTCCGTACCGAACTTCTCCAGCGCCTTGTACTGACCCTCGGGGTCGGGCGTGGTCACCCGGCGTCCTCCTCGTGTGGTCTGGAATGCCTCCAGCAGCTTCTCGGGCGCCGCGCCCTGCCCGGTCAGCACCTCGGCGGCCGGGCCGCCCTTCGCGGCGGTGCCGATCAGCAGGTGCTCGGTGGAGAGGTACTCGTCGCCCAGGTCCTTGGCGCGCCGCCCGGCGTCGGCGATGACCGCCAGCAGGTCCCGGTTGGGCTGCGGCGGGGCGACCGTCGAGCCGGTGACGCTGGGGAGCGACGCGAGGACCCGCTCGGCCCCCGCCCGGATCGCCGCCTGGTCGGCCTCGACGGCGGCCAGGAGGTCGACCAGGTTCTCGTTGTCCTGCCCCTCCAGGAGGGCCAGGAGCAGGTGGGCCGGTGTCAGGTCGGGGTGCCCCTCGGAGACCGCCCGGCTGCTCGCCGCGTTGAGCGCGTCCCGGCTCCTGTTGGTCAGCTCTGCGTCCACGTGTCCTCTCCTCGTCCTCTACGTCTCCGGTCTGCCTGCCACCGGGCCCGGCGGCCCTCTTCCGCCTGCCCGTACGGCGCCTACCCGTACGCCGGGCGCCGTCCCGTCGTCCTCGTGCGTGGCTCATCGTGCGCCGCCCCGCCGGGCCCTGTCGCGCCGGGCGGCGCGGGCGCGCACCCGACCCGGCACTGACTGGGTCAACGTGCACAAAGTTGAGTCTATTCCACTCAAGCCCATTCGGTCGCCCCTCCTGCCGCCCGCACCGCCCCGCACCCCCACCCGGGCGCCCTGCGGGACCGGCCCGGACCCCGCTCGCCCCCTCGGGAATCGGGAACCTCGTGCACGACCGTTGACCCCATACCGTCCGGTCAGTACGTTCCCGGGAACGTCCCCTCGCACCCATCGGAGCGTGCACGCATGGACACCCCCGCTTCCGCCCAGCCCGTGCCCCCCACTGCCCCGGCCACCCCCAACCGCCGACGCGTCGCGACCGCCGCGGCGCTCGCCTCGGCCGTGGAGTGGTACGACTACTTCATCTTCGGGATCGCCGCCGCCCTGGTCCTCGGCGACCTGTACTTCCCGGCAGACAACCCCACCGCCGGCGTCCTCGCCGCCTTCGCCACCTTCGCCGTCGGCTTCCTGGCCCGCCCCATCGGCGGCATCGTCGCGGGCCAGCTCGGCGACAAGAAGGGCCGCAAGCCGATGCTGGTCCTCGCCCTCACCGTGATGGGCCTGGCCACCACCGGCATCGGCCTGCTCCCCACGTACGAGACGATCGGTGTCGCCGCCCCGATCCTGCTCGTCCTGCTGCGCATCGCCCAGGGCGCCGCGGTCGGCGCGCAGTGGGGCGGCGCCATGCTGCTGGCCACCGAGTACGCCCCGGAGGGCAAGCGCGGCATCTACGGCAGCGTCGTCCAGCTCGGCGTCCCCATCGGCGTGGTCACCGCCAACAGCGTCTTCCTGCTGGCCGGGGCACTCACCTCGGACCAGGCGTTCACCAGCTGGGGCTGGCGGGTGCCGTTCCTGGTCGGCCTGCTCGTCCTCTGCCTCGCCTGGTACATCCACACCCGGGTCGAGGAGACCCCCGAGTTCCGCCAGGCCGAGCAGGCGCTGGCCGAGCGGGAGCAGAGCGAGCAGCCCTCCCCGCTGCGCACCATCCTCCGCGGCCACCTCGGCACCGTCCTGCTGGCCGGCGGCTCCTTCGCGGTCAACACCGCGACCTTCTACATCCTGATCACCGGCGTCCTCGACTACACCACCCGCGAACTGGGCATGGAACGCGGCCCGGTGCTCGCCATCTCCCTCTGCGTCAGCCTCACCCAGCTCGTGCTGATACCGGCCTCCGCCGCCCTCTCCGACCGCATCGGCCGCCTGCGCATCTACGCGATCGGCGCCGCCGGGATCGCCCTGTGGGCCGTCCCACTCTTCCTGCTGATCGACACCGGCTCGCTGCTCTGGCTGGCGGTCGGCACCTTCGTGGCCAGCTGCTTCCTCAGCATCATGTACGGCCCCCAGGCCGCCCTCTTCGCCGAGCTCTTCACCCCGGAGATGAGGTACACCGGCGCCTCGCTCGGCTACCAGATCGCAGCCGTCGCCGGAGGCGGGCTCGCCCCCTTCGTCATGGTGCTGCTCCTGGAGGCCACCGGCACCTCCATGGCGGTCTCCTGCTACATCATCGCCCTCGCCCTGATCGCCCTCCTCTCGATCCGGAGCCTCGCCGTCAAGGCGCGCTCGCGGGGCGAGTGACGAGCCTCCCCCTACGCCGCCTGCGCCCGGGGGGCGTCCTCCGCCGACGCGCGAGGACGCCCCCCGGTCATACGCTGCCGCCATGGCTCTCGACGTAAGCGCTCCCCCCGCCGGTTTCCTCGACTTCTGGCGGGAGCGGCATGTCTGCACGCTCACCACGCTCCGGCCGGACGGCACCCCGCACGTCGTCCCGGTCGGCGTGACGTACGACCCGGACGAGCGGCTGGCGCGGATCATCACCGGCGGCTCCACCACCAAGGTCCGCCATGTCCGCGCGGCCGGACCGGAGGGCGCCCGGGCCGCGGTCTGCCAGATGGCCGGGCGGCACTGGGCCACCCTGGAGGGGATCGCGACGGTCAGCGAGGACCCGGAGCGCGTCGCGGAGGCCGAACGCCGGTACGCGATCCGGTACGGGCGCGAACCCCGCGAGAACCCGGCCCGCGTCGTCATCGAGATCGCGCTGATCCGGGGGATGGGGAACTGGCCGGAGACGGCCGGGGAGTAGGCCCGGCGACTGGGCCCCGGCCCGGACCGGCTCCCGTGACCGGGGGCCCCTGCAACGACAGCGACGCCACCGTGTTCAGGTCCACGGTGACGTCGCTGCCGGGGGGAGCGCCTGGGCGATCTGTGACGACGGGGGGATCGCGTCTCAGGCGCTGCGGGGGGTGGCTGAGAGAAGTTCCGTCTCGACCGGCTGGTGGTCACGCTGGTCGAGGTTGACGAAGACCATTCCGTACCTGATGGCACAGCGCACGGGTTGAGGTGCGCCGCGGGGGCGCCGCAGGGCCCGGTAGGCGCGGACCCCTTCCTCCTCGTCCCGGACGACCAGGATCGGCTCACCGAAGAGCGTCACCGTCAGCGGCTCGTCCCCGTCAGGGACAGCACTGACCAGGTCGATGAAGTGCCATCCGGAGCGGTAGGCCGCGGCCATCTCGCGCCGGAATGAGTGGTCGTCCGGAGGCATGCTCATGCCTGGACGTCCGTGGGCTGGTCCTCCCACGTCGGCTCGCCGGCGGGGGCGGTCTCCCAGGTAGGCTCGCCGGCGGGGGTGACCTCCCAGGTGGGCTCGCCCGTCGGGGCGAACTCCCAGGTCGGCTCACTGGCGGGGGTGACCTCCCAAGTGGGCTCGCCGGTCGGGGCGAACTCCCAGGTGGGCTCCGACTGGACCGCCACCGGGTTGCTCTCCCAGGTCGGCTCAGCCAGCACCGAGGAAGCGGGCTCGCTCTCCCAGGTGGGCTCGCCACTGGCGATCGCACCGAAGGCAGCCGCGACCGCGAAAGCGCAAAGTACACGAACCATCTTGCTCATGGACGATCTCCACCTCTTCTAATCATTTCCTCCTCCCCCGTGCACATGACGATCGCTCACCAGGACCGCTCGCACCAGCGAATACAGGCATCATGTTCCTGTAATGCATGACCCTGAGGGGGGTTCATATGGGGACAGATGACCTGACACCGGGGCATCCTCACAGTCAACGGGAGCTGTGCGAGGCAGGTCGACAGCTCTACGCGGATGCGCTGCGAACCGGGCGAATACCCCGGTCCGAGGTGGAACAAGCGCCCTGTCTCATCGACTTGGCACTGGTGCACGCCGACCCGGACGACACCGAATGGCTACGGCCGCTGCCCCCGACGGTAGCGCTCGGCCACCTCGTCCACCCCATCGAGCAGGAAATCCAGGAGCGCCGGCGGGTCGCCATCGGCCTGACCGAGACCTTCGCGCCGTTCCTCGCCATGGCGGCCCAGAATCCCGTCGCCTCCAGCGGCATCACCGTGCTGGAGGGGCTGGGGCTCATCAACACCACGCTCGACCGTGTCGTGTCGGAGTGCTCCGAGGAGCTGCTGACCGTGCAGCCCGGGAGCGGCCGCAAGCCGGGAACCATAGCGGAGGGGCTGCGCCGCGTCACGCCCCTGCTCGACCGCCGCGTCCGGATGCGCACCCTCTACCAGCACACCGCACGCCACCATTCGGCCACCATCGCCTACGTGGACCGGGTCGGCTCCGACGTCGAGGTGCGCACGCTGGAGGAGATCATCGACCGGCTGATCGTGGTCGACCGCAAGGTGGCGTTCATCCCGGCCCGCTCCGACCGGCAGGTGGCGCTCCAGCTGCGCCACCCCGGCCTGGTGGAGTACCTCGTCGGCGTCTTCGACCAGCTCTGGCACCACGCCGTCCCCTGGGACGAGCAGCCCGTCACCTACCGGCCCGAGCTGGACGGGGTCACCGGCATCCAGCGCTCCATCGCCAAACTCCTCGTGGAGGGGCACGTGGACGACGCCATCGCCCGCCGCCTCGGCATGAACGTCCGCACCTGCCGCAGCCACATCGCCAAACTGGCCGCCACCCTCGGCAGCGGCAGCCGCACCCAGCTCGGCTACCTCATCGCCCACTCCGGCCTGCTGGAGGAGACGGACTGACCCGGGCCGGGGGAGCGCTCCCGGGAGGCGGGACCCGGACCGCCGGGACACCGCCCGCAAGACGCCGAAGAGGCCGGAAAGCACTGTGCTCTCCGGCCTCTCGGCGTACCTCCGGCCCCTCCGGTGAGGGAGGCGGCTACTGCTCGCCCGACGGCTGCCCCGGCCGCCACACCACCAGCGCGCTGGTGTGCCGCACGTCCTCGTACCGCACGAGGTCGCGGCGGTAGGAAGCGTGCACCTGCGCCTCGCGCTGCCGCATCTGGGCGGCGGCGCCGTCCACGGCGGCGGAGAGCTCGGCGATGCGCTGCTGGAGCGCGGCCACCTGGTTCTCCAGTTCGATGATGCGCTTGATACCGGCGAGGTTGATGCCCTCGTTCTGCGACAACTGCTGCACCTGGCGGAGCAGTTCGATGTCGCGGGCCGAGTACCGGCGCCCGCGCCCGGCCGTGCGGTCGGGCGACACCAGGCCGAGACGGTCGTACTGGCGCAACGTCTGCGGGTGGAGCCCGCTGAGCTGGGCCGCCACCGAAATGACGTACACCGGGGTGTCTTCCGTCAGTTCGTAGGGGTTGCGGCGTCGTCCGTCCCGGTCCATGGCCATCGGCCTACGCTCCCTTCGCTGCCTTGAACAGCTCCGCCCGCGGGTCCTCGTCCGCGGTGGCCTTGCGGTACGCCTCCAGGGCCTCGCGGGCCTCGGAGGACAGGTGCTGGGGCACCGCCACGTCGACGGTGACCAGCAGATCGCCGCGGGTGCCGTCCTTGCGGACGGCGCCCTTGCCGCGGGCCCGCATCGTCCGCCCCGCCGGGGTGCCCGGCGGCAGCTTCAGCGTCACCGGGGGGCCGCCCAGGGTGGGTACGCGGATCTCGCCGCCGAGCGCGGCCTCCGTGAGGGTGACCGGCACCGTGACGGTGAGGTTGTCGCCCTTGCGCCCGAAGACCGGGTGCTTGCCGACGTTCACCACCACGTACAGGTCGCCCGCGGGGCCGCCGCGCTCACCCGGGCTGCCTTTGCCGCGCAGCCGGATCCGCTGCCCGTCCGAGACACCGGCCGGGATGCGGACCTGCATGGTGCGTGAGGACTTGGCCCGGCCCGAGCCCTTGCAGACCTCGCACGGGTCCTCGGCGATCAGGCCGCGGCCCTTGCAGTCCACGCACGGGTCGGTGAGCGAGAAGCCGCCCCCGCCGCCGCGCGAGACCTGGCCGGTGCCGACGCAGGTCGGGCAGACGCGGGGCGTGCCGTTCTTGTCGCCCGTGCCCGAACAGGCCTTGCAGGGCGCCTGGCTGGACATCCTCAGCGGCACCGTCGCGCCGTCCACGGCCTCGGTGAAGCTGAGCGTCACCTCGGACTCGATGTCCTGGCCGCGCCGGGGCTGGGTCCGCGTGCCGGCGCCCGCGCCGCCGCGGTTGAACAGCCCGCCGAAGACGTCCCCGAGGCCGCCGCCGAATCCGCCCTGCCCCTGGCCGCCGCCGGGGGCACCGCCCCCGAAGAGGTCGCCCAGGTCGAAGTTGAAGTTGCCGCCGCCGGCTCCGCCACCACCGGGACCGGGGCGGAAGCCGCCGTTCCCGAAGAGGGAGCGCGCCTCGTCGTACTCCTTGCGCTTCTTGGGGTCGCCGAGGATGTCGTTGGCCTCGGAGATCTCCTTGAAGCGCTCCTCGGCCCTGACGTTGCCCGTGTTGGCGTCCGGGTGGTTCTCCCGGGCCAGCTTGCGGTACGCCTTCTTGATCTCGGCGTCGGTGGCGTCCTTGGGGACGCCGAGGACCTTGTAGTAGTCCTTCTCGATGTAGTCCTTGGTACTCATCGGCGACGTCCCTCCTTCCACTGCGACGTCACCGCCGCGCGGTCACCGGTGAAGGTGACCGCGGCGGCGGTGAGCGGTTCAGCCCTCCTGCGGGCCACCGTTCTCCTCGTCCGGCTTCGCCCCGTCCGGCTCGGCCTCGGCCTGCTCGGCCTTGGCGTCCGCCTGGGGCTTGGCCTGCTGGGCGCCCGGCTGGGGCTCGGCCACCGCGACCCGGGCGGGCCGGATGGTGCGCTCGCCGATGCGATACCCCGGCTGGAGGATCGCGACGCACGTCGTCTCCGTGACGTCGGGCGCGTAGCTGTGCATCAGGGCCTCGTGGATGGTCGGGTCGAAGGGCTCGCCCTCCTTGCCGAACTGGACCAGGCCCAGCTTGGCGGTGACCGCCTCCACCGACTCGGCGACCGACTTGAAGCCGCCGACCAGCTCGCCGTGCTCGCGGGCGCGGCCGATGTCGTCGAGGACCGGCAGCAGCTCGGACAGCATGCCCGCGACCGCGACCTCCTTGACGGTGACCCGGTCGCGCTCGACCCGGCGCCGGTAGTTCTGGTACTCGGCCTGGAGCCGCTGGAGGTCGGCGGTGCGCTCGGCGAGGGCCGTGCGCGCCTGGTCCAGCTGGGCCGTCAGACCGGCCGTGGCGTCTCCGCCCGCGCCCGCCGGGCCCGCCTCGGTGGAGGCGGGCCCGGCGGTCTCGGCCGCGTCGTCCGAGGAGGCGCCGGGGGTGACGTCAGCGTCGTGCTGCTCGTCGAATCCGGGAGTCTCCTCGGTCACGCGGCACCACCCTTGCGCTTGTCGTTGTCGTCGTCGACGATCTCGGCGTCGACCACGTCGTCGTCACCCTGCTGGGCCTGCTCGCCGCCCGGGGCGCCCTCCTGGGCACCGGCGTCGCCGCCGGCCGCCTGGGCGTCGGCGTACATGGCCTGGCCGAGCTTCTGCGAGACGGCCGCGACCTTCTCGGTGGCGGTGCGGATCTCGGCGGTGTCCTCACCCTTGAGCTTCTCCTTCAGCTCGGTGACGGCCTCCTCGACCTCCGTCTTGACCTCAGCGGGGACCTTGTCCTCGTTGTCCTTGAGGAACTTCTCGGTCTGGTACGCGAGCTGCTCGCCCTGGTTGCGGGACTCGGCGGCCTCGCGGCGCTTGTGGTCCTCCTCCGCGTACTTCTCGGCCTCCTCGCGCATGCGGTTGACCTCGTCCTTCGGCAGCGAGGAGCCGCCGGTGACGGTCATCTTCTGCTCCTTGCCCGTGCCGAGGTCCTTCGCGGTCACGTGCATGATGCCGTTGGCGTCGATGTCGAAGGCGACCTCGATCTGCGGGACACCGCGCGGGGCCGGCGGCAGGCCCGTCAGCTCGAACATCCCGAGCTTCTTGTTGTACGCCGCGATCTCGCGCTCGCCCTGGTAGACCTGGATCTGCACGGAGGGCTGGTTGTCCTCGGCGGTGGTGAAGATCTCGGACCGCTTGGTCGGGATCGTCGTGTTCCGCTCGATGAGCTTGGTCATGATGCCGCCCTTGGTCTCGATACCGAGGGACAGCGGGGTGACGTCGAGGAGCAGGACGTCCTTGACCTCGCCCTTGAGGACACCGGCCTGGAGCGCGGCGCCGATGGCGACGACCTCGTCCGGGTTGACGCCCTTGTTGGCGTCCTTGCCGCCGGTCAGCTCCTTGACGAGCTCGGCGACGGCCGGCATGCGGGTGGAGCCACCGACGAGAACGACGTGGTCGATCTCGGAGAGCTGGATGCCCGCGTCCTTGATGACGTTGTGGAACGGCGTCTTGCAGCGCTCCAGCAGGTCCGAGGTGAGCTGCTGGAACTGGGCGCGGGTGAGCTTCTCGTCCAGGTGCAGCGGGCCCTCGGCGGAAGCCGTGATGTAGGGCAGGTTGATCGAGGTCTCGGTGGACGAGGACAGCTCGATCTTCGCCTTCTCAGCGGCCTCGCGGAGGCGCTGGAGGGCCATCTTGTCCTTGGCGAGGTCCACACCGTGGCCGGACTGGAACTGCTTGACCAGGTAGTCGACGACGCGCTGGTCCCAGTCGTCGCCGCCGAGGTGGTTGTCACCGTTGGTGGCCTTCACCTCGACGACGCCGTCGCCGATCTCCAGGAGGGACACGTCGAAGGTGCCGCCACCGAGGTCGAAGACGAGGATCGTCTGGTCGTCCTTGTCGAGGCCGTACGCCAGGGCTGCGGCGGTGGGCTCGTTGACGATGCGCAGGACGTTGAGGCCCGCGATCTCGCCGGCCTCCTTGGTGGCCTGGCGCTCCGAGTCGTTGAAGTAGGCCGGGACGGTGATGACCGCGTCCGTGACCTTCTCGCCCAGGTAGGACTCCGCGTCGCGCTTGAGCTTCTGCAGGATGAAGGCGCTCATCTGCTGCGGGTTGAAGCTCTTGCTGTCGATGTCGATCTTCCAGTCGGTGCCCATGTGGCGCTTGACCGACCGGATGGTCCTGTCGACGTTCGTCACTGCCTGACGCTTCGCGACCTCGCCGACGAGCACCTCACCGTTCTTGGCGAAGGCGACGACGGACGGCGTGGTCCTGGCGCCCTCGGCGTTGGTGATCACGGTGGGCTCGCCGCCCTCCAGAACGCTGACGACGGAGTTAGTCGTGCCCAGGTCGATGCCGACCGCACGTGCCATGTCAATTCCTCCAGCTAACTACTTGAGTGGAACTGACTCAAGGATGCACGAGCCTTCGCGGCGCGTCAATGCGGTTGAGCCGACTGGGCTCAACTTTCGTTCGGCTTGGCCGTGCACTGAGCCACTGCGTGGCTCGTTTTCCCAGGTCAGGGGCGGCGTGAGCTGGGCTCGCCGCGCCCCGGCTGGGGGTGCGGGGGCGTTTTCCCGTTGCCCCGGACGGGGCGGGTGGGGTGGCCTCAGGCGCCGGCCGGGCTGGGGGTCGGCTGGGCGCCGTTTCGACCTGCCCGTCACTGATGGCCTCAAACGCCGGCCAGGCTGGGGGTCGGCTGGGCGCCGTTTCGACCGTGCCGGTCACTGATGGCCTCAAACGCCGGCCAGGCTGGGAATTGGCTGGGCGCCGCCTCGACCTGCCCGTCACTGATGGCCTCAAACGCCGGCCGGGCTGGGTTGGCTGGGCGCCGCCTCCAGCGCCCCGTCACTGATGGCCTCAAACGCCGGCCGGGCTGGGGGCCGGCTGGGCGCCGTTTCGACCGTGCCGGTCACTGATGGCCTCAAGCGCCGGCCGGGCTGGGAATTGGCTGGGCGCTTCGGTGCTGCGGTCGTGCGCTGCTTCGGTCGTAACCGTCAGTTGTCGGTCTCAGCCGCCGGGCGGGCTGATGGGTGGCGTCGGTCGGTGGATTTTCGGGGTGGAGGGATGAGACTGGGGCGAGTCGAGCCATATGGGGCAATTGTCCGTGACGCGTGTCCGTCGCGTGTCTCCGTGACGCGTGCCTGGGGCGCGTGGTCGTGGGGAGTGTTCGGGGCGTAGGTCCGGATGGGTGTCTGTGAATGCGTGAGCGTGAGGAGTTTCGGGTGGAGTCGTCTCAGCCCTCCCCCAGCACCGCCAGTACCGCCAGGGGCGCCAGTGCCGCCGTGCCGCTGGAGGAGGCCACCAGGACGCCGTACGTGCGGCGGCGGGCGCCGGTCGTGGCGGTGCTGATGACCTCGCGTGACCGGCGTCGGCAGACGCTGCGGGCGCTCGACGCCCTCGCCGACCAGCGGTCCCTGCCGCCCGGTACGGCCCTGCGCGTCCATCTGGTCGACGCGGGGTCGCGGGACGGCACCGCCGACGCGGTACGGGCCGCCCATCCCGAGGTCGAGGTCCACCGGGCCGGGCCGCAGGTCCGCTGGGGGGAGGGGATCAGGATGGCGAGCCGGAACAGCCGGGCGGCCGGGGCGACCCCCTTCACCCATCAGTTCTGGCTGCGCGACGACGTGGTCCTCGCCGACGAGGCGCTCGCCCTCCTCCTGGCCACCTCCCGGGCGCTCGGCGACACCGCCGTGGTCGTCGGCGCCGTCCGCGACGGCCGGGTGCCCGGCGCCCGCCCCGGCACCGCGCCGCTCGCCTACTCCGGGCGCCGCCGCACCCGCCGCCCGCACCGCCTGCCGCTGGTCGAGCCGACCGGCCGTACCGAGCCCTGCGACACCTACGACGGCGCCGCCGTGCTGCTGCCGCGCGCCGCCCGCGACCGGGCGGGCGACCTCGACCGGGCCTTCCGGCACGCCCTCGGCGACCTCGACCACGGTCTGCGCGCCCGCCGCGCCCGCGTCCCCGCCTTCGTCGCCCCCCGCACGGTCGGCGAACGCCACACCGCGCCCCTGCCGCCCGCCTCCGAGGAACCCGGCATCGGCGTCCGCGAGGCCCTGCGCCGCCGCGCCGCCGAACTCCCGCCCCGTACCTGGTGGACGTACTGCCTGCGCCACACCGGCGCCCGGGCCCCGCTCCTGATGGCGGCCCCGTATCTGCGCACGGCCCTGCGCGCGGCCCGCGCCTGAACGAGCGGCAGGCGTCGGGCACGGGCGCCGCCACCAGCTCGTACCGCTCAGCTCGGTGACGGCCGCCTCGGCGCTTGCCCGCGCCACGCCCGCTCCCGGCGGCCCTCGCCGCCTGTGCGGCTGACGCCGCTGCCGCCGTCACGCGGCCGTTCCACACCCACCGCCGAACAGCGGTGGCAACCATCCCGCCCGGACCCGACCCGGAACGGTCACGCGGGATAGTGCCAGGCAACGAGGGTACGGGGCAAGGCGGTTGCCCTCCCACCCCAACCAACATCCAACCACCCCTCCCCCACACACCAGCCCCCCACCACCACCCAGCCACCGGGCCACCGGGCCACCGGGCCACCGGGCCACCGGGCCAACCCCAGCCCGGCCGGCGCTTGAGGCCATCAGTGACGGGGAGGCGGAGGCGGCGCCCAGCCAACCCCCAGCCCGGCCGGCGCCTGAGGCCATCAGTGACCGGCACCGTCAGGCGGAGCCCAGCCACCGATCAGCCCGGCCGGCGCTTGAGGCCACCCCGCCCTCACCCGGCGGAGCCAGGAAGCTCCAGGGCAGCCGCCAGCGCCCGCCACTCCGCGATGGGCAGATCCCGCATGGGATCAGGAGTGACCACCTGGAGCGCCACATGATCAGCCCCCGCCTTCTGAAAGGCAGCCACCCGCGCCCGAATCCGCTCGGCACCGCCGTACGCCACCACCGCGTCCAGCAGCGCGTCACTCCCCCCGTCCTCGAAGTCGGCCTCTCCGAACCCGGCCCGCCGCAGGTTGTCGGTGTAGTTGGGCAGCTCCAGGTAGAAGCGGAGGTAGGCCCGGGCGGTCTCGCGCGCCCGGTCGAGGTTGTCGTCGAGCACCACCTTGAGCTCGGGCGCCAGCAGCGGCCCGACCCCGAGAGCCTCACGCGCCTCGGCGACGTAGTCCTCGGTCACGAGGTACGGATGGGCCCCGGCCGCCCGCTCCTTCGACAGCTGGAGCATCTTCGGCCCGAGCGCCGCCAGCACCCGCTGTCGGGCCGGGACCGGGTTGGGTGCCTCGTCCAGCGCGGTCAGGTACTCCTTCATCGCCGTGTACGGCTTGGCGTACTGATCCGGCGCCAGCACCTGGTGGCTGGCGCCGATCCCGAGGACGAAGCGGTCCTCGTTGGCGCGGTTGGCGTCGCAGGCCTCCTCGGCGACGCGGTCGGCCGGGTGGTCCCAGATGGAGAGGATGCCGGTGGCGACCCGTAGGTGGTGGGTGGCGGCGAGGACCGCCTCGGCGTCGGCGACGCTCGCACTGCCGCCGACCCAGATGGTCCCGTAGCCGAGCGCCTCGATCTCCTCGACGGCGTCGGTGATGGCTCCGTCCCGCCCCGTCCCGTCGGAGATCCGGAGCGCGCCGCTCCAGATGCCGACGGTGCCGAGGCCGAGTTCATGGGCGGCGGTGGTGTTGGCGGGGCTGGTCATGGGTCTCGCTCCTCCTTCTCGGGCGGCCGCGAGCCGACGGGCCGCGGCCGCCTACGGGCCCGTCCCGGGCGGCGGGGCCGGGCCCGGCGGCCGGTCGGGTGTGGCGGGGGCTGGTGCCCCACCGTGGACATCCTGCTGTCCGGGGCCGGTCATTCCCGGGACCCACGACGCCGGGAGACCCGGGTGGCGGCGAGGCCGCCGGCCACCCGGCCCGCCGCACGGCCCCTGTGACGGGATCTCGGGCCCCGCCCGGCAGCCCGGTGGCAGGATGCCCGGATGGACACCTCCCCTGCCCACGTCCCTGCCCCGCCCCGCGCCCCGCACCCCTGCCCGCTCCGCCTGGACGAGGCGCTGGCCAAGGTCGACGCCCTGTGGAGCCCCCGGGTCGTCACCACCCTCAACGACTACGACGTCAAGGTCGCCCGGCTCCAGGGCGCCTACGTCTGGCACGCCCACCAGGACACCGACGAACTCTTCCTCGTCGTGGACGGCACCCTCCACATCGACCTCCGCGACGCCCCCGACGCCGGGGAACGCACCGTCACCCTGGGGACCGGGGCCCTCTTCACCGTCCCCCGGGGCGTCGAACACCGCCCGCACACGGAGTCCGGAGCCCAGGTGGTCCTGCTGGAGCCGTCCGGGACGCTCTCCACCGGGGACTACGCGGGCGAGGTCCCCGACCACATCGACGCGACGACCGGGCGGAAGTGACTGAGGGGGCCTGGCGCCCCTCAGCGCCGCCCTGCGAGAATCCCCCCGCACACGCGACGGCGGACGAGGAACCCGGTGGGAATCCGGGACGGTACCGCCACTGTGAAGGGTGAGCGACCCGAAGGACGGCCACGGTCCCAGGCGTTGGAGCAGGGACGGGAAGGCCCGGGGAGCGTCGAACCCGAGTCAGGAGACTCACGCCGTCGCACCTCGGCACAGCGGGGCGGATCTCCCCGAGAGAGGACGGTGGCACGCATGTGCCCGTACGTCTGGACCCCGGCGCGGAGCCACCCGCGCCCCTGCCCCCTCACCCCGCAGGCCCGTACGCGGTGAGCGCCACCCTCACTCCGCTGCTCGGCCGGCTCACCGCCGTCGGCCCCTACTTCACCGCCGACACCACCCCGCGCGCCGACCCCGCCGAAGGCGGTTTCCGGCCACTCGCCGAACTGCACGGGGACGGCTTCGTCCCGTACGTCGCGGAGATCGGCCGGCGCATGGGCGTCGGGCCGGGCCGGATCGCCGCCTCCACCGCGCAGCTCGGGATCGCCTCGCGGCTCTGGTCGCTCGCGCTCGGCTGCGCCGCGCTCGGCGGGGAGGTCCCCGACCTCGATCCGGCCCGCGTCTGGTGGTACCGGGCGCCGGGCGGGCCGCTCGAACTCCGCGTCCCCGCCCCCCGCCCCCTGCCCGGGCCGCTCCCCGACGCCCTGCACTGGGCCGTCACCACCACCCACCTCGCACCGCTCGCCGCGACCGCACGCGCCCACTACGCGCTCTCCCCCCCGGGTCCTGCGCGGCAACTCCGCCTCCGCCCTGGTCGGCGCCCTGCGCGTCCTGACGAACCAGGCCCCGGACACCCCGCACCCATCCGTCCCCCTGGTCGAACGCCTCCTCGCCACCCCGCCCCTCGCCGGCTCCGGCGCCTTCCTCCACGAGGAGGGGCTCGGCATCGCCTTCACCCGCCGCAGCTGCTGCCTCTACTACCGGGTCCCGGCCGAGAAGTGCGGCGACTGCGTACTGAGGACGCGTACGCCCCGAGCCCGTACGCCCCGGAAACGTACGGGCCCGCCTACCGAGGAGCCGTCCGCGTGACCGGGCGCCGCTCGTCCCCCTGGCCGGCCTGGTCCGCGGGGCCCCCGAGGGGCGTGTCCGCCGTGACCTCGCGGACGTGGACGACCCCGTCGAACCACTCCCCCGGCGACCGCCCCGCCATGTAGTGCGCCGCGCTCTCCCGAGGGTCGAACCCGGGCCCGATCAGCCGCACCCGTGCTGGCGCCGCCAGCCACTCCGCGACCGCGCCGGGCAGCTCCCCGCTCCCCTCGCCCACTCCGCTCACATCCACCCAGTACGCGTCGGGCCCGCCCCGCCCGAACACCTCGTCGAGGTACCCCTCGGGCGACGGCGGCACGTCGTACGGGATCGCCCCATGGCTGAAAGTCACCCCGACGGAGAGGTAGGCCGGGCCGAGGCGCTCGCGCAAGAAGCTCCCGGCGTTCCGGTGCGTCTCGGGCGGTGACGGGGGCGTCACCGCCCGCGGCTCGCCCACCGCCATGTGGGCGAGCCCGCCCCAGTAGACGATCTTGTCCCCGCTGCGGCGGCACCATCCGAGGGTGTCCTCGGCCAGCTCCCGCTCGATCCCGGCCATCCCGGCGAGCCGCGGCCCCCGCTCGCCCCCGGGCGACGGCCGGGCGAATCGCACCTGGTCGGCGGGGTTGCGCAGGTTGTACGCCCGCATCCATTCGACCAGCCCGAGGATCTCCTCGGACCGCCAGAACAACCGCGCCCCGGCGGGCATCGCCCGCGGACCGCCCTCGCCCGTCCGCACGTACCCGTCGATCCCGACCGCGACCGGATCGTCCCCCTCCGACGCCACCGACCGGAATCCCGCCTCCTCCACCGGCACGCGCACCATGCGATGCGCCACCACCGCCAACTCCCGCCCCTGGCGGCAGGCGACCCCGACGGCCACCACCTCGGCGCCGCGGTCGCGTACGAGCGAGACGAAGGCCGCCAGGTCGCCCGACGGGGCTTGCGTGTCAGCGGCGTTCAGCGGATGGGCGCGGGCTCCGAGCCACTGGACGATCTGAGCGGTGCTGGTGTCCATGGTGTCCGGGTCCCCTTCGGTCGGGCGGTGCGGCCTCTGCGAAGGAGCCTCGGACGTCAACTTCGGTTGAGGTCAAGGGAGGGGCGGCGGCCCAAGAGGCACGCGCGAGCGAGCGGGACGCGACCCGGTCCGGTCGCGTCCCGCTCGGTTCGGGGGCCGCCCCGCGGGCAGCCGTGTCCGCTACAGAGGCGGCGCGTCCGGGCGCTCCGTGCACAGCGCCCAGATGACGAAGATGCCGAGGGCGATGTTGAGGAGGGCCCAGAGGGGGAGGTAGGGGAGCCACATGAAGTTGAGGATGACGGTGACGGCGGCGAGGCCGACGCCGGTGGCCTTGGCCCAGGTCTGGCCGGTGAGGATGCACCAACCGGTGATGGCGACCAGGACGCCGAGGAAGAGATGGATCCAGCCCCAGGCGGTGACGCTCATCTTGAAGGCGTAGTCGCCGAGGCCCGCGTAGACGGTGTTGTCGGCGATGCCCGCGATGCCCTGGAGGAAGCCGAAGACTCCCTGGATGAGCAGGAGGACGCCCGCGAGGACCGTGCCGCCGGTGGCCCAGGCCTGGCGGGTGGAGTCGTCCTCCGGGACGTCGGCGGCGCCGGTGTGCGCGCCGCTGTGCGCCTCACGGGGGTCGGGGGTCTCGTGCTGATCGCTCATGTCGGGTGCCCTCTCATCGACGGCGTGGCTTCGTCCAGCGTCGGGGCCCGGCACCGGGGGCGCGCGGAGGGCTGGGCCGAACGGGTGACGGCCCCCGGGCGGGCCGGGCCCCGGGGAGAGGCCGTACGAGCCGGGCCCACGCCGAACGCCTCTGGAGAGTGCACGGGAATTCACTCGCGGCGCCGGCGTTGTCCCTGGTGTCGTGGACGGCGAACGGGCAGCGCGGCGGGAACCTGGGACGAAGGAGCGTGGCGGGATGGCGGTGGGGGCGGACCGGGGATGTCTCTTCTGCGCGATAGCGCGCGGGGAGGCTGCGGCCAGCACGGTGTACGAGGGGGACCGGGTCGTCGCCTTCATGGATCTCCAGCCGGTGACGCCCGGCCACGTCCTGGTCGTGCCCAAGGCGCACGCGGCGGGGCTGGAGGATCTGCCGGAGGCGCTCGGGGCCGAGCTGTGGCAGGTCGCGCACCGGATCGGACGCGGGCTGCGCCGGTCGGGGCTGCGGTGCGAGGGGGTCAACCTCTTCCTCGCCGACGGGGAGGCCGCCTTCCAGGAGATTTCCCATGTGCATCTGCATGTCTTCCCGCGGTACGCGGGGGACCCGTTCCGGATCGACGCGGACTGGCAGGTGCGCGACCGGGGGACGCTCGACGCGACGGCCGGGGCGGTCCGGGCCGGGCTGACGGAGCTCGCGAACACCTGAAAGCCCTCGCACAGAGGCTGAGCCACGCCATGCCCCGCCGAGCCGCGTCCTCCGGCGGCAGCCGTCCCGCCCGGGTCAGGGTCGCCCAGAACACCTCGGTGAACAGCCCGGGCTGGACGCCGCCCCCGGCCGACTGAAAGCGGCAGACGAACCGCCCGTTGGAACCGCTTCCACCACGCCCGCGTCGCCACCATCGTCGCCGCCTTCGCCCTGCTGGTCGCCGCCCTCACCTGACCCCGAGGGCCGACACTCGCCCGATGCCGGGATAAACCGCGGGCCGCCGGCGACCCGCGGCGACGGCTCGCGCCGACCCCGCGCCCCGGCCACACGCCCCGATTGACAAAGCCCCGCCCCACCGTCACCATCATTGTGCTATTCCATATACACAATGATGGTGACCATGACGGAGGACGCACAGGCGTGATCACGTTCCAGATCGAGCGGCGCAGCGGGGTCGCCACGTACATGCAGATCGTCTTGCAGACGAAGCAGGCTCTGCGGCTGGGGGTGCTCGTCCCCGGGGACAAGCTGCCGACGGCCAAGGAGGTCGTCCAGACGGCGGCGATCAACCCGCACACCGTGCTCAAGGCCTACCGGGAGCTTGAGCGCGAGGGGCTGGTCGAACTCCAGCCGGGGCGTGGCACCTTCGTGCGGCGCGGGCTCGGCACCCCGGACGCCACCTCGGACGCGCCGCTGCGCGCGGAGCTGACCGCGTGGCTGCGGAAGGCCGAGGAGGCGGGGCTCGACGCGGAGGACGTGACCGCGCTCTTCGACGCCTGCCGGGCCGAGGTCTACACGGCGGCGGGTTCCGCGACACGGACCGGGCCGAAGCAGCACTGAGTACGCCGGTCCGCCGGCGGCCACCACGCCCCGGCCGACCGTCCGCCTCCCCCACCGACGAGAGAGCACCCACGTGTACACAGAACAGTTCGACCCGGCCGACGCCGGACTGGTCGCCGTCGAGGCGGCCGGGCTCGGCAAGCGCTACCGGCGCGGCTGGGCTCTGAAGGAGTGCACCTTCCGCCTGCCCGCCGGGCGGATCTGCGGCCTGGTCGGCCCCAACGGCGCGGGCAAGAGCACCCTGATGTCGATGGCCACCGGGGTCAGCGGCCCCTCGGCCGGATCGCTGCGGGTCTTCGGCGGCGACCCGCGCGGCGGCCAGGCCCGGCAGCAGGTCGGCTACCTCGCGCAGTCCAAGCCGCTCTACCCCCGCCTCACCGTCGCGGACACCCTGCGGATGGGCCGCGAACTCAACGGCTCCCACTGGGACCAGCGCCGCGCCGAGGCCATCGTGCGCGGCGGGAACATCCCGTTCGACGCCAGGGCCGGCAGCCTCTCCGGCGGCCAGCGCACCCGCCTCGCGCTCGCCCTCTGCTTCGGCAAGCGTCCCCGGATGCTCCTGCTCGACGAGCCGATGGCCGACCTCGATCCGCTGGTACGCCACGAGATGACCAGCCTGCTGATGTCGGAGGCGGCCGAGTCGGGGACGACCGTCGTCATGTCCACCCACACCCTCGCCGAACTGGAGGGCGTCTGCGACTACCTGCTCGTCCTGGCGGGCGGCCGGGTGCGGCTGGCCGGGGAGGCGGAGGAACTGGCCTGGGCG
Source organism: Streptomyces sp. NPDC058373 (assembly GCF_042723275.1). Classification (NCBI taxonomy): domain Bacteria; kingdom Bacillati; phylum Actinomycetota; class Actinomycetes; order Kitasatosporales; family Streptomycetaceae; genus Streptomyces; species Streptomyces sp. NPDC058373. The sequence continues at coordinate 35,865 of NZ_JBHXJE010000044.1, read as the reverse complement.
CACAGCCTGGTCACCGGCGCGCTGCCCGCCGACGGCGCGCGCGGCCCGCTGGACGGCCACACGGTCATCGAATCGACCACCAGCGGACGGCAGTTCACCGCGATGGTGCGCCGCGAGGCCCAACTCGCCGCCGGCCCCACCTGGACGGTCACCGAGCCCTCGATGGAGCAGTTGCTCCTCGCCTACCTCCGGTCGCCGGACGCCCCCGCGCTCCTCACCCCGTCCGCGACCCTGCCCGCCTCGACGCACCTCGCCGCGAAGGACCACGCCGCATGAGCACAGCCACCCTGGAGAAGGAGTCCGCCGCCGCGGAGGTGCGGGAGCCCCGCCGGCTGCTGCGCGGCATGACGTGGCTGGTGTGGCGCCAGCACCGGGCCGCCCTGTGGACCGGCCTCGCGCTGCTCACCGCGATCGTGGTCGCCGCCGTCCTCCTGCGCAACGGCGCCGTCGCCTACCAGGCGGCGCACGGCATCGCCGACTGCCCGCTGATGGGCGGCCCGGAGCGGTGCTCGTCCCGCCAGGCGAGCATCGAGGACTACCGGGCCATCTACGCGATGCCGCTGCGGATGGTGCTCGCCGCCATCCTCACGCTGCCCTTCCTCGGCGGCCTCTTCATCGGCGCGCCGCTCATCGCCCGCGAACTGGAGTCGGACACACACCGGTTGGTGTGGGCGCAGGCGGTCACCCGGGAGGGCTGGCTGCTGCACAAGCTGGCGCTGCCGATGGGCGCGCTGATGGCCGGCACGGGCGTCGCCGCGTGGTTCGGCTCGTGGGCGCTGGAGGGCGCCGGGCAAGCGACGCTCGGACTGTACTGGTACTCCGCCACGGCGATCATCTCCACCGGCCCGGCCGTCGTCGGGTACGCCGCGCTCGGCGTGGCCCTCGGCGCGGCGGCGGGCGCCCTGACCCGGCGGACGCTGCCCGCGATGGTCGTCACGCTGGCCGGGATGGGCGTGGTGACGGCGCTGGTGTCGCTGGTCCGCCCGTACCTGGTGCGGCCCATCACCTCCTTCGGCAGTACGGTTCCGCCGGTCCGCGAGGAGGACTGGATGGTGGAGCCGGTCCAGCCCGCGCTGGCCGACCGCACGATCTTCGACGCCGCCCCCTGCTACCAGACCGACGACTTCGACGCCTGCATGGCCGACCACGGCGCGCTCTACGAGTACTCGCTCCGCCACCCGCTCGCCCAGATGCGCGACCTCCAGCTCGCCGAGGGCGCCGTCTGCCTGGGCCTGGCCGCGCTGGCGGTGACCCTGGTGTGGGTGTGGATGCGGCGCCGGTCCTTCTGACCGACCCTCCGGCGTACGGGACCGCTCTTGGTACGTACGCCGCGTCCGACGTGCCGACGGGCGCGGGGCACGGCCATCCCGAGCCGTCCCCCGCGCCCGGCGGGTTTTCCACAGCAGCCAAGGGCCCCTCAGCCCTCGGCACCTGCCCGGGGCCCCTCAGCCCCGGACGTCGCGGCGGCCCGCCCGAGGGGGCCGCAAGACCAGTGTCGCGCCACCGGGCCGGTCAAGATGCCCGGCCGGCGCTTCTGCGGTGAAGGACTCGGGGAGTTCGGGCCGAGTGCTCCGCGTACGAAGATGTCACGGGCCCCGTGGTGGGACGTGGCCGGGTCGCGGGTGCCGGTCACTCGGCCGGCGGCCTCGCCGCTGGAACCTCTACGAGGCGTTCACCGCGCCCGGCCGGGTCCACGTGCAGACCGTCTCGATGCCCCACGGCAGCCGCCACCTGTGGACGGCCCGCGCGGTCGCCCGGCGCGGCGACGGCCCGACGGCCTCGACCTCACCGACGCCGCCGCCGACACCCCCATCGGCATGGGCTGCCGTGTCTGCGAACGCCTCGACTGCCCGCAGCGCGCCGTACCACCGCTGGGCCGCGCCCTCGCGGTCGACGAGAACACCGGCACCTTCGTCCCGTACCCGGTCAAGGCCGACCGGGGCTGAGGCGCCGGGTCACTTCAGCGCCGCCGGGCCCGCCGCAACCACGCGCAGCCGCCCAGGACCAGCGCCGGCTGGGACGAGCGCCAGCGCGTACGAGGCGGCGATCAGCCCCAGCGGCACGGCGGGCCGCACCCGCGGCTGCCGCCGGGAGCTCCCCCGCCGGGACGCCCGTCGAGCCCCGGTCGATCCGCACCGCCACGTCCGCCACCAGAGCACGCCGCCGGTGGCCGGCCAGTTCGGCCGCGGCCCGCTCCACGGCTGCCAGACAGGGCGTCCCGCTCCTGGTACGCCGACTCCGCGCTCCCGGACCCCGTGCCCCAGGACTTCACCACTGCCCCACCGCCCTCACCACCGTCCCGACGAGGCAGACCCCCGCTCCACCCGCATGCAATACACCTCGCGCACAGCCATCTGCCCCGCCCCCGCCCCGGGCGGCGCGCCCGCCCGGACAGCGGTACGCCCCCCGGCCCGGCCCTGTGCCGGGACCGGGGGGCGTACCGCTGTCCGGGCGGGCGCGCCGCTCGCTACTTGAGCTTCTCCGCGAAGAGCGGGACGACCTTGTCGAGGGCGTAACCGACGCTCAGGACCGAGTCGGTGGCGAACGCCTGGCTGATGTCCTGGTCGTCGAAGACGATGGACCGGCCGTCCTTCACCGAGGGCACCGCCTTGTACAGCGGGTCGCCGCTGATCTCCTTGGCGGAGATGCCGATCGGGGCCATGACGGTCAGGTCGGCGTCGAGCAGGTCGAGCTTCTCCTTGGAGACGGAGACCGAGAACGAGTCCCCGGCCAGCTTCTCAATCTTCGGGTTGTTGACGAAGCCGAGGCGCTTGACGAAGTCGACGCGGCCGGTGCCGCCGACGTACGCGCCGAAGCCCTCGGAGGTCCGCGAGCCGACCGTGATGGTCTTGCCCTTGAACTCCGGGTGCGCCTTGGCGGCGGCGGCGAACTTCTTCTCGGTGTCGGCGATCAGCTTGTCGCCCTCGTCCTCCTTGCCCAGGGCGGCCGCGACCAGCTTGGTCTGGTCCTCCCACGAGGTCATGTACATGTCCCCGCCCTCGGGGACGCCGACCGTCGGGGCGATCTTGCTGAGGGTGTCGTAGCGGTTCTGGTCGCCGCTGGACTTGGTGTCGAGGATCAGGTCGGGCTCGAGCGCCGCGATCTTCTCGAACTCCGGCTCCAGGGTTCCGATCAGCTCGGGCTTCTTGTCGTACATGCCCTTGGCCCAGGGGCCGACGCCCTCGCCGCCGAAGGGCAGCCAGTCGCTGGCCCCGACCGGCTGCGCGCCGAGCGCCAGCGCGGCCTCGGCGTCGCCCCAGCCGAGCGCCACGATCCGCTTCGGCGCCTCGTCGATGGTGACCTCACCGAACTTGGTGTCGACCTTGGCGGGGAAGGCGGCGCCTGCGGCGGGCTTTTCGGCGGCCTTGCCGCTTTCGCCCGCGCCGCAGGCGGTGAGGCCGAGGAGGAGTGCGGCTGCGGCTGCGCCGGCGAGCAGGGCCCTGGTGCGGTGGGGGCGCTGCGCGGCGGGGGAAGCGGATTCGTTCATGCGGCTTAGGTTAGCCTGACCTAAACCTGCGGTGCACCTGCGGTGGCGTCAGATTGCCCACACCTCCGGGGGGCCTCAAGCGCCGGCTGGGCTGTCCGAGTGCGCGCGACTTGGCCGCGCCCGCCCAAGATGGCCTCAAGCGCCGGCCGGGCTGTGGGGTGGCTGCGCCGCGCCTCGACCGTGCCGGTCGGGGCGGACAGGACGCCAAAGAACAGCCCGGCCGGCGCTTGAGGCCATCTTGAACCGGCACGGCCAAGTCGCGGCGCAGCCAAATCCCAGCCCGGCCGGCGCTTGAGGCCACAAAAAGGGGCGGCCCGGCCGCTAGACGTGGTGGCGGCCGAGAGGGACGACCAAGGGAGTCCCCGATGCAGGATCGGGGACGACTGAGCAGCGCATCCCGAAGACCTCGGTGACGAGTCCCTCGGTGACGATCTCGGAGGGCGCCCCCTCGGCGACAACCTGCCCGCGCTTCATGGCGATGAGGTGATCCGCGTACCGGCACGCCATGTTCAGCTCGTGCAGGACGGCGACGAGCGTCACCCCCCGTTCCCGGTTGAGGTCTGTGAGCAGGTCGAGGACGTCCATCTGGTGGGCGATGTCCAGGAAGGTGGTCGGCTCGTCGAGCAGCAGGATGTCGGTGCGCTGGGCCAGCGCCATCGCGATCCAGACGCGCTGCCGCTGCCCCCCGGACAGCTCGTCCACGGGCCGCTCGGCCAGCTCCAGGACGTCCGTGGAGAGCAGGGCGGCCCCGACCGCCGCGTCGTCCTCGGCGGTCCACCGCCGGAACCACCCCTGGTGCGGATAGCGCCCGCGGGCCACCAGGTCGGCCACGGTGATCCCCTCGGGGGCCACCGGGCTCTGCGGCAGGATCCCGAGCACGGACGCCACCTCGCGTGTAGGCGTCTGCTGGACGGGCCGCCCGTCCAGCAGCACCGCCCCCGAGGTGGGCGCGAGCAACCGCGCCATCGCCCGCAGCAGCGTCGACTTGCCGCAGGCGTTGGGCCCCACGATCACCGTGAACCGCCCCGGCGGGATCTCCACGCTCAGCCCGGGCACGATCTCCCGGCCGTCGTAGCCGATCCGGACGTCCCGCGCCTCCAACGTGTGCTCCGCACTCATCGGACGCACTCCTCTCTGCCTGAACCCCAGCCGTTCCGCACCCGTGCCCGCCCGCGGCGGGCCCGCTCACCCACCGCGCCCGACCCGGTTGGCGCGGGCCAGCAGCCACAGCAGGTACGGGGCGCCGACCACGCTCGTCACGATGCCGACGGGGAGTTGCGTCCCGGGCAGCGCGTGCTGGGCCGCGAAGTCGGCCAGCAGGACCAGCAGCGCCCCGGCGAGCGCCGCGTGCGGCAGCACCGCGCCCCGGCCCGGCAGCAGCATCCGGGCGACCGGCGCGGCGACGAACGCGACGAAGGCGACCGGTCCGGCCGCCGCCGTCGACACTCCGGCCAGCCCGACGCCGCAGGCCAGCAGCGCGAGACGGCTGCGTTCCGCCCGGGCGCCGAGCCCGGAGGCCGCGTCGTCGCCGAGCTGGAGGGCGCGGAGCGTACGGGCGGCCGTGAAGGTCAGCGGCAGTAGCACGGCCAGGGCGATGAGCTGCGGCCAGACCTGGTTCCAGGAGCGGCCGTTGAGGCTGCCGGTGAGCCAGAGCAGGGCGTTCTGCGCGGTGGAGACCTCGGAGCGGGACATCAGGTACCAGACCAGGCTGTTCAGGCCGAAGCCGACACCGAGGCCGATCAGGACGAGCCGCGCCCCGACCACTCCCTTGCGCCAGGCCAGTACGTAGATGGCGACGCCGGCGACCAGCGCGCCGATGAGCGCGCTCGCCGAGAGGACGAGGCCGGAGGCGGCGAAGACCATGGAGGCGAGGACGGCGGCCGCGGAGGCGCCGGAGCTGATGCCGATGACGTCGGGGCTGGCCAGCGGGTTGCGGAGCACCGTCTGGAAGACCGCGCCCGCCATGCCGAACCCGGCACCGACCAGGACCGCCAGCAGGGCGCGCGGCAGCCGCAGCTCCAGCACGACGAACTGCGAGCCGGCGTCGCCGCCGCCGAACAGTGTGGCGAGGACGTCGCCGACCGGGATCAGCATGTCGCCGACGCTGAGCGTCACCGCGAAGACCGCGAAGGCGGCCACCGCCAGCCCGAGCCCGACCGCCAGCGCCCGGCGCCCGCCGCGCCGCCGCACCCCGGCGACCGTCCGGGCGGCGTCGGCGAGCGCGGCCTCGGAGATCCGCAGCGGGGAACCGGCCGCCGCCGGAGCCCCTGCCGTCTTCCGCGAAGACGTGCCCCTGTCGCTCACAGCTCCACCAGCTTCCGCCGCCGTACCAGCCAGATGAACGGGACGCAGCCCAGCGCCGCTGTGACCACGCCGACCTGCACCTCTCCGGGCTGGGCCACGACCCGGCCCACGATGTCGGCCCAGAGCAGCAGCACCGGCGCCAGCACCATGCTGTACGGGAGCACCCAGCGGTAGTCGGGCCCGGTCACCAGCCGCGCGATGTGCGGGACCGCGAGGCCGACGAAGCCGATCGGTCCGGCCACCACGGTCGCCGCTCCGCAGAGCAGCACCACGGCGACGGCCGAGACGCCGCGCACCAGGCCGACCCGCTGGCCGAAGCCGCGGGCCAGGTCGTCGCCGAGGGAGAGGGCGTTGAGCTGCGGGCCGAGGGTGAGGGCGAGGAGGCCGCCGACGACGATGAACGGCGCGGCCTCGGCCAGCACCTCGACGGTGCGGGTGTTCAGGGCGCCGATCTGCCAGAACCGGAACTGGTCGTAGCTCTGCCGGTCGGTCAGCAGGACGGTGGTGGTCAGCGAACTGAGGACCGCGGTGGTCGCCGCTCCGGCGAGTGCCAGCTTGACCGGGGTCGCGCCCTCGCGGCCGAGCGAGCCGACACCGTAGACGACGAGCGCGGCGATCAGCGCGCCGAGGAAGCCGAACCAGAGGTACTGCTGTGAGGCGCCGAGGCCCAGCACGCTGATGGCGAAGACGACGCTGAGCGAGGCACCGGCGTTGATGCCGAGGAGGCTGGGGTCGGCGAGCGGGTTGCGGGTGACGCCCTGCATGACCGTTCCCGCGAGTCCCAGCGCGACCCCGGCGAGCAGTCCGGCGAGGGTGCGCGGGACGCGGACCTCGCCGACGATGAGCTGGGCCTTGTTCGCCGGGTCCGGGTCGAGGAAGGCGCCCGTCACGTCGGCGAAGGGCACCTCCCCGCTGCCGACGGCGAGGCTCGCGAGAAGCGTCAGCCCGAGCGCCACGAGGGCGAGGACCAGCCCGGCGGCGAGGGCGGGCCTGCTGCGGACGGAGCGCCTGGGGGGCTCGGGGGTGGCGGTGCCGGGGGCGCCGGGCTTGGTGAGGTCGAGGACGGCCGACCCGCGCCGGGCCGCACCGGGCGCGGCGACGGGGGCCGCCGTGCGCGCGTTCCCGGCCCGGTGCGAGGCGTCCGTGCCGGACGTACGGGACGGGGGCGTGCCGGAGCTGTCGGCGGGGCGGCCCTCGCGGGCGGCGGGGCCGGTCACGATCCGGCCGCCGGGGCGCCGGTCACGCGGTCATGCACTCTCTCTCACCCTTGCTCGTGGCCCCGGGATCTCCCGGGGCGCCGGGCCGGATCACCGGAGGGGACGGCGACCGGAGCACGCGGCTCCGGTCCGGGCCGGAGACCGGCTCACGCCAGTCGCCCCCGCCTACGGAAGCGTCCGGTCAGAAGCGGCCAACCCTGCCCACAAACCTGCCATCAACCCAAAGTAAGGTAAGCCTAACAGCACCTTTCCGGCCACCCCGCTCCACCGACCGCCCTGTCCCACCCGGGTCACGCCCCCTGGAGACCGCCTTGCCGAACCCCGTGCCCGAGGCTCCCGCCACCGGCCTCCACCACTCCCTGGCCCGCCTCACCCGCGTCCCCGACGCCCGCGGCCTGGGCCTGACCGAGCCGGCGGCGGCCTCCGCGGCCCCGCCCGCGCCCGTCGCGAGCCCGCTGCCCACCGGGTACACCGAGCTGACCGGCGTCGAGGAGCTGGACGCCCTGCTCGGCGTCCCGCACCCCATCGTCATCGACAAGGTCCACGACCGGCTGGCCGACGAGGACCTGGACCTGCTGGCCCGCGCCCCCTTCTGCTCGCTGGCCACCGCCGACGCCGAGGGCAACTGCGACGTCTCGCCGCGCGGTGGCACCCCCGGCTTCACCCACGTCCTGGACCCCGGCACGATCGCCCTGCCCGACCGGCCTGGCAACCGGCGCGGCGACAGCTTCCGGAACATCCTCACCAACCCGCACGTCGGCCTGCTCTACCTCATCCCCGGCGTCATGGAGGTCCTGCGGATCAACGGCCGCGCCCGCATCCTCACCGACGCCCCCTTCTTCGACGCGCTCGTGGAGAAGAACCAGCGCCCCAAGCTGGCCCTGGTGGTCGAGATCGACGAGATCTACCGCCACTGCCCCGCCTCCCTGCGCCGCTCCGGCGTCTGGACCCCCGGGACCTGGGAGAACGCGGGCGGGGAGGACGGCACCGCGTAACGACCGGCCGTCCCGCACGGCACCGCGTACCAGCGCGTCCAAGAAGGCGGAGGGCGTACGGGGCCGGCTCCGGGTCACCCCGCGGGCGCACCCGGCGGGCGGAACCGGCCGCGGAGTGCCAGGGTCCGAGCGAGGGCCGCAGCCGGGCGGCACCCCGGCTCCACCCGTGCCGCATACCGGAGGAGGCGCAGGGCAGGCGCGCGGCACGCGCCCGCCGGTGAGCGGCCGACCCGCGCCCCCGGCGGCGCGCCCGGCAGCCCGCAGGCGGTGGGGCGCGCCCGCCAGCAGACCGCCGGGAGGACGCCATGAGTACGGCTACACGGGAGAAGTGGGAGCAGGTGGCCGAGTGGGGCCGCCAACTGCGGCGCCCCGAGAGCAGCGCCCACCGCTCCCTCCTCTTCGTTCTGAAGTCCGCCCTGGCCGCCACCGTCTCCTGGTACATCTCCTACGAGCTGATGAACGCGACCTCCCCCGCGTTCGCCCCCTTCTCGGCCGTCCTGATGGTGCAGATCACCGTCTACCAGTCGGTGATCCAGTCCCTGCGGTACGTCGGCGCGGTGGCGGCGGGCGTCGTCGTACAGGCCGTCCTCGGGCTCTCCGCCGGGCCCGACCTGGTCACCTTCGCCTTGGTCGCGCTGGTCGCCCTGGTCATCAGCCGCTGGCGGGTGCTGGGCGCGCAGGGCTCCCAGGTCGCCACCGCCGCCTTCTTCGCCTTCGCCACGTACACCAGCGCCAGCAGCAACCCCGACCAGGTGAAGGAGCTCGGCCAGATCGTGCTGCTGGTCCTCATCGGCTCGGCCGTCGGCGTCGCCGCCAACGTGCTGGTCGCCCCGCCGCTGCGGTACCGCAGCGCCGAGTACGGCATCCGCGCCCTGGCCCAGGAGATCCACGACCTGCTCGGCTCCATGACGCCCGCGCTGGGCGACGGCGCCCCCGACGAGGACACCGCCGCCGGCTGGCGGGACCGCGCGGGCCACACCGGCACCCTGATCGCCCAGTCCCGCGAGGGGCTGCGCACCGCCCGGGAGAGCCTGCGCCTCAACCCGCGTCCCTGGGCCCGCAAGCGCCGCCGCCACCTCACCTTCCAGGCGTACGACCAGACCATGGAGGCGCTGGTCCGGATGATCTCGCAGGTCGCCGCCGTCACCCGCAGCCTCGACCAGCGCCATCAGCACGCCACCGACTCCTCCCAGGACTCGGAAGGGGCCACGGGGTCCGGCGGTGACTCCGCCAGCGAGACCGAGGACGACCGGGACCCCGACTACGCCCCCTTCCTCCGCGACTACTCCACCTTCCTCGCCGCCGTCGTGGACTTCACCGAGATCCTCGCCACCCTCGACGAGGACCACCTCCGCGACCAGGCGGGGCGGCTGCGCGACGCCTCGGTAACGGTCGAGGAACGCCGCCGCGACGTGACCCGGAGCACCGATGAACGCGGCCTCTCCCTCACCGACCCGACCGACCCGTACGGCGTCCTCGTCGTGGAGGCGACCCGCCTCTCCGAGGAGTGCCGCTACACCGCCGAGGTCCTCAGCCACAGCGCCGACAGCGCGGGGGAGGGCGGATACGACGACGGGCGGGCCAGCGGCTGACCACCGCCCCGCCCGCCTCGCCCGCGCGCTACCGCGTCACGAACTGCGTGAGGATCGCCTGGACCTCGTAGATGTCGACGCCCTTGGTGAACGTCTTCTGGATCGGCGCCGTCGCCCCCGAGAGCCAGATCTTCAACTCCGCGTCCAGGTCGAACGTCCCGGCCGTCTCCACCGCGAAGTGGGTGATGCTCCGGTACGGGACGGAGTGGTACTCGACCTTCTTGCCGGTGATCCCCTGCTTGTCGACGAGGATCAGCCGCCGGTCGGTGAAGAGAATGGTGTCGCGGATCAGCAGGTACGCCGCGTGCACCTGCTCGCCCTGGCCGAGGAGTCGCGCGTACTCCTGCTGCGCCGACCCCGGGTCGACCGTGTGCGCGTTTCCGAACAATGCCATGACGCCCCCCTGTTTTTCCCGCTCTCGTACCGTCATTCTCCGGCCCCTGACGAGCGGGCCACGCGAATTATCACCCGCCCGCCCCCTCCGCGGAAGCCCACGGAAAGAGGGGGCGCACCGGAGGGAAATCCGGTACGCCCCCCACTTCCGCGGGCGGGGCCGCTCACAGCGGGCGGTGGCCGCCGTAGTAGCCGCCCAGCTTGTCGTGGTAGGCGGCGTCGCCGACGTGGCGGTCCTTGTCGAACTCCGGGGAGTTCTTGATCTGCTCCTTGGTGAGCTCGACGTGGATCCTCTGTCCGTCGGTGTCCACGGTGCGCACGGTGCCCGCGGGGAGCAGGACGTGCTTGCCGAAGATCCACACCCCGGTGTCGACCACCAGGTAGGCGGAGCCGGCCTCGTCCGAGTGCTTGTCGACCTTGCCGACGGCACCGTCGGTGGCCTCGACCTTGTAGCCGGTCAGGTCGGTCCCGGCGGTGTGGCCGGCGGTCGGCTGGTAGCCCCAGATTCCGTCACTCATGGGTCACTCCTCGGTTGGCGAATTGACGGCTCCGGCGGCGCGTATCAGGAATTCCTGACGGTTTTCCCTCGCAGCCGCCGATCTGCTCTCGCCGCTGTCCTGAGGAACGCGTGCCCCGCGTGGGGAATATGATTCCCCGCTCGCCCGGAAGAAAGGGAAATCCCCCCACGGTCGGACCGCATACGCCGTATGAAGGCCGACGGCGGCATCACCCTGGAGAGAAGGGAAGTTGACGCGGGCCGGTCCCGGCGACGGGCTCCAGGGCGCCTCACGTACCGGGTCCCGGAGCCCGCCCTCACCTCAAGGACGCACGGAACACACCGCCAGCAGACAGAGGTTGGCCCCCTGGGTGTTGCTCACCTGGGCCGAGCCCTCGTCGCCGCCGACCGTGCAGTGGGCGAGGAGGCAGAGGTTGCCGCCCTGGACGCCTCGGTAGAGGGAGGTGAGGGGGGAGCGGTCGGCCGGGGCGGAGTCGGTGGGGCGTATCGAGGTGTTGGCGGTGGGGCGCGGGGTGTCGGGGGCGGCCGCCGAGGCGGTGGCCGCGCCGGTGAGGAGGAGGGCGGCGGTGGTCGCGGTGGCGGCGGCCAGGCGGGTGAGTGCGGTGCGGGTCTTCATACGGGCTCCAGAGAGTCTCAGCGGTAGGGGAGTCGCGTCGGCACCGGGCAGGCGGCGCGGTGCCGTTCTCTGGTTCGGAGCGGGGGCGGGCGGGGTTTGGTCGCCTCGTGTGCCGGGTTGGTGAAGTCGAACTGCAGAACGGTGGTTCGCCCGGGAGGAGCAGAAATACGGTTGTTCGACCGTGGGCTGCGTCACACGACCAAACCCTCCCGGACAGGGCTCCGAATGACTTGTTGACTGCCCGTGCGGCGATCTTCGACAGAGCGCCGCCGCCCCCGTCAGCGTTTCGAAGGTGAGCCAGCGTGCCCTCTGTCCCGACCGACCGCCACTTCGCCGCGTACCCGTTGACGGCCGCGCAGCGCGGACTGTGGTTCGCCCAGCGGCTCGACCCGGACAGCCCCGCGTACAACGTCGCCGAGTACGTCGAGGTGCGCGGCGAGTTGGACGTACGGGCGCTGCGCCGGGCGGTGCGGCACGTCGAGGAGGAGACCGAGGCGCTGCGGCTGACCTTCTGGGAGCAGGACGGCGTGCCGTGGCAGCGGGTCTGGGCGCAGCCCCGTATCGAGGTGCCGGTGGTCGACGTGTCGGCCCACGCCGACCCGCGCGCGGAGGCGGTCCGGCGGATGGAGGCCGAGCTGGCGCGCCCGGCCGACCTGGCGCGCGGCCCCCTGGCGCGGATGGCGCTCTACCGGCTGGCCGACGGCCACCACCTCTTCCACCAGCAGGTGCACCACCTGGCCGTCGACGGGTACGGGGCCGTGCTGGCGCTGGCCCGGATCGCCGAGGTCTACACCCTGCTGGTCACCGCCCCCGACGAGCCGGTGCCGGTACGGCCCGCGCCGCTCGGCCCGGTCCTGGAGGACGAGGACGCGTACCGCGCCGGCGGACAGCACGCCGCCGACCGGGAGTTCTGGTCCGGCTACCTCGACGGCGCCCCCGCCCCGGCCGGGCTCGCGGCGGGCGCCCCGGGCGGTCCCGCCCACCGGGTACGGGCGGTGCGGCGACACCTCGGCGCGGACGAGGCGGCCCGGCTGCGGGCGGCCGCCAAGAGCGCCGGAGTGGCCTGGCCGGCCTTCCTGATGGCGGCGCTCGGGGTCTGCCTGCACCGGGAACGCGGGCTCGGGGAAGTCGTGCTGGGGCTGCCCGTCACGGCACGGCGCACCCCGGCGGCGCGGACCACGCCCGCCATGCTCTCCAACGTGCTGCCGATGCGGCTGGCGATATCCCCCGCCGACCGCGTCGCCGACGTCGCCAAGCGCGCCTCGGCCGAGGCCCGCAAGGTCCTGCGGCACCAGCGCTATCCCTCGCAGGAGCTGCGCAGCGACCGGGGGCTCGGGGTGGGCGAGGCGCAGTCGGGCCCGGCCGTCAACGTCCTCGCCTTCGACGACGCCCTGCACTTCGGCCCGCACCCGGCCACCCTGCACAACCTCTCCGTCGGCCCGGTCGAGGACCTGGTCGTCGCGGTGCACGCCTCCTACGGCGACGGTGGCCTCCGCGTCGACCTGCTGGCCGACCCGGACCGCTACGGCGAGGCGGAACTGGCCCGCCACCACGGCGCGTTCTGCCGCCTGCTGGAGGCGTTCGCCGAGGACCCGGAGCGGCCCGTGGGGGCCCTGCCGGTCGTCCCGGCGCCGGAGCACGCCCGGCTGATCGGGCTCGGGACGGGAGCGCCGGCCTCCGCAGGGCCGCTGCCGACGCTGCCGGAGCAGTTCGCCGCGCAGGCGGCGCGGACGCCGTACGCGACCGCCGTGGTGGGCGGCGGCGAGCGGTTGACCTTCGCCGAGCTGGACACCCGGGTACGCGCGTTGTCCGCCGAGCTGACGGCGCGCGGGGCCCGGCCCGGCGAGCGGGTCGCGGTCGGCCTGGAGCGCTCCGCCGACCTGGTCACGGCGCTGCTGGCGGTCCTGCGCAGCGGCGCGGCCTACCTGCCCGTGGACCCGTCGTACCCGGCGGACCGGCTGGCGTACATGCTCCAGGACGCGGCGCCGGTGGCGCTGGTGGCGCGGCCCGGCACGGCGGTGCCGCACGACGGGCTGGAGCTGGTCGACCCGGGCGCCGTACCGCCCGCGGGGGCCGGCGGTACGGAGCCGTCCCCGCCCGAGCCGCACGACGCGGCCTACGTCATCTACACCTCGGGCTCCACCGGCCGCCCCAAGGGCGTGGTCGTGGAGCACCGTTCGCTGGCCAACCTGGCGGAGCACCACCGCCGGGAGGCGCACGCCCTCGCCGAGGCCTCGCTGGGGCGGCGGCTGCGGGTGGCGCTGACCGCCGCCACCTCCTTCGACGCCTCCTGGGACCCCATCCTGTGGATGACCGCCGGCCACGAACTCCACCTCGCCGACGACACCACCCGCCGCGACCCCGAGGCGCTCACCGCCTTCCTCACCGAGGAGCGCATCGACGCCGTCGAGACCACCCCCAGCTACCTGCGGCAGCTCCTCGCCGCCGGACTCCTCACCGGCCCCGGCCACCACCCGCGCGTCCTCGCGCTCGGCGGCGAGGCGGTCGACGACTCCCTGTGGGCCGAACTCTCCGCCCACGACGACCTGATCGTCCTCAACTACTACGGCCCGACCGAGACGACGGTCGACGCGGTGACCGCCCGCGTCACCGGCACCGCCCCCACCATCGGCCGCCCCGTCGCCGGAGCCCGCGCCTACATCCTCGACAGCGCCCTGCACCCGATGCCGCTCGGCACCCCCGGCGAGCTGTACCTGTCGGGCGAGGGCGTCGCCCGGGGCTACGCGGGACGCCCGGGGCTGACCGCCCGCCGCTTCCTGCCCGACCCGTTCGGCCCGCCCGGCGCCCGCATGTACCGCACCGGGGACCTGGCCCGGTGGCGGGCCGACGGCACGCTGGAGTTCCTCGGCCGCACCGACGACCAGGTCAAGATCCGCGGCCACCGGGTGGAGACCGGCGAGGTCGAGGCGGCGCTGCGCGCCCTGCCCGGCATCGCCGACGCCGCCGTGGCGCTGACCGGACCCGCCGAAGGCCCCCGGCGCCTCGCCGCCTACCTGGTCCCCGGCCCCGGCGGCACCGACCCGGCCGAGGTCCGCGACCTGCTCGCCGCCGCCCTCCCCGACCACCTGGTCCCCGCCGCCTACGCCGTGCTGGACCGCCTCCCCCTCACCCCCAACGGCAAGCTCGACACCGCCCGCCTCCCCGAGGCCGAGACGCCCCGCTCGGCGGGGGGCGCGCCGCGCACGCCCGACGAGGCGCGGATGTGCGCGGAGTTCGCGGCCTGCCTGGGGCTCGGCGAGGTCGGCCGCGACGACGACTTCTTCCGGCTCGGCGGCCACTCCCTGCTGGCCACCCGCCTGATCGGCCGGGTCCGCGAGGCGTTCGGCGCCGAGGTGGCGATCCGCGCCCTCTTCGACCACCCGACGCCCGCCGGGCTGCTCACCGCCCTGGACCGCGCGGCCCCGCCCCGACCGCCGGTCCGCGCCGTACGCCCCCGCCCGGCCCGCGTACCGCTCTCCCCCGCCCAGCGGCGGCTGTGGCTGCTGGAGCGGATGGGCGGCGCCGGAACCGCGTACCACCTGCCGGTCGGGCTGCGACTGACCGGGCCGCTCGACCAGGAGGCGCTCGCCGCCGCCCTCGGCGACGTGGTGGAGCGCCACGAGAGCCTCAGGACCGTAGTGGCCGAGGACGCCGACGGGCCGCACCAGGTCGTACGGGACCAGGCCCGCGTACCGCTCGCCGTGGCGCCGCTGCCTCGCGGCGGGTCGCCCGAGCCCGACCCCGAGCCGTTCGCGCTGGACCGTGAACCGCCGCTGCGGGCCCGCCTGTTCACCGACGGCGACCAGGACCACCTGCTGGTCCTCACCTTCCACCACATCGCCGCCGACGGCTGGTCGATGGTCCCGCTGCTCCGCGACCTCACCGACGCCTACGCCGCCCGCCGCGCGGGCCGCACCCCCGAGCTGGCGCCGCTTTCCGTCCAGTACGCCGACTACGCCCTGTGGCAGCACGGCCTGCTCGGCGGCCCGGGCGAGCCCACCGACCTGGCCGCGCGCCAGCTCGCCCACTGGACCGCCGCCCTGGACGGCGCCCCCACCGAGTCGACCCTGCCCGGCGACCGGGCCCGCCCGGCCCAGCCCTCCGGGCGCGGCGGCGCCGTCCCGCTCACCGTCCCCGCCGCCACCCACCGGGCCGTGGCCGCGCGCGCCGCCGCCTCGGGGACCAGCCCGTTCATGGTGCTGCACGCCGCGCTGGCCGCCCTGATGAGCAGGCTCGGCGCGGGCAGCGACCTCGTCATCGGCACCCCCGTCGCCGGGCGGCCCGACGAAGCCCTCACCGATCTGGTCGGCTTCTTCGTCAACACCCTCGCCCTGCGCACCGACACCTCCGGCGACCCGGACCTCACCACCCTGCTGGCCCGGGTCCGCGAGGCCGACCTCGCCGCCCTCGCCCACCAGGAGCTGCCCTTCGAACGGGTCGTGGAGGCCGTCCGGCCGCCCCGCGCCCCGGCCCGGCACCCGCTCTTCCAGGTGATGCTGGCCCTCAACAACGCGCCCGCGCCCCGCGCCGCCCTCGACGGGCTCACCGTCCGCCAGGACACCGCGGCCGGCCGCGGCGGCGCCAAGTTCGACCTCACCTGGGACCTCACCGAACGCCACACCGCCGACGGCACCCCGGCCGGGATCAGCGGCGAACTGGAGTACAGCGAGGACCTGTTCGACCGGGCCACCGCCGAACGGTTCGCCGCCCACTTCGCCGCCCTGCTCACCGCCCTCCTCGACCACCCCGGCACCCCCTTCACCGACCTGCCCTTCCTCACCCCGCGCGAGCGCGCCGCCGCCCTGGACGAGTCCGGGCCCGCGCCGTCCGCCGCCGCGCCCGGCCGGACGCTCACCGAGGTGCTGGCCGCCCGCACCGACGCCGCCCCGGGCCGGACCGCCGTGGTCGACGCCACCGGACGGCTCACCTTCGGGCAGCTCCAGGACCGCGCCGAACGGCTCGCCCGCCGCCTCGCCGCCTGCGGGGTCCGCCCCGGAGACCGGATCGCCGTCGCCCTGCCCCGCTCGGCCGGCTACCTCGCGGCGCTCCTCGGCGTGCTGCGCGCCGGAGCCGTCCACGTCCCCCTCGACACCACCCACCCGGCCGCCCGCAACGCCCTCATCCTGCGCACCGCCGACCCGCGCCTGGTCCTCACCACCGTCGCGACCGACGAGGCCGTCCCCGCCACCGGCCACCGGCGGCTCACCCTCGCCGACGACCCCGCCGACTGGCCCGCGACCGGGCCGCTCCCGGCGCCGCCGCGTCCGGGCGACGCCGCGTACGTCCTCTACACCTCCGGCTCCACCGGTCGCCCCAAGGGCGTCGTGGTGGACCACCGCGCCCTCGCCAACCTCTACGCCGACCACCGCGAACACCTCATCGGCCCGGCCGAGGCGGCCAACAACGGGCGGCCGCTGCGGGTCGCGCTGACCGCCGCCCTCACCTTCGACGCCTCCTGGGACCCGATCCTGTGGATGGCCGCCGGGCACGAGCTGCACCTGGTGGAGGACGCCGTCCGCCGCGACCCCGAGGCGCTCACCGCCCACCTCCACACCCACGCGATCGACGTCGTCGAGACCACCCCGTCCTTCCTCGAACAACTGCGGGTCTGCGGCCTGTTCGCCCCCGGCCGCCCCCGGCCCCGGGTCCTCGCCCTCGGCGGCGAGGCCGTCAACGAGACGCTCTGGGAGGAGCTGGGCGCCCTCACCGACGTCAGCGCCTGGAACCTCTACGGCCCGACCGAGGCCACCGTCGACGCCGTCACCGCGCCCATCACCGCGGGCACCCGCCCGCACCTCGGCCGCGCCGTCACCGGAGCGCGCGCCCGCGTCCTCGACGCCCGCCTCACCCCCGCCGCCCCCGGCACCACGGGTGAGCTGTACCTGACCGGCCCCGGCCTCGCCCTCGGCTACGAGCAGGCCCCCGCCGCCACCGCCGACCGCTTCCTGCCCGACCCGTACGGCCCGCCCGGCTCCCGCATGTACCGCACCGGCGACCTGGTCCGGCGCCGCGCCGGACGGCTGGAATACCTCGGCCGCGCCGACGGCCAGGCCAAGGTGCGCGGCTTCCGCGTGGAGACCGGCGAGGTCGAGGCGGCCCTGCTGCGCCACCCCGGCGTCGCCCAGGCGGCCGCCACCGTCCGCCCCGGTCCCGACGGCACGGGCCGCCTGCTGGCCTGGGCCGTGCCCGTCGAGGGCCAGCGCCTGGCCGGCCGCGACCTGCGCGCCCACGCCGCGACCCGGCTGCCGTCCTACATGGTCCCGGCCACCGTCGTGCCCGTCGCCGCGCTCCCGCTGACCGTGCACGGCAAGACCGACTTCGCCGCCCTCCCCGACGCCCCCGGGCCGCAGGCGCCCGCCGAGGAGGGCACCGCCGTGCCGCGCTCGGCGCGCGAGGAGATCCTCTGCGCGCTCTTCGCCGAATGCCTCGGACAGCCGCACGTCTCCCGGGACGACGACTTCTTCGACCTCGGCGGCCACTCCCTGCTCGCCCTCGGCCTGATCGGCCGGGTCCGCTCCGCCTTCGGCGTGGAGCTCTCGGTGCGTACCCTCTTCGACGCCACCACCCCGGCCGCCCTCGCCGCCCGCCTGGACGACGCCGGGACCGCGCGCCCCGCCCTGCGCCGCGCGGAGCGCCCGGCACACCCGCCGCTCTCCCCGGCCCAGCGCCGCCTCTGGTTCCTGCACGGGCTCGACCCGGCCGACGCGGCGTACCACATCCCCGTCGCGGTACGGCTGGACGGCCGGCTCGACCACGCCGCCCTGCGGGCCGCCCTCGCCGACGTCACCGCCCGCCACGAGAGCCTGCGCACCCGCGTCCAGGACCACGAGGGCGAGCCCTACCAGGCGGTCCTCGACCCCGGCGACGCCCGGCCCGCCCTGCCCGTCACCGCGGTGACCGAGGCGGAGGTGGAAGGCGCCCTGCGCGAGGCCGCCGCGCACCCCTTCGACCTGGCCGCCGATCTGCCGCTGCGGGCCGAGCTGTTCGCGCTCGGTGCCGAGCGGCACGTCCTGCTCGTCACCGTGCACCACATCGCGGCCGACGGCTGGTCGATGGGCCCGCTCGCCGAGGACCTGGCCGGGGCGTACGCGGCCCGGACCGCCGGGCGGGTGCCGCAGTGGGCGCCGCTGCCCGTCCAGTACACCGACTACACCCTGTGGCAGGCCGCCCTGCTCGGCGACCCGGGCGACGCGGGATCGCTGGGCGGGCGCCAGCTCGCCTACTGGAAGGAGCAGTTGGCCGGGGCTCCGGACGAGGTGCCGCTGCCCGCCGACCGGCCCCGGCCCGCCCGCTCCACGGGGCGCGGCGGCACCGTCGAGCTGGCCCTGCCGCCCGCCACCACCGAGGCCGTCACCCGGCTCGCGCGGGCCACCGGGACCAGCCCGTTCATGGTCCTGCACGCCGCGCTGGCCGCCCTGCTCACCCGTACCGGCGCGGGCGACGACCTCACCGTCGGCACCCCGGTCGCCGGACGCACCGACGAGGCGCTCCACCCGCTGGTCGGCTTCTTCGTCAACACCCTGCCGCTGCGCGTGCGCACCGACGGCGACCCCACCTTCCGCGCCCTGCTGGCCCGGGTGAAGGAGACCGACCTCGCCGCCTACGCCCACCAGGACATCCCCTTCGAGCGGCTGGTGGAAGAGGTCCGCCCGGCCCGCTCCCTCAACCGCCACCCCCTCTTCCAGACCATGCTGACCCTCAACAACACCCGTCCGCCCCGCCTCGACCTGCCCCGCCTCGCCGCCACCCTGGACGGTGTCGCCTCCGGCGGAGCCAAGTTCGACCTCTCCTTCAGCCTCCGCGAGGAGGACGGCGCTCTCACCGGCACCCTGGAGTACAGCCGGGACCGGTTCGACCCCGGCACCGCCCGCCGCGTCGCGGCCTGGTTCGCCCACCTCACGGCCGCCGCCACGGCAGGACCCGACACCCCCGTACGGGAGCTGCCGCTGCACGACGCGGCCGAGGACGCGCGGCTGCTGGCGCTGGGGCGCGGGAAGGCGGGGGCGCCCGTCGCCCACACCGTGCTCGACCGGTTCGCCGAGACCTGCGCCCGCTCCCGCAGCGGCGACCTCGCCGTCACCGCGCCCGACGGCTCCCTCTCCTTCCCCGAACTCGACGCCCGCTCCGACCACCTGGCGGCGCTGCTCGCCACCACCGGCGTCGTCCCCGGCGACCGGGTGGCCGTGCTGCTCCCCCGCTCCACCGACTCCGTCGCCGCCCTGCTCGCCGTCCTCAAGGCGGGCGCCGTCCACGTACCGCTGGACACCGCCATGCCCGAGGCCCGCCTCGCCGCCGTCCTCGCCGACGCCCGCCCGCGCCTCACCCTCGCCACCACGACGACAGCCGACCAGCTCCCGACGGACCATCCCCGCCTCCTCCTCGGCCAGGCCCCGCTGCCCGCGCCCGCGCACACCGGCGCGCGCCCCACCGCCGACGACCCCGCCTACCTCCTGCACACCTCCGGCTCCACCGGCACCCCCAAGGGCGTCCTGGTCGGCCACCGCTCGCTGGCCCGACTCCTCGACCACCACCGGCGCCACCTCTTCGCCCCGGCCGTCCGCGCCACCGGCCGCCCCCGGCTCGCCGTGGCGCTGACCGCCGCCCTCACCTTCGACGCCTCCTGGGACCCGGTCCTGTGGCTGCTCGACGGCCACCACCTGCACCTCCTGGACGACCTGACCCGCCGCGACCCCGAGGCGCTGGTCGACGCCGTCCGCACCCACCGCCTCGACGTCCTGGAGACCACCCCCAGCCACACCGCCCACCTCCTCGACGCCGGGCTCCTCGCCGACGGCGCCCACCACCCGGCCGTCCTCGCGCTGGGCGGCGAAGCCGTCCCGCCCACCCTGTGGACGCGGCTGCGCGAGGCCCCCGCCACCCGCTGCCTCAACCTCTACGGCCCCACCGAGGCCACCGTCGACACCCTCACCGCCGACCTCGCCGACACCCCCGGCCCGGTCCTCGGCACCCCCGTCACCGGCACCCGCGCCCTCGTCCTCGACGCGGCCCTGCGGCCCACCCCGCCCGGCGTCACCGGCGACCTCCACCTGGCGGGCGACAGCCTCGCCCTCGGCTACCACGGCCGCCCCGCCGAGACCGCCGCCCGCTTCGTCCCCGACCCGTACGGACCGCCCGGCAGCCGCATGTACCGCACCGGCGACCGCGCCGTCCGGGGAGCCGACGGCACCCTCAGGTTCGCCGGGCGGGCCGACGGCCAGGTCAAGATCCGGGGCTTCCGGGTGGAGACCGGCGAGGTCGCCGCCGTCCTCGAAACACACCCGGAGATCACGCACGCCGCCGTCGTCCCGCACGACGACCCCGAGGCGGGCACCACCCTCACCGCCCACCTGGTCCCGGCCCCCGGCACCACCCCGGCCCCCGAGGACGTACGCGCCCACGCCACCCGCCATCTGCCCGCCTACATGGTCCCCACCCACTGGACCACCCTGGAGCGCATCCCGCTCACCCCGCACGGCAAGCTCGACACCGCCGCCCTGCCCGCGCCCCGCGCCCTCACCGCGCCGACCGGCGGCCGCGTGCCGCGCACCCCGCGCGAGGACGTGCTGTGCACCCTGTTCGCCGAGGCGCTGGGCGCCGAACGCGTCACCATCGACGACGACTTCTTCGCCCTCGGCGGCCACTCCCTGCTCGCCACCCGCCTGATCGGCCGGGTCCGCGCCACCCTCGGCACCGACCTGAGCATCCGCACCCTCTTCGAGGCCCCCACCGTCGCCGCCCTCGCCGACCGCCTCGACTCCGCCACCAACAACAACTCCCTCGCCACCCTCCTCCCCCTGCGCACCACCGGCTCCCACCCGCCGCTCTTCTGCATCCACCCGGCGGGCGGCCTCGCCTGGCCCTACGCCGGGCTCCTCCCGCACCTCCACCCCGACCAGCCCCTCTACGGCCTCCAGACCCCCAACCTCGACGGCACCGCCCCCTTCCCCGAGACCATCGAGGCGATGGCCGCGGCCTACGTCGCCGAACTCCGCACCGTCCAGCCGCACGGCCCGTACCGGCTCCTCGGCTGGTCCTTCGGCGGCAACGTCGTCCAGGAGATCGCCGTCCAGCTCCAGGAGGCGGGCGAGGAGGTGGCGCTCCTCGCCATCCTCGACGCGTTCCCCGTCGCGCCCCTGGACGACCTGGACAGCGCCAGCCGCGACACCGTCTTCCGGGCCCTGCTGGACAACCTGGGGGTGGTGGCCGACGCCGGCGAGGCCGGGGGCGGCGGCGCCGTGGACGCCGCCGCCGTACGCGAGGAGTTCCGCCGGGCCGGCAGCCCGCTCGGCGCCCTCGAACCCGCCACCATCGACGCGATGGTCGACAACTTCGCCGGCCAGGCCCGCCTGATGCGCCGCCACACCCCGCGCACCTTCCACGGCCCCGCCCTCTTCTTCACCGCCACCGTGGGCCGCCCCGCCGACGCCTTCCCCCACTCCCTCTGGGACCCGTACCTCACGGGCCCGCTCCACAACACCGATGTCCCCTACGCCCACGCCCAGTTGATGTCCCCGGACGCCCGAGCCCTCGTCGGCCCGGTCCTCGCCGAGGCCCTGGCCGCGCTGGACGGGGCCGGGCGGGGGCCCGACGGCTCACCCGCCTCCCCCTGAACGACCCCGCCCGTCCGGCGCACACCCGCCCCGGACGGACGGTCCCGCACGCCCTCCAGTGACCCAACCCGCACTGACCAAGCCCCTCACCAAAGGAGCCCCCATGACGAACCCCTTCGACGACCCCCGCACCCACCACCGCGTCGTCGTCAACGACGAGGGCCAGCACGCCCTGTGGCCCTCCTTCGCCGCCGTCCCCGCGGGGTGGGAAGCCGTCTTCGGCCCCGCCGACCAGGACGCCTGCCACGCCTACGTCGAGGAGCACTGGACCGACCTCACCCCGCGCAGCGCCCGCCGCACCGTCGCCGCATGAGCCGCGCCCCCCGCACACCACCCGGCGACGGGCCCGCCCTGCGCGCCGAAGGGCTCACCAAGCGCTTCGGCGCCAAGCAGGCCCTCGCCGGGGTCGACCTGCACGCCCCCGCCGGCACCGTCCTCGGTCTCCTCGGCCCCAACGGCGCCGGGAAGACCACCACCGTCCGCGTCCTGACCACCCTGCTCCGGCCCGACTCCGGCCGGGCGTGGGTGGCGGGGCACGACGTCCGCACCGACCCCGAGGCGGTCCGCGCCCGCCTCGGCCTCTCCGGCCAGTACGCCGCGGTCGACGAGAAGCTCACCGGCCGCGAGAACCTCTACCTGGTGGCCCGCCTGTACGGCATGCGGCGCGGCCCCGCCCGCCGCCGGGCCGCCGAACTCCTCGGCCGGTTCCGCCTGGCCGACGCCGCCGACCGCCCCAGCGGCACGTACTCCGGCGGCATGCGGCGCCGCCTCGACCTCGCCGGGGCGCTGGTCGCCCGCCCGGCCGTGGTCGTCCTGGACGAGCCCACCACGGGGCTCGACCCGCGCGGCCGCGCCGACACCTGGGCGTGCGTCCAGGACCTGGTCGCCACCGGCACCACCGTGCTGCTCACCACCCAGTACCTGGAGGAGGCCGACCACCTCGCCGACGCCATCGCCGTCATCGACCACGGCCGCGTCATCGCCCAGGGCACCGCCGCCGCCCTCAAGTCCCGCGTCGGCGGCGAACGCCTCACCCTCGCCCTCCCCGACCCCGCGACCCGCCCCACCGCCCTCGCCCTCCTGGCCCCCCTCACCCCCCACCAGCCCCACCTCGACCCGCGCACCGGCGTCCTCACCCTCCCCACCGACCACGGCCCCGCCACCCTCGAACAGGCCCTGACCACACTGCGCCACGCCGCCGTCCCCCTCGGCCCGGTCAGCCTCGCGCCCCCGACGCTGGACGACGTCTTCCTCGCCCTGACCGGCCAGGGGGCCGCGACGCCCGCGCCCGCCCCGGCCCCCGAACCCGCGAAGGAACCCGCATGGCGCCCGTGACCCGCGTCGCCAGGGACGCCACGATCATCGCCTGGCGCAACCTCCTGAACCTCCGCCGCACCCCCGGCTCGGTCATCGCCGCCCTGATCCAGCCGGTGATGTTCGTCCTGCTGCTCTCCTACGTCTTCGGCGGCAGCCTCGGCGGCGACGCCTACCGCACGTACCTGATGGGCGGCATCTTCGCCCAGGCCGTCACCTTCAACGCCGCCTTCACCGCGCTGGGCCTCGCAGGCGACCTGGACCGGGGCATCGTCGACCGCTTCCGCTCCCTGCCCATGTCCCCGATGGCGGTGATCCTCGGCCGCACCCTCTCCGACCTCACCATGAGCGTGCTGACCGTCACCGTCACCTCCCTCTGCGGGCTGTTCATCGGCTGGCGCATCGCCGGCACCCTCCCCGAGGCCGTTCTCGCCTACCTCCTGATCCTCCTCTTCGCCTTCGCCATGTCCTGGGTCGGCGCCACCATCGGCCTCACCGCCCGCAGCGTCGAGGTCGCCCAGAGCGCCGGCCTCATCTGGCTCTTCCCCGTCACCTTCCTATCCTCCGCCTTCGTCCCCACGGCCACCCTCCCCGCCGCCCTCCGCCCGATCGCCGACTGGAACCCGGTCTCCGCCACCGCCACCGCCCTCCGCGACCTCTTCGCCAACCCGGCCCCGCCCATGGCCCCCACCCGCGACACCTGGCCGGTCGTCCACGCCCTCCCGTACGCCCTGCTCTGCGCGCTGGGGATCACGGCGGTCTTCATGGGGGTGGCGGTGCGAAGGTTCCGCGAGGTGGGGCGCGGCTGACCCGCGACACCGCCGACTACCCTGACCGGGCAACCGGTTCGCCCCGCCCCCCAGGCGGGCGCGTCGCAAGAGGGAACCCGGTGGGAATCCGGGACTGCCCCGCAGCGGTGAGCGGGAACGACCGCCGTCCTACGCACTGGCCCCCTGGGGGCCGGGAAGCGACGGCCAGTAGGGGCTCGGCGGCAGGTCCGCCGGGCGGGCCCGCGAGTCCGAAGACCTGCCGTTGCCCGCGTGGCCGTCCGGCCGCGCGGTGACCTCGGCGAAGCCATCGCCGTGCGCGCACTCCCCGCCGAGGTTTCCTGCCAACTCGCGAAGGAGAGTTGACGTGCCCGAAACCACCGGCACCGCGCCCCGGACCACCAAGACCCCGGCCGACTCCCAGGTGAAGCTCGCCCACATCATGAGCGAGCACGACACCAACCTCTACGGCACCATCCACGGCGGCGTCGTGATGAAGCTGATCGACGACGCGGCCGCGGCCGCCGCCGGCCGCCACGCCGACGGCCCCGCCGTCACCGTCGCCGTCGACCGCATCGCCTTCCTCGCCCCCGTCCGCGCCGGCGACCTCCTCAACCTCCACGCCGCCCTGGTCCGCGCGGGCCGCACCTCCATGACGGTCGCCGTCCGCGTCACCGCCGAGTCCTGGAACACCTCGGGCCCCACCACCGAGGTCGCCACCGGCCGCCTCACCTTCGTGGCGGTGGACGACCGGGGGGCGCCGCGACCGGTCGCCGCGCTGGAGACGCCGGAGGAGCAGGGCTGAACCGACGGCGAAGGCCCGGGCGCCGCCACCGCGACGCCCGGGCCTCCTCCGACCGCTCCCCTCCTGCGGTGAGGACGCCTCACCCCGCCAGCAACCCCCGCACCGCCGACCGCTCCACCCGGTTCATCGCCCGCACCAGCACCGGCGTCAGCAGCACGAGCCCGATGCCGAGCAGGGAGGCCGCGCCGATCTGGAAGGGCGACTCCAGGTAGTAGGCGTGGTGGACGCCCGCGTCGGTGGTGAAGTCGAAGAGGCGGTAGCCGGGCCAGCCGACGAAGGTGGGGAAGACCCAGGCGTAGAGCGGGAGGAGGGCGACCACCCACCCCGTGGCCAGGAAGGTCAGCGTCACGACGAACGAGGCGATCCGCCACGGGAACATGACGACCTGGAACAGCACGGCCTTCCACCCCGCCACGTCCGCCAGCCGCTCCTTGATCCCGCCCTTACCGACCGGCGCGGGCGCCACCGTCCTCACCCCCAGCAGAGCCCCGGCCCGCCCCCGCTCCCCCGCCCCGAGCAGCCGCGCCCCGGCCAGCAGCACCGCCAGCACGGGCAGCCCGAGCACGGTGATCGCCAGCCCCGCGCCGGCCGAGAACAGGGTGACGGCGAAGACGAACCCGGCGATGGCGACGGGGAACGAGCTGAACACGTACCCGATCTCCCGCCAGGTCGCCGCCGCCAACGGCCCCCGCCGGACGACGGCGGGCCGCTCGGAGAAGGCCGACTCCTCGGAGACGTGCGGCAGGGGGCAGGTGGGGGGAGCGTCGACGGTGGCCATGGGTGACCTCTCATCCGGGAGGAGGGAGCGAGGGACGGAGCGACGCCGCGGCGATCGCGCTGCCCCGGGTGCGTGTCCACGATGCCGGTCCGGCGCCCCCCGGCGACATGGGGCGGCCGGGCGGACCAGGGGTGGGGTAATCCCCCGCCCCCGCCTCGGGCCGGCCTCCCTCCTACGCCGCCACCGCCTCCCCGGACGGCAGCCGCGCGCATCCCCGGCAGGCACGGGCCGACCCCGCGACCGCCGCGTGGGAGGCGGCCGCCAGAACACCGGCCAGCACGGTCAGCGGCCACTCCTCGGCGAGGCACGCGGCGGCGGCCAGGGCGAACGCCGTGACGGCCATGGCGAGGCTCGCCGCCGTCCCCGCCTCGATGTTCCCGCGCTACGCCAGAACCCAGACGGCCCCCGAAGCCACCGCCCTCCTCCACAAGATCTGCCGCAGCTACGCCTACGTCGGCATCGCCGTCCCGGTCCTCGGCATCGCCACCGGCGCCGCCCTCGGCGCCCTGACGGACGCCTGGCTCCTCGTCTCGATCGTGCTGACCGGGATCGCGGCGTGGCTGCCGGTGGCGGTGATCCTTCCGGAACAGGGATGGCTGCTGGACACGGCCACTTCGCGGGCATCCTCGACGCCTCACACAGCCACTTCGCAGACGCCCTCGACGCCTCACACAGCCACCCCGGACCCGCCCTCGACGACTGACACGGCCGACCCGGCCACCGCGGCGGACCGCCGCCCGGCGACCGCCAAGCTGGCCATGACCGCCGGTATCTTCAACTTGCTGTGGGCGACGGTGGTGGTGCTGATGATCGTGCGGCCTGGGTCCACGACGGGGGCGTGAGGGGGCCGCGCCAGGGGCCGCCCCGGGCTGCGGGTGACGGTCCGGGCGGGATCGGCCCAGCACCGGACTACCCGGCCCGCTCGGCCTCCGCCGCCTGCCCGGCGCCGCTCTCCTGGGCGCCGGTCGCCTTGGCGCCTGCCCCCGTAGCGGTGCCGGCTCCGGGGGTCCCGGCCACCACGGTCGACCGGGAGCCACCCCGCCGAAGCGGCCCGCGCCCACCGTCCATCGCCCCGCCGATCACCGCCAGGCCGAGCCCGACGACCGCCAGCGACGCCCCCACCAGCGCGGGCGAGGCCCAGCCCCACCCGGCCGAGATGACCAGGCCGCCGAGCCAGGCGCCGCCGGCGTTGGCGAGGTTGAAGGCGGAGTGGTTGGAGGCGGCCGCCATGGTCGGGGCCTGTTCGGCCTTGGCCATGAGCAGCATCTGCACCGGCGTGGTGATGAAGGAGCCCATGGCGCCGATCAGCAGGACGCAGACCAGGGCCGTCGCCGTGTGCTGCACCGCGAAGTAGAAGGCGAAGAGAGTGACGGCCATGACCGCGAGGCCGCCGTACAGCGTCGGGCGCAGCGCCCGGTCGGTCATCGGGCCGGCGAGGAGCGTGCCGAGCGTCATGCCCACGCCGTACAGCGCGAGGACCAGCGTCGTGGACGACTCCGCCATGCCGGTGACCTCGGTCAGCATCGGCACCAGGTAGCTGTAGACGGCGAAGCAGCCGCCGAAGCCGACGACGGCGGTGGCGAGCCCGATCGCGATGTGCCGGTTGCCCATCGCCTTCATCTCGTGCCGGATACCGGCGCCCTCGGCGCGCGGCTGGTGCGGTACGAGCCGGGCCAGCGACGCCAGCGCGACCAGCCCGATCACGGCGACCGCCAGGTACGCCGACCGCCACCCGAACTGCTGCCCCAGCGCCGTACCGGCCGGCACCCCGACGATGTTGGCCACGGTCAGCCCGAGGAACATGGTCGACACCGCCCGCGCCGCCCGCTCCGGTGCGACCAGCCGCGACGCGACCACGGCCCCGACCCCGAAGAGCGCCCCGTGCGGCAGCCCCGCCAGCACCCGCGCCGCGAAGAGCGTCCCGAACCCGGGCGCCAGCGCGGAGGCGACGTTCCCGACCACGAAGAGCCCGGCGAGCAGGAGCAGCAGTTTCTTGTGCGGAATCTTCGCCCCGAGCCCGGTGAGCAACGGCGCCCCCACCACGACCCCGAGCGCGTACGCGGAGACGAGGTTGCCCGCCTGCGGGACGGACACCCCGACCCCGTCGGCGATCTGCGGCAGCAGACCCATGGAGACGAACTCGGTCGTCCCTATCCCGAAGGCGACGACGGCGAGTGCGAGCAGGGCCAAGGGCATGACGGGGTACCTCCGAGGGGCGGTGGTGCGGGCGGACACCGGGCGCGTACGTACAGGACACGGCTACGGGCGGACACGCGAGCCGGGGAATCCGGCCACCGCGACCTCCGGCACCGGCGATTCCGGCCCCGCCGGGCCCCGTTGCCCAGCGCACGCCGAAACGAGGGACGGCGCACCGGCCCCTCAGAGGGCAGCGCGCGGGACGGGCGGGGCATTCCGGGTGGGACGGAGGAATCGGAGTGAGCCGCGCCACGCCGCACGGGACGGCGTGCCCCCGCGCACCCCACCCGTCCCGCGCGACCGAACGAACCCCATTCTCCGGAACCGCCGTACCAAAGCAGTCGTCCCGCGATAGATAGGGACCATCGCCACAGCCTGCCCCTACCCGGCCAGGGGCGCAGGCACCGGCCTGTGGCGGCGGCCTCCGCCCGTACCGGAGGCGGCACTGCGAGAAGGGATGCGGATGACGGAACCTGCGGGCGCGGTCGACCGCCGCGCCGACACGCGCGAGCAGACCATCGCCGAGGAACAGAAGGCGGTCCACCATGCCTACGACTGCTACGAGGCCCGGCTCGCCGAACTGACCGACAACTCCGCGGCCCGCGCCTCCGCCAGCGGCAAGGACGGCGTCGCCAACCGCGTGGCGAGCGACGCGCGGGCCGCCGCCTACGGCGGACTCGACGGCGAGGCACTCGTCATCAGCCGCGTCGACCTGCGCGAGGGGGCCGGTCAGGAGACCGAGACGCTGTACGTGGGGCGGCGGCCCGTCTCCGACGTGCGCACCCGCGACACAGTCGTGGTGGTGTGGACGAGTCCGCTCGCCCGGAGCTGGTTCGAGGCACTGCCGGAGAACCCCGGCGACATCGTCCTCCGGCGCCAGCTGCGCTGCTCCGAACGGATCGTCGAGGACTACCGGGACGAGATCGCGCTCCCCCCTGCCCCCTCCGAACAGCCCTCCGCACCCGTCGGCGACCTGGCTGAACCGCCCCCCGCCGAGGCTCTCCCGGACCCCGCCGCCTCCGAGCACCCGGAGGCCGCCGGCGAGCACGGCGAGGCACCCGCCGCACCCATGCCCCGCGTCCCCCGACCCCGTACCGGAACCCCGACCCCCGGCGACGTCGCCCGCATCCGGCGGCGCCACCCCGTCCAGCCCGACGACTTCCTCCTGCGCGAACTGCAGCGCTCCCGCAGCGGGCGGATGCGGGACATCGTCGAGACCATCCGCCGCGACCAGATGGCGCTGGTCACCGGCTCGCCCACGGACATCCTGGTGGTCCAGGGCGGGCCCGGCACCGGCAAGACCGCCGTCGGCCTGCACCGCGTGACATGGCTGGTCGACAACGACCACTTCCGCGCCCAGGACATCCTCGTCGTCGGCCCCCACCAGCACTTCCTGGAGTATGTCGGCCGCGTGCTGCCCACCCTCGGCACCCGCGACGTCAACGCCGTACAGCTCAGCCGGTTGTGGGAGGGCGACGTCCGCGGCGTCGACTCCGACGCCGCGCGCCTGGTCAAGTCCGACGAGCGGATGGCGGCGGTGCTGCGCCGCCGCGTCGAGGGCGAGTACCGGCCCGGTGCCGTGGACACCCTGACCACCGCCGCCTCGTTCGAGGGGGACGAGCCGGTCTTCACCGTCACCGTCGGCAGCACCACCCTGCGCGTCGCCCGGTCCGAGGTCGTCGCGGCGGCCGACGCCGCCCTCGCCGGCGACGGCTCCTACCGGGAGCGCCGTGACCGGTTCCGCAGCAGACTCGTCGACCTCCTCCTCCAGGAGCTGGTCGCC
This sequence comes from Streptomyces sp. NPDC058373, assembly GCF_042723275.1. Classification (NCBI taxonomy): domain Bacteria; kingdom Bacillati; phylum Actinomycetota; class Actinomycetes; order Kitasatosporales; family Streptomycetaceae; genus Streptomyces; species Streptomyces sp. NPDC058373. The sequence continues at coordinate 6,491 of NZ_JBHXJE010000044.1, read as the reverse complement.
GTCGCCCCGCGCCGCAGCCGCGACACCTCGATCCGCCGCGACCTGGAACGCAACCGCCGCGTGGAACGCCTCGTCGAGCGCGTCTGGCCCTCCCCCGGCGCCCGCGAGGCCCTGCGCACCCTCTACGACTCCCCCGACCTGCTGCGCGCCTGCTCGGACGGGCTCCTCGACGACCGGGAACGGGCGGCGCTGCACCGGCCGCGCGCGGCCAAGGCCGCCGACGAGCCGTGGACCCTGGACGACCGCGTCTGCCTGGAGGAACTCCGCCACCTCATCGACGGCGAATCGCCGCGCCGCTACGGTCACATCGTCGTCGACGAGGCCCAGGACCTCACCCCGATGCAGGCCCTCTCGCTGCGCCGCAGGTGCGCGGCGGGCGGCTCCATGACCGTTCTCGGCGACCTCGCCCAGGCGACCGGCCCGCACCCGTACCGGACGTGGGACCGGCTCGGCACGCTCCTCTCCGACCACGGCGACTGGCAGGTCGAGGAGTTGACGACCAGCTACCGCGTGCCCTCGGAGGTGATGGAGTTCGTGGCCCCGCTGGCGAGGGCCGCGGCCCCGGGCCTGCCCGTTCCGCTGGCCGTGCGCTCGGCGGGGGCGGACGCGGCGCGCGCCCGCCCCACCGGCACCGGCCGACTCCAGGACGACGCCGTGGCCGAGGTGACGCGCCTCCTCGGCACCGACGACGGCCACACCCTCCGCTCGATCGCCGTCGTCGCCCCGGAGGGCTCGGCCCAACTAGACGGAATCACCCAACGCCTGGAGGCGCTGCGCGAGGTCGGCGACGAGGAGCGCCGCGTCGTCTCCGTCCTGACCGCCGCCGAGACCAAGGGCATGGAGTACGACCACGTCCTCGTCGTCGAACCGACCGCCATCGCCGACGGCGGCACCCCGGCCGGCCTGCGCCGCCTCTACATCGCCCTGACCCGCGGCACCCAGAGCCTCACCGTCCTCCACACCACCCCGCTCCCGTCGGCGTTGCTCCCCACGGAGAAGAGCGGCGGCGCCCCTGACGAGACCGACGCCCCCGCCGACACCACCGCCGCGCCCTCGCCCGCGAGCCGACCGGACATCGGTACGGACGTACGGGTCCGCGTACTGGGCCACACCGGCGGCGGCAACTACAAGGTGGAGGCGGTGGAACCTCCGCTCGACGGCCCCCTCCTCCTCGCCGTCCGCCACGGTTCGGCTCCCCCGGCGGTCGGCTCGTACCTCGACACCTGGGTGCTGCGTCACACCTCCACGGTCAGCTTCGTCACCGTGGGCGGGCTGGGGCGTACACCCGTCTCGACGCGGATGGCGGCCCGTTACCTCGACGCCCTCGCCACCCCGGGGCTGCTCGCGGGCGGTACCGTCCCCGACGGCGCCCGCGCCCGGCTCTCCGAGCTGAAGGGCATGGCCAACCGCTGCCTCCGCCTCGACCAGCACGACTGGCTGGACGTGTGGCGTCTTCTGGGCTCCCCGGACCGCGAGCGCCTCGGCGCGCTACGCGACCTGGCGACGGCGGCATCCCGCGCCCTCGCCTCCGGCGCCCACGACCCCGCGGCCTTCAGAGAGCACCTGGAACACAGCGGCTGGGCGGAAGCCCTCGGCACGGCCCGGCAGCGGCTGCAGGAGCGGAACGCGGAGCGAGCGGCCACGGACACGGCTGAGGGCAGCGGGCCGGAGGAGGCCGTCGTCTCGGGCGACGGCGCGCCGCCCGGCGAGACTCCGTCGGCCGAAGCGCCACCCGCGCCCCTCGGCGCAGCCGAATCCCCCACGTCGCCCAACTCACCCGAGGCAAAGGAACAGCCCATGCCCCTCACCGCCACCGACGGCACGCCCGCAGCGGCCTCGCAGACGCCCGGCGCCACCAGCCCGCTGGCGTACCTCCTCCGCTCGGAGGCGGCCGAGGACCGCACGTGCAAGGACCACGAAGCGGCCCGTTACGGCCTCATCGCCCACCTCTTCGGACTGGGCGCCCACCCCGTCTACGACGACCTCATCGACATCCACCTCCCGGCCACGTCCGGTTCCTCCGTCCTCTTCGAAGTCCTCGGCGCCGACCGCACCCACTACGCCGACCTGCGCGCGGGCGCTTCCCGCCTCCGCGAGATCGACCACACCAACGCTCTCACCGCCGACCGCTACTGCCTGGTCCTCACCGGGCCTCCCGGGGAACCGTGGGCGGCGGAGGCACTCCGCGCCGGTCACGGCGTGGACGTCATCTGGCAGGCGCCGGACGGCACTTGGCCCACCCCCAAGATCTCGGCGCTCCTCAGCCCCGGCTGACCGCGGACCTGCGGCCGCCCCCTCGCCACTCTTGACCGCCGTGGGCTTTGCTATGAAATGTGCACGGCGTCACAGAGGAATACACGGGGGCACACACCATGGGGCCACCCACGCCGAACGACACCGACGCACCCGACCCGGACATGCCCGATCCGAACGCGCGGGCCGCCGCCCTCCTGGCCGCCACCGACTGGGCCTGGGCCTCCTCGCCCTCGGCCTGTCCGAACGCGACTGGACCACCGCCGCCGGCACCACCCACGCCCTCCTCCTCACCGGCTACCTGTGCGCCGGCTGGGCGACCGGCCTGCTCCCCTGGCACCACCCCGCCGACCCGGCCTGGATCGACGGCCCCCAGGCCAAGGCCCTCCTCCTCGCGACGATCCTGCTCCTGCCCGGCCTGGCCGCCTGGGCGGCAGCGACCCGACGCCGGAAGCAGCCCGCCCCCACCGGCCCGCGTACGGTCACCCCATGAACGCCGAGGACCAGCCCACCGCCCGGGACGACCACGGGCCCCCGCACCCGACCCAGGCCCTGGACGACACCGTCCACCAACGCGTCCGCCTCGGCATCCTCGCCATCGCCCGCGAAGGCGACCGCGTCGAATTCAGCTTCCTCAAGAGGGAACTCTCCGTCACCGACGGCAACCTCTCCCGCCACCTGAAGGTCCTCGAATCCTCCGCCCTGATCACCCTCGAAAAGGGCTACGCGGGCCGCCGCCCCCGCACCTGGATCACCCTCACCCGCGAGGGCGCCCATGCCTTGGACACGGAACTGCGGGCGCTGCGGGCACTGGTGGACCGCTTGTCACCTGGGCGGGCGGCCCCCAGGCCGGGCGGCATTTGAGTCCTCAACCCGGAGCCTGGCCATGCGGCCGGCAAAGAGCCTGGGGCGAGCGGGTGGCGATGAAGAGGTGTCTTCGCCACGTGCCCTACCGCAGCCCGTCTCGGAAGGGAGCCCGCAGCGTAGCGGCTCGAAGCGGGCCGACGGATCGGATCAGAGCGGGATGACGCGGACCTGACTGCCGCAGAGCTTGGCCATGTCGTCGCTGTCGGACGTCAGCAGGGCGACCGGTTTCGGCTGGCGCAGTACGACTTCGGCAACGGTGGCGTCGATGGCGCACTTGCGGCCGTGCAACCCGGCGCCTTTGAGCAGCTCCGCTGCCGCTTTGGCCGCCTGTTCGGTGACCGGCTCCACCTTGATGCGGGAAAGGGCCCATTTCAGGCGTGGGATGTTGCTAATGGCACACGAGACACGGAGAGGCCTGAAAACAATCAAGGCCCTGGTCACCGACCAGGGCCTTAGTCAAGAAGAGCGGGTGACGAGAATCGAACTCGCGCTCTGAGCTTGGGAAGCTCATGTTCTACCATTAAACTACACCCGCAAGATCCACTTCCCCGAAGGGGTGGACCGCTGGTTACTTTACCCCATGCCGAGCCCCCGCCGTCCAGGGCGGGGGCTTTCGCGTGGGAGGCGGGCGTACGGTGTGCGGGCGGGGGTGGCGTCGGCGGGGCGGGGGGTTCGTCCCGTAATGTGCCCCCGGGCGTTGGATGCCTGGTCGCGGGCAGCCGGATTCCTGGCGTCGGACGTCGTACGTGTGTGACGGGCTCGTGGGGAAGGACTCTGGGACTTTGATGGAGCAGACCGTCGTCCGCTGTGCCGATGGGCACGTGTTCAGCACCGCTTCGTTTCCGATGCAGCAGCTCGGGACGGAGCGGATCGGGCCGGGGCGGCTGATCCGCTGCCCGCGGTGCGCTCGACTGAGGCAGGCCGTGCCCGTGGAGTGGGCCAAGCGGTAGGACGCGAGAAGAGTCACCTGCGCGCGGGGCCGTCCGGTTGGGGCGGGCCCGCGCGCTCTGCGTATCCTCGGTGCGTGCTTCTCTCAGACAAAGACATCCGGGCCGAGATCGACGCCGGGCGGGTACGGATCGATCCGTACGAGCCCGAGATGGTGCAGCCGTCGAGTATCGATGTGCGTCTCGACCGGTTCTTCCGGGTGTTCGAGAACCACCTGTACCCCCACATCGATCCCTCCGTGGAGCAGAACGGACTGACGCGGACGGTGGAGCCTCCGGGCGAGGAGCCGTTCATCCTGCACCCGGGGGAGTTCGTGCTCGCCTCGACGTACGAGGTGATCTCGCTCCCCGACGATCTGGCCTCGCGGCTGGAGGGGAAGAGCTCGCTGGGGCGGCTGGGTCTGGTGACGCACTCCACCGCGGGCTTCATCGACCCGGGCTTCTCCGGGCACGTGACGCTGGAGCTGTCCAATCTGGCGACGCTGCCGATCAAGCTCTGGCCGGGGATGAAGATCGGACAGCTCTGCATGTTCCGGCTGTCCTCGCCCGCGGAGTTCCCGTACGGCTCGGAGCGGTACGGGTCCCGCTATCAGGGGCAGCGCGGGCCGACCGCCTCGCGTTCCTACCTCAACTTCCATCGGACGCAGGTGTGATACCCGGCATGAGCGACGTTCGCGAGAACCTCACGTACGAGACCTTCGGCACAGCCATCCGTGAGCTGGCCCAGACCATCGCCGACGACGGCTACGAGCCGGACGTCGTGCTCTCCATCGCCCGCGGCGGGGTCTTCGTGGCCGGCGGCCTGGCGTACGCGCTGGACTGCAAGAACATCCACCTGGTGAACGTGGAGTTCTACACCGGCGTGGGCGAGACGCTGGAGATGCCGGTCATGCTGGCGCCGGTGCCGAACGCGATCGACTTCACCGACAAGAAGGTGCTCATCGCGGACGACGTCGCCGACACCGGCAAGACGCTGAAGCTGGTGCACGACTTCTGCGTCGGCGAGGTCGCCGAGGTGCGCTCCGCGGTGATCTACGAGAAGTCGCAGTCGCTGGTGAAGTGCGAGTACGTGTGGAAGCGGACGGATGAGTGGATCAACTTCCCTTGGAGCGTGGAGCCGCCCGTGGTGAAGCGTGCGGGTCAGGTGCTCGACGCCTGACCCGGGCGAGGACGGTTACGTCTGAGGGCCCGGACACCAGTACTCGGTGTCCGGGCCCTCAGGCGTTGGCGGGGTCGCTCAGAACGTGCCGAGCTTGATCAGCGACAGCAGCGCCAGGAGCTGGATCGCGGAGGCGGCGAGCGCCTTCGGCCAGGGCAGGTCGTGGGAGGTGGCGACCATCGAGGTGAAGAGGGCGCCGGCGGCGAGCCAGGTGAGCCAGCCGATGATCTGGACGACCGAGGCGTCACCGCCCATGAAGACGGCCGGCAGCAGGCGCGGCACGTCGGTCACGGTCATGACCAGCATCGACAGGCCCACGGTCGGCTGCCAGGAGCCGCTGCCGCCGAGCTGGCGGGCGAGGGTGTGGGTGACGGTGCCGAGGATGAAGGCGCTCAGGGCGAACGCGACGGCCGTGGTGAGGACGTACGGGATCGCCGTGGAGAGGGTGGCGTTTATGACGTCGTCGCGGGCGCCGTCGAAGCCGAAGATGGCGAGCAGGCCGTAGAGGAGCGTGACGGTGAGGGCGGGGCCCCACACCTGGTAGTCGCGCATCCGGTGGAAGGTGGGGCCGGGGCGCAGCACGATGCCGCGCATCAGCTCCTTCCAGTGCAGGCGGGGGCCGCTGGGCCCGCTCGCGTAGACCTCGCCCTCGGGCGGGCCTCCGTGGTGGTACTGCTCGTCGATCGAGAAGGCCTGGGTGTGGCCCGCGTTGTTCTGCGCCGCGTACGGGTCGCGGGGGGCCTGGGGCCGGCGGGCGTACGGGTCGGGGCCGGGGTGCCCGCCCGCGTACGGGTCGGGGGCCGGGCCGCCCGGGTAGCCGTAGCCCCCCTGCGGGTGGGGCTGCTGCGGGGGGTACGGCTGGTGGCCGCCGTGGCCGGGGTCGCCGAAGTACTCCGGCTCGCCCTGGCCGCCGGCCTGCGGCCACTGCTGGGCCGGGCCCTGGTATCCGCCCTGCGGGGTCGGCGCGCCGCCGTACGGGGCCTGCTGCCCGTACGGCTGCTGCCGCGGTTGTCCGTGCGGTCGGTCGGTGCGGTTGTCCCGGCCGCGTCCGGTCCTGAATCCAGCCACGTGTACGAACGTACCTGGTCCTGACGGATCGTGCGCCGGGGCCAGTTGGGGGAAGGGGCGTTTGCGGCCGAGCTGTGACATCCCCGCCGGGGGTCCCCTAGGTGTATTGACCACGAGCATTGTTAACGCCGACGGGTCTTGATCATGGCGAAGACCTCCGGTGTGGTGGAGGTGTCGAGTCTTCACCGCACGGAGGT
>NZ_JBHXJE010000043.1:0-58827 GCF_042723275.1 Streptomyces sp. NPDC058373 | reverse complement strand
GCCGGCCGGGCGGGGGTGCTGCGCCGGCGGGGGGGGGGGGGGGGGGTGCCCTCCGGCCCGGCGGGGGCCCGGTCCGGCCGGACCGGGCCCCTGCGGGCGGGCCGGACGGGGAGCGGGTCGGCCACGGAGCGTGAGAGCGCTCTCCTGCTGTTGTACAGTGCGTTCATGAGCGGAGATGCCCAACTGTCCTCGCCGGCGCCGACGCTGGAGGATGTGGCGCGGGTCGCCGGGGTGTCGCGCGCGACGGTCTCGCGCGTGGTCAACGGCGTGCGGAACGTCGATCCGGCCATCCAGGAGGCGGTCCGCCAGGCGGTCGCCACGACCGGGTACCGGCCGAACCGGGCGGCCAGGTCGCTGGTGACGCGGCGGGCCGAGACGATCGCGCTGGTGGTGTCCGGAGCGGGCGGTGACTGTGGGGAGGAGCAGGACGCCTTCGCCGCGCGGGCGTTCGGGGACCCCTTCTTCGGGCGGGTGGTGAGCGGCGTGATCAGCTACCTCCGCCCGCACTCGATGCATCCGGTACTGATGTTCGCCGAGACGGCGGCGGCGCGGGCCGAGGTGGTGGCGTATCTGCGGCAGGGCAGCGCCGACGGGGCGCTGGTGGTGTCGACGCACGCGGAGGATCCGCTGCCGCCGATGCTGGCGGAGGCGGGGCTCGCGGCGGTGCTCTTCGCCCGTTCCGCGCGGCCGGTGCCGCTCAGCTACGTGGACCTCGCCCACCGGGACGGCGGCCGGCTGGCGGCGGAGCATCTGCTCGGGCTCGGCAGGTGCCGCCCGGCGACCATCGCGGGGCCGCTGGACGTGCCGGCGGGGCAGGAGCGGCTGGCCGGGTTCCGGGACGCGATGGCGCGGGGCGGTCAGCCGTACGTACCGGTGGCCGAGGGCGGTTTCACGGCGCAGAGCGGGGCGGAGGCGATGGCGCGGCTGCTGGCGGACCATCCGGGCCTCGACGCGGTCTTCGCGGCCAACGACCTGATGGCCGAGGGGGCCTGCCGGATACTGCGGGAGCAGGGGCGGCGGGTGCCCGAGGACGTGGCGGTGGTGGGCTTCGACGACAGTCCGGCGGCGACGGCGTGCAGGCCGCCGCTGACGACGGTGCGCCAGCCGGTGGAGGACATGGCGGCGGAGATGGCGCGACTGCTGCGGCAGCGTATCGAGGCGCCGGACACGCCGGTGACTTCGGCGATCTTCGATCCGGAGCTGGTGGTGCGGGAGTCCGCCTGACACCCGGCCGCCCCGCGCCGGCGACGGGGAGGGCCGGTGCGGGGCGGTCGGGTGCGGGCGCGGCCCGGGTCCTGGGTCAGGACTCCGGGGCCCGGGCCGCGGGTCGGGGCGGGGCGCCGTCAGGAGGTGTAGACGCCGAACTCGTGGAGCGAGTAGCCGTAGCCGGTGCCGCGTTCGGTGCCGTGCACACGCACGTACCGTCCGGCGGCGTCCACCTCGATGTCGTCGACGCCGCCGTTGCCGTCGGTGACCTCGTGGACGGTGGTCCAGTTCTCCCCGTCGTCGGAGACCTGGACGGTGTACGCCTTGGCGTACGAGGCTTCCCACTGGAGCTGGACGTGGTGGAAGTCGGTGCGCTCACCGAGGTCGACGCTCAGCCACTGGGGGTCGCTCCAGTCGCTGGACCAGCGGCTGGTGGCGTTGCCGTCGACCGCGTTGGAGGCGGGGCAGGGGCAGTCGCCGTAGGACTCCTGGAAGGAGGAGGCGGTGGCCTCCTTGCCGAGGGCGACGTTGGTGCCGTCGACCGGCGGGGCGATGATCCCGAGCGAGCGGGTCTCGATGCCGACGTTGCCGTGGCCGTCGCGGACCTTGACGTAGAGCTTCCAGACGCCGGGGCGGTCCGGGGTGGTGACGGTGAGCCGGCCGCCGCCGTGGTCGGCGGTCTCCAGTGGGACGAGGGCCTTGTTCTCGTCGATGTACATGCTGCCGGCGTACGCCTGGTACTCCAGCGCGTCGCCGTCCGGGTCGGTGGCCGGGGCCTCGATGGTCAGCTCGCGGCCGCCGGGGACGGCGGTGGCGTCGCCGTCGACGTCGAGGGCGGAGATGACCGGCGGGGTGTTGTCGCCGGAGGTGTCGCCGCCGTAGGCGCCCTTGACGGCGTAGTAGGAGAGGCGCTTCTCACCGCCGGGCAGCAGGTTGAACCAGACGCCGCCGAAGTCGTCCTCCTCGCCGTAGTGGAAGAGGGTCGCTCCGAGGGCGACGCCGTCGTGGCCGGTGACGCAGTCCCAGGCGTCGGTGTAGCCCTCGGCCTTCTCCTGGTCGGTGGGCTCCTCGGGCCGCCCGTTGGCGTCGTCGGGTACCTCCCACTCCCCCGCCGGTCCGGCCTCGGTGATGATGTACGGCTTGTCGTAGCCGCCCTGCTCCCAGGCGGAGCGGACGCCGCAGACGTCCTTGTAGGCGTTGACGGCGTACAGGTCGAGGTCGGGGGCGTTGCGCTGGTAGTAGGGCCAGGCGCCGGTCCACGCGTCGGTGGAGGTGACGGGGTGGTTGGGGTCGACCTCGTGGATCTTCTTGGCGACGTCGTTGACGAAGCTGGTGTAGGCGTCGCGCTGCTGCTCCAGGGCGTCGCCGCTGTAGCAGTTCTGGAGGCCGAGGACGGATTCGTTGCCGACGTTCCACATCAGCACACCGGGGTGGCTCTTGTAGGTGTCGACCCACTTGGGGAACTCGGTGAGCATCTCGTTCTTGTACGCGGTGTCGGTGAGGTAGTCGACGCAGCCGCCGGAGCCGGGGCCGCCGCCGGGCTGGAGCCAGAACCCGGCGACGACGCGCAGGCCGTTGTCGGCGGCGGCGTCGAGCAGGGGCTTGCTGCTGGCGTCGGTGCCCCAGGTGCGGATGGTGTTGACGCCCATCGAGGCGACGTCGGGGAGCTTCTCGGCGGCCTCGGCGGCAGACGGGCCCCAGGTGAGGCCCTTGACCTGGTAGGGGGCGCCGTTGACGGTGAGTTCCCAGTCGCCCTGGCTCCCGGTGACGGCGACCACGTCGTCCGCGGCGGCCGCCTGCTGGGCGGGGAGGGTGAGCAGGCCGACGGCGAGCAGGCCCGCTCCGGCGGGGGCCACGAGGCGGCGCAGCGGGGACGAGGCGCGACGGGGGCGCCGTGGCGCCGTCGGCCGGGGGGTGGGGGGCATGCGGGTCCTCCTGGGACTGGGCTCGGTGCGGGTGGCGGCGGCGGGCGCGGTGCGTGCCCGCCGCCGTGGGGCGGGGGTGGGGCTGCCGCCCCCGTGTCGCGTATGGGGCGGGGCGCTGCGGGAGAGCGCTCCATCAGGTGGGCGCGCGCGTTCCCGGGCGGGAGCGTGCGGCCCGGCCGGGTCAGGCGGGGAGTTCGTACTCCTCGTCGAGGACGGCGCCCTGGTCGGGGTTGGTCTCGTCGTAGCCGCGTGCGTCGCACTGGAGGGCGCCGACGATGCAGTGGTCGACCATCGCCTTGAGGGTGGGCTCGTCCCAGGCGTTGAAGAAGTCGTAGTGGAAGGAGTAGCCCTCTCCACTGGCGAGTTCGACGTCGGTGAGATCACCGTTGACCGGGAAGGCCATCTTGAACTCGATCATCGGCAGGGCCACCGGGTGGCTGGTGGGGCAGACGTTGTTGTTGGTGCCCGCCTTCACCAGCGGATAGGCCATGTGGGCCTGGTGGTCGGGGGTGTCGAGGTGCTGTCCGTCCCAGCAGCTCGGGGCCTGGAAGCGGATGTCGAGCTGGCTGTAGCTCGGGCAGTGGTCGGGGATGTTGTCGTTGAAGTAGCTCTCTCCGCACTCCCAGCCCTCGACGAAACCGGGGTGGTTGCGGAACTCCTCCTTGGTCTGCAGGGGGCTGCCGACCACGTAGCGCAGCCCGGTGGGAAAGGGCCGGACGCTCGTGTAGTCGGTGACACCGGACTTGTAGTAGATGGTCTGCGGGCCGACGGGCATCTTGGGCTCGCCCGCCTGGAGCAGGGTCGGCATCCAGTACGCGGACCGGTCCCCCGGCGCCTTGCAGGCGGTGTTGCCCGCCTGGAGGGAGGCGGTGGTGGAGTGGGCGTCGGTGGTGTCGTTGCCCATGAAGGTGTGGTCGTGGGAGGCCCCGGGCTGCCCCGGGAAGACGATCGGGTCGTCGGGGGCGGTGTGGGTGACCGAGCAGTTGGCCTGGAACTCGTGGAAGTACCGGTGGGGCGGCTCGGCTTCGGAGGGCTCCACGCCGGTGACCGGCGGCTGGGCCGGTATGTAGCCGTCGCCGTCGGGGTCGTCGCCTCCGGCGCGGGGCCGGCCCTGGGCGTGGGCGGCGTGGCCGGAGTGGCCGGCCTGGACCGTCGCCTCGGTGGGGCTGCCGGCGCCCTGAGCCACGGCGGCCGCGGCTCCGGCGGCGCCGAGGGAGGCCGCGACCAGCAGGACGGAGAGGAGTAGGGGGCCCCTGCGGCGGCGGGGGCGGTGGTGACGTGTGGGGTCGGGGGTGGCGGCTCGGGTCCGTAACAGGGCCCGGGGCCGGCGAGTGCGGGGGGCTGCCCTCTTTTCCATCACAACCTCCGTGAGTTGTCGGGAGAGCGCTCTCCCACGGAGTTTCCAGGGCCCGTAACGTGCTGTCAACACTTCTCGCGTATGCGCTGTGCGCGGTCCGGGGGGGGCTGACCGGGCGGCCGTCCCGAGCTTGTCGGGGACCGACGGGCGGCGGCCTCGCATGCCGGCCCGGGTGGAGATGCGGCCTCCGGCGCCGACCGAGCCGGCTTCCGGCTGAGGTCCGGGGACCGAGCCGCCGCGCCGGAATCAACGCGCGTATACAGCGGCCCGGTTGGACGGCAGGGGAGTCATTGTCATGGCTCGATCACGCCACTACGCTGGCCCCTCCGCGAGCCGCCGGACGGCCCCACCCGTTCGACTGCCGCCGCCCCTGGACCGAGGAGCCCAGTTGCCGCACGCTCACCCCCCGTCCGCCGCACGGACCGGTGTGTCCACCGGTCCCGCCCCCACCGCGGCCGGTACAACGTCCGGACCGGAGCAGCCCGGAAGACGAGAAGGACACCCCCACATGACCGCAGGCCAGCAGCCCCGCCGCAGCGTTCCGGGCCGAGGGGTCCGCTCCGCGGCCCTCGCCGCCTTCACCGTGCTGGCCTCGGGGGCGCTGACCGGCGTCGCCCCGGCGGCCTTCGCCGCCCCCGCCGACCGGCCGTTCAACGAGGCCCTCGACCACGCCGCCGCCACCTACGACGTGCCGCGCGACCTGCTGGCCGCCGTCGGATACGGCGAGAGCCGCCTCGACGATCACGACGGGCAGCCCAGCCAGGCCAACGGCTACGGCGTGATGCACCTGGTCAGCAACCCGGACCTGCGCACGCTGGAGGAGGCGGCCCGGATCACCGGCCAGTCCCCGGCCGAGCTGCGCCGCGACACCGGCGCCAACCTCCTGGGCGGCGCCGCCGTGCTGCGGGCCCGTGCCGACGCCCTCGGGCTGAGCGCGGCCGAGCGGGACGACGTCGACGCCTGGTACGCGGCGGTCGCCCAGTACAGCGGCGCCGAGGCCGCCACCGCGCGGCTCTACGCCGACACCGTCTACCGCTTCCTCGCCGACGGCCTGCGTACCTCGGTCGACGGCGGCGAGCCGGTCGAGGTGGCCGCCCGCGACGTGGCCCCGGAGATCCCCGAGGCGCCGGAGGTCGGCCCCGCCGCGGTCAGCCAGGACTACCCGTCGGCCCGCTGGGTCCCCGCCGCCGCGGGCAACTTCGCCTCCGGGCGCTCGGCCGCGATCAGCCAGGTGGTCGTGCACGTCACCCAGGGCTCGTACGCGGGGTCGATCAGCTGGTTCCAGAACCCGACCGCGCAGGTCAGCTCGCACTACGTGATCCGGTCCTCGGACGGCGAGGTGACCCAGATGGTCAAGGACGCCGACACCGCGTACCACGCGCGGAGCGCCAACGCCTCGTCGCTCGGCATCGAGCACGAGGGGTTCGTGGACGACCCGGCGTGGTTCACCGAGGCGATGTACCGCTCGTCGGCGGCGCTCACCGCGTACCTGTGCGACCAGTACGGCATCCCGAAGGACCGGGCGCACATCCTCGGCCATGTCGAGGTGCCCGGCAACGACCACACCGACCCCGGCCCCAACTGGGACTGGACCCATTACATGGAGCTGGTCGGCGGGGAGAGCGGGGCGGTGGACGAGCTGACCTTCGCCTCGTACGCGACGCAGCTCAGCGGCTCCAGCGGGCCGCAGGTCAAGGCGGTGCAGCGGCTGCTGACCGAGCAGGATTACCAGCCCGGCGCGGTGGACGGGTCCTTCGGCGCGTCGACGCAGTCGGCGGTCCGCGCGTTCCAGGAGGACCAGGGCCTGGAGGCCGACGGAATCGTGGGGAGGGCCACGTGGACCGCGCTGCTCTCGGCGGGTACCGCGCCGACGCTGCGCTCCGGCTCCTCGGGTGAGGCGGTGAGCAGGCTGCAGCGGGCGCTGACGGCGGCCTCGGGGAAGACCGTCGCCGTGGACGGCAGCTTCGGTTCCGGCACGGCGGAGGCGGTCCGCGCCTACCAGGGCGCGCAGTCGCTGGAGGCGGACGGCGTCGTGGGCCCGGCGACCTGGCAGGCGCTCCAGTCGGGAAGCTGACCGGAGGACCGGCGCACACGTGCGGCCCGGCGGTGGGGGTCTTCTCCACCACCGGGCCGCGATCATGTGAGATTCCTCCATGCGGGCGACGTGGGCACCGGGCGGAGAATGGAGGGGTTCCGTTCTTCAGGGAGGTGCCACGGCGTGGCGAACGCACCAGTCGACCGCATACCGGCCGCGAAGGTCATCACCGACCCGGCCGCTCTCGGCCGCTACCAGCACGACGAGGCGGAGTGGGCGCCGTACGGCATGCCGCTCGCCGTGGTCCGTCCGCGCTCCGCCGATGAGGTCCGGGACGTGGTGCGGTTCTGCCTCGAACACCGGGTGCCGGTGATCGCCCGGGGTGCGGGCACCGGCCTGTCGGGCGGCGCCAACGCCGTGGACGGCGCGGTCATCCTCTCCTTCGAGGAGATGGACCAGGTCCTGCGCATCGACACCGACGAGCGGTACGCCGTGGTGCAGCCCGGCGTGGTCAACGACGATCTGCGGGCCGCCTGCGCCGAGCACGGCCTGTGGTACCCGCCGGACCCGGCCAGCTCGCCGTGGTCGACGATCGGCGGGAACGTCGCCACCAACGCCGGCGGCATGTGCTGCGTGAAGTACGGCGTGACCCGGGACTACGTCCTGGAGCTGGAGATGGTCAACGGCCAAGGCGAGCTGGTGCGGGTGGGCCGCAGGACCGCGAAGGGCGTGGCCGGGTACGACCTGGCGGGGCTCATGGTGGGCTCCGAGGGGACGCTCGGCGTGATCACGGAGATCACGGTGCGGCTGCGCCCGTCGCGTCCCCTGGAGCGGACGGTCGCCGGGTACTTCGACTCGGTGGTGGACGCCGGGGAGGCGGTCAGCGCGGTGACGGCGGCCGGGATCATCCCCTCGGCGCTGGAGCTGGTGGACCGGCACTGCCTGGCGGCGGTGGACGCGTGGAAGAACATGGGGCTGTCGGCCGACGCCAACGTGGTGCTGCTGGGCCGGGTCGACACTCCCGGCGCGGAGGGCGACGCCGAGGCGGAGCGGATGCGGGAGTGCTTCGAGAAGGCCGGGGCCGGGTGGGCGGTGGTCTCCACCGACCAGCAGGAGGCGGACGCGCTGTTCCAGGCGCGGCGGCTGGCCTACCCGGCGCTGGAGCGCCTGGGTCCGCTGCTGACGGAGGACGTGTGCGTGCCCCGGATGGCGCTGCCGGAGATGCTGCGCCGGATCGAGGAGATCTCCGAGCGGCACGACGTCCACGTGGCCAACGTGGCGCACGCCGGCGACGGCAACCTGCACCCGCTGATCATCACGAAGGCCGGGGACGAGGCGGCGAAGGCCCGGGCGCAGCTGGTCTTCGACGAGATCCTGGACGAGGCGATCGCGCTGGGCGGCACCGTGACGGGTGAGCACGGTGTGGGGCTGCTGAAGATGCGCGGGATGGACAAGGAGCTGGGCGAGGCGGTGCTCGGCATGCACCACGCGGTGAAGTCGGCGCTCGACCCGGCGGGGATCTTCAATCCGGGCAAGGTGGTGGCCGACCGGCAGGGGTGAGCCGCGGCGGTGCGTACGGGGGTCCGCGGGGGCCGGTCAGTCCTGGCCGCGGGCCCCCGTCGGCGTGCCGGGGCCAGGGGTCCGGTCCTGCTCGGGGTCCGGGCCGGAGGCGGCGAGACGGTCGCTGAGGCGGTGCAGGCGCAGGGCCCACTGGACCTCGACGGCGCGGCCGGGCTCCTTCCAGTCGTCGCCGAGGACGGTGCTGATCCGGGCGAGCCGCTGGTAGAGGGTGTTGGGGTGGATGTGCAGGGCCTCGGCGGTGGCGGTGTGCCGGGCGGTGTGGGCGAGGTAGGCGTCGAGGGTCTCGGTGAGGCGGGTGCCGTGGTCCCGGTCGTGGGCGGCGAGGGGGCCGATGGTGGCGGTGACGAAGCGGTCGAGGGTGCCGTCCCCGGCGCCGCCGAAGAGGGCTTCGTAGATGCCGAGTTCGTCGCTGTCGGCGCTGGCGCCGGTGCGGCCGAGGGCGTGCAGCAGGCGGATGCCGGAGCGGGCGCGGCGGTGCGCGGCGCGGATGGACGCGACGGTGCCGTCGGCGCGGGCGGCGACGGCGGTGGCGGGTTCGCGGGCGGCGCGGTCGCGGGCGTCGGCGGGGGTGGCGGGGAGCAGGGCGACGCCGAGGCCCGCGTACTCGAGCGACCAGCCGTGGCCGTGCCGGGCGGCGCGGGCGGCGGCGGTTCCGGCGTGCGGGCCGTCGAGGACCAGGACGGTGCGGACGGCGGCCGGGTCGATGCCGCCGGAGCGGGCGCGGCGTGTGAGGACGGCGTCGTCGGTGGTGCCGTCGAGGAGGGCGGTGAGGTACTCGCCTCTCACGCGGCGCTCGGCCTCGGTGGCGGCGCGTTCGGAGGCGAGGACGAGGCCGATGACGGTGGCGCCGGTCTCCAGGGAGCGGACGGTGTTGGCGTCGAAGGGCCGGTGGTGGCGGGCGACGACGCAGCCCGCGTACTCGTCGGCGACGACGACGGGGGCGAGGGCCCAGTGGCCGTCGGGGGTGTCGCGCAGCCGGGTGGCGCGGTCGGCGGGGCCGGTGAAGCAGGAGGCGGGCGGGCCGGTGTCGGCGGCCAGGGCGGTGGCGAGGGCGTGCGGGCCGGGGTCGGCGGCGCCGGTGGGCAGGGCGGTGTCGTGGGCGTCCAGGACGGTGATCCCGGCGCCGAGGGCGTCACGGAGCGCGTCGGTGACGGCGTGGAGCCCGGCGCCGCCGAGGACGATGTGGGTGAGCCGCTGGTGGAGGGCGACGGCGCGGCGGTCGGCCTCGGCGCGGCGGCGCAGTTCGGCGGTGGTGCGCTGGTGGCGGTCGAAGAGTTCGGCGTTGTGCAGGGCGAGGGCGGCGTGCGCGGCGAGCGCGGTGAGCAGCCCGGTCTGGTGGTCGGTCCAGGTGCGGGGGACGCGCTGGGCGACGAGGAGGACGCCGATGGTCTCCTCGCCGACGCGCAGGGGGACGCCGAGGATGCCGCGGAGCTGTTCGCCCGCGGCGGCGGCGTCGACGGTGGCAGCGTGGGTGAGGTGGTCGTCGTGGAGGTAGTCGGCGCACCAGTGGGGCTGTCCGGTACGGACGACGAGGCCGCCGAGGCCGACGCCGCGGGCGAGTTCGACGCCGCGCAGGGCGGAGCCGATGGAGCCGTCGACCACTTCGATGCGCAGGGCCGCGTCGTCCTGGGCGAGCATGATGTAGGAGAGGTCGGTGCCGAGGAGGCGGCGGGCCTGGGCGGCGACCTCGTCGAGGACGTCCTGGGGTGCGTGCAGGGCGGCGAGGCGGCGGGCCAGGTCGTTGAGGACGGCGGTCTCGGCGGCCTGCCGGGTGCGGGCCTCCAGGAGGGCGTGGACGTGCAGGGCGCGCCGTGCCTCGGCCTCGACGGCCGGGTGGGTCTCGGGCGGTCCGGCCGCGACGAGGCGGTGGCGGCACGCTTCCAGGGCGGCGAGCGGGGCGCCTTCGGCGAGCAGCTTCAGCCAGGGGCTGGCGGTGGCCGCGTCCGGGGCGGTGCCGGCGGGCTCCGGCATGGGGGTCCCTTCCGTGGCCGGGCGGCGGTGCCCGGCCGGTCGTGCGGTGTGTCCGGCGTGGCGGGCCGGGCACGGCTGGTACTGGTCGGACCATACGCGGCGGCGGGGCGCGGTGCGGGGGTCAGGGGGGCGATCCGAAGCGGGGGTGGGCGGCGAGCCAGGCGCGGTAGCTGTCGCTGTGTGCGGCGGCCTCGCGGTAGGCGGCGCGGGCGTGGCCGAGGACGGCGCCGCGGCCCCGGCGGCGGGTGAACCGGGGTGGAGGCCCAGGAGGTGGCGCCAGCTCAGCGGGGCTCCGGCCAGGGGACGGGTGACGAGGCCGGGGGTGGGCGGGAAGGTGGCGCGGCAGAGGCCGACGGCGCGGCCGACCTGGACGAGGTGGACGCAGGAGGCGGTGTCGGTCTCGAAGACGGAGAGCGGGGTGAATCCGGCGCGGGCGCAGGCGGCGGCGAAGCAGTCGGCGAAGCAGCCGTCGCCGGGGACGTCGGTCCAGGCCTCGCGGGAGAGGCGGGCGAGGGGGATCTCGTCCTCGTCGGCGAGGGGGTGGCCCTCGGGGAGCCTGACGAAGACGGGGTCGACGCCGACGACCTGCCAGACGAGGTCGGCCTCGCGTGGCGGGCTGCTCTCGCCGCAGACGCCGATGAGGGCGTGGTCGAGGCGGCCCGCGACGAGCAGGGAGCTGATCTCCTCCACCGACCAGGAGGTGTGGGTGGAGACGGGGCGGTGGGTTCGGCGGCGGCGAGGCGGTCGACGAGGGCGCCGAGGAGCGGTCCGTGGGTGGCGCCGAGGCGGAAACGGCGGATGCGGTTCCAGGAGTCGGCGAAGCGGACGGCGTCCTCCTGGAGTCCGCGCATGGCGGGGAGGACGACGCGGGCGCGTTCCAGGACGAGTTCGCCGAGCAGGGTGGGGCGGGCCCCGGTGGGGTCGCGGTCGAAGAGGGAACCGCCGAGGGCCTTCTCGATGCGCCCCAACTGGCTGGAGAGGGCGGGCTGGGCGAGGCCGAGGGCGGCGGCCGCGCGGGTGAGGCTGCCTTCGTCGGCGATGGCCCGTACGGTCCGCAGGTGACGCAACTCCAGGCCATACCAGGAAGTTATGGGCGGCGGGCGGTTGCGGCCATACGTCGGAGGCGACCGCGACGTCCGGCGGCCGCCGGCGGTGGCGCGGGCCGCGCGCGGCCGCGCGAACGGCGCTCGGTGCCCCTCGTCGGGCTTCCGGCATATGCCAGGAGCACCATCGCATCGAGTATTGCCGAATCGCTCACGGGTCGGCGGGCCCTGTGCGACAGTCGTACCCGGCCCCACCGTCGGCCGCCGGCCGTGCCGCCCTCGTATCGGAGTCCGTATGTCCTCGCGCTCCTCGGTCCACCCCGCACCCGAGCCGTCCGTGCACGGCTCGGTACGGGCGCTGATCGACGGGACGCGGCGGCTGCGGGGCGCCCTGGACGCCGTACGGCAGGACGCGGGGGGCGGCGAGCCCGATCCGCCGCGCCGCCGGGCACTCTACGACCTGGCGCTGCGGCAGCTGGACGATGTCGGCGGGCATCTCGGGCGGCTCAGCGGGGGTCTGCCCGAGCCG
The DNA here is from genome assembly GCF_042723275.1 of Streptomyces sp. NPDC058373. NCBI lineage: Bacteria > Bacillati > Actinomycetota > Actinomycetes > Kitasatosporales > Streptomycetaceae > Streptomyces > Streptomyces sp. NPDC058373. The sequence goes on along the minus strand of NZ_JBHXJE010000043.1, from coordinate 47,180 downwards.
GAGCAGCCGGCTGCCCCCGAGGGCCGGGAGGCCACCGAGGGCAGCGCCGAGTGGGACCTGCTCACCGACGCGGTGTGCTGGTCGCCGGAGCTGTACCGGGTCCTCGGCCGGGACGAGGGGTCGCGTGCCCTGTCGCTGGACGAACTTCCCTCCTTACTTCTTCCCGAGGACCAGCCGCTGCTCACCGCGATGGTGACCGACTGCCTGATCGACGGCCGGCCGCTGGACGGCGCCTTCCGGGTGGTGGGCGGAGACGGCACCGTCCGCACCCTGCACATGAGCGGGGCCCCGGTCCTCGACGCGCACGGCTCCACCGCCTCCATGCGGGCGGTGCTCCGCGACGTCACCGGCGCCGGGACACCGGTCGGACGCACCGGCGTCGTCGCCCCCGTTCCCCCGCCGCCGGCCGACGCCGTCCCAGGCAGGAGGACCACGACGGCGATACGGCATCTGCCGCCGGGTCCCGGTGCGGAGGAGGACGGCACCTGGTGCGACGTTCTGTCCCTGCCGGACGGCCGCACCCTGCTGGCGACGGGTGACCGCCGGCCGCCGGTCGGCCGCGACCTCCTGGTGGGAACCCTGCGCGGCCTGGTCGCCGGGGGTGAGGAGCCCGGTGACGCGCTGGAGCTGGCGGCCGCGCTGCTCTGCGCCGAAGGGCCGGACCGGATCGGCCCCGCCCTGTGCTGCGTCCACGACCCGGTGAGCTCCACCCTGGCCTGGGGCCGCACCGGCAGCCACCCCGCCCCCCTGCTCCACCGTGGCGGCGCGGTCCTTCCGCTGGATCCCGGCGGCCTTCAGGAGCGGCTGCTCCCCGGGGACCTGCTGCTCCTGCACACCACGGGCGGCCACCCTGAGGCAGACCCGTCTGCGGAGCACGACCGGGCCACCGGCGCACTGTTGGGCCTCTCCCCCGGCCTCGGACCGCACCTCGACGCCGACGCCTGCGCGGAGCTGGCGGTCCAGGCGCTCGCCGGCGCCGCGGACCACGCCGGAGACGGGCGGCGCGGAGCAGCACGGGTGGTCACCCTCCGGACCGGCGCCGGTTCCCAGGCAGCCGGGAACGGCTGAGCTTCCGGGGCATGCCGGAGCGGCGTCCGGGCACCCGTACGAGCCGGGCACCGGTGAGACCCCCCGGTCCGCCACGCCGTCAGGGCGGGTGGAACGACGGGGTGTTGGCGGGGTCGCCGCGCTGAGCGGGGCGGTCAGGCCGGGGCGGCGCGCCGGCTCGGGCTCGGCATGACCATCTTGATCTCCTCGCGGAGGGTCTCGATCTTCGGGTAACCCGCGTACTGCGCGGTGAGCCGGTACATCTCCCGCAGCCGGTCCCAGGTGCGGTGGGAGGAGTTGTCGCTCATCGACGCCAGCGCCAGCCGGGCGTACCGGTCGGCCTGCTCCGGGTCGTCGGCGATGAAGCAGGCGGAGGCTAGGGAGAGGTGGTCGAAGATCTTCGACCGCTCGCGCTGCTCCGCGCGCAGCTCCAGGGCGACCTTGGCGTGGTGCTCGGCCTGCTGGGCCGCCGCCGGCTCGTGCTCGGCCAGAGTGCGGTAGGCGAGCGCCTGCATGCCGTGGAGGTCGGCCTCGTCGAACATCTGCATCCAGTTGGGCGGCTCCGTGCCGCCGCGGTCCGAGACGAAGAGGGTCTCCGCCTCGCCGAGGGTGCGGCGCATGGCCTGGCCGCGCCCCATCGCCGCCTGCGCCCACGCCTCGATGGTGTGGAACATGGCGCGGGTGCGGGGCAGGGCCTCCTCGCCGGAGCCGGTCTTGGCGAGCTTCATCAGGTCGAGCGCCTCGTCGGGGCGGCCCAGGTGGACCATCTGGCGGGCGGCGCGGGAGAGCGCTTCGCCGGCGCGGGGACGGTCACCGCCCTCACGGGCGGCGTGGGTGGCGATCACGAAGTACTTCTGCGCGGTGGGCTCCAGGCCCACGTCGTGCGACATCCACCCGGCCAGCACGGCCAGGTTGGCGGCCACGCCCCACAGGCGGCGTTGGAGGTGGTCGGGGTGGCGGTAGGAGAGCATCCCGCCCACCTCGTTGAGCTGGCCGACCACGGCCTTGCGCTGGAGGCCGCCGCCCCGGGAGGCGTCCCAGGCGCGGAAGATGTCGACGGAGTGTTCGAGTTCGGCGACCTCCTGCGAGCCGACGGGGGCCGCCTCGTACCGGTCGAAGCCGGCCTGGTCGGCGTAGCCGCCGCGCGGGCCCGGGAGGGTGGAGGGGGGTGCCGGATCGGCCTGGATCCAGTCGTACATGGCGGTGGTGAGCACGGAGCCCGCGGTGAGCGCGGCGCTCGCGCCCATCAAGCCTCGTCGGTTGAGCATGAGGTCCATTCCCGTGAATTCGGTGAGGACCGCAGCCGTTCGCTCGGGCGCCCATGGCACGCCGTCGGAGCGCTCCGCGCTCCCACCGGGCCGTCTTTTCCCCGTGCGCCCGCGTCGAACCAGACCGAGATCCTCGATGGTCACGACACGGCCGAGTTGCTCGGTGAACAGGGCCGCCAGCACCGTGGGCACCGGGTCGCGCGGGATCTCTCCCATGTCGATCCAGCGCCGGACCCGCGAGGTGTCGGTCGCCAGCTGGGGGTGGCCCATGGCCGCCGCCTGCCGGTTCACGAGCCGGGCGAGTTCCCCCTTGGACCAGCCGGTCAGGCCGAAGTGGTCCGCAAGGCGGGTGTTGGTCTGTCCGCTCACGTCAAGCCCCCAGGTTCTCGGCTGAGTTGACAGTAGCCCCCTGTCAGTTGCTGAGCGACTATTCGCCAGGGTTCGCCAGGGTGCGCCAGATGGTGTGCCACCGGCTGGCGGGTGTCAGGTAGATATGCGCCTCCCCGACCCGGTGGCCGTCCCCCGCACTCCCCAGGGTGCGGCCCGGTGACCGGGCCGGGTGGGCGCGTACCTCACAGGCACACGAAGGGATCTGTCAGGCTCATGTACGCAGCATCGTCCTCCGTGTCCGCCCCGTCCCGGCCGCCGCTCAGCACCCGCCCGCCTCGGGCGAGGGAAGCCAACCCGCCGGGCGGCGGCCCGTACCTCGACCCCGCGCGCCCTGCGGCCACAGTGCTCGCCTCCGGTCGGACCCGACGCGTACCGGGGCTCGGCACACCACCTCTCAGCGGAAGGCTGGACCTGTCCGGCCCGCAGGGAGCGCAGTTGCGGGCGGCCGTCGCCGCCGTACACCGCGTCTGCCCGGAGTTCCACCCCGTCCAGGTGCTGCGGCGCAGCCCGCGTTCCGTCCTGCTGGTCGGGACGAGCGGGCGCACCACCGCGGTCGCCAAGTGTTCGGTGGATCAGTCGGCCGAACGCGCGGAGCGGATCAGGCACGAGATAGCGACGTACCGTTCGTTCGTCCGGCACCGCCCGCCGGTGCGGGTCCCGCGGCTGGTCGCGGCCGACCCGGACAACGGGACGCTGGTGATCGAGCGGATGGCCGGCCGGGCGGCGGCGCTCCAGCGCCACCCGGTGGAGGCACCGCCCGCGGCCGACCTGCGGGCCGTGCTCGGCGCGGTGCGCCGCCTCAACCAGTGGCGCCCGCCGACCAGGATGTTCGGCGCGCCGCTGGACTACGCGGAGCGGATCTCGCGTTTCCACGCGCTGGGGCTGCTCACCGACCGCGACCTCGGTGACCTCCAGAAGCTGCTGCACGGCATCGCCCGCTCCGCGGGCCGGGTCGGCACCCGCGAGTTCTGCCACGGGGACGCCCTGCTGTCCAACATCCTCCTCTCCCCCGCCGGCCCGGTCCTGGTCGACTGGGAGCAGGCCGGCTGGTACCTGCCCGGGTACGACCTGGCGACGCTGTGGACGGTGGTCGGGGACGCCCCGATGGCACGTCAGCAGATCAGCCACCTCGCCCAGAGCAGCGGCCCGGCGGCGCGCGACGCCTTCCTGGTCAACCTCATGCTGGTGCTGACCCGGGAGATCCGGGCCTGCGAGTCGGCGGTGCAGCGGAGCATGCGGGAGACTCCGGCGGGCCCGGCCCGTGCGGGTGCCGCTCCGGCCGGCGAGGAGCAGCGGCTGCTGCTGCGCCGCCTGCACGACGACTGGGCGATGGTCCGCCGTGCGGTGCGGGCGGCGGTCGGGACCCGCTGACCGGGCCTCGCGACCGAGCGCGGTCCGCCCCGGGGCAGGGGCGGACCGAGTCGGTGCTTCCCGGGCGACGGAACGCCGGGTACCGAGCGGCAGAGGTCTATTCCCGTGACGCGCCCCCGGCGGGAGGGGGAGGGCCCGGAAAGGGTGCGGGAGGGTGACGGCGAGGGCGCGCCATCCGCCGAACCGGCGCCACCACAGGGCTGTTGACGGATCATCGTCAAGCCGGTACCACTGGTCCACGCCCCGCCTCGGTGATCACGTACGCGCCCCGGTCCGGGCTCCCGCTGTTCCGCGCGTCCCGGGCGACGCGCGGCCCCTTCCCAGGAGGCCCTGTGCGAAGAAACGTCCCTGCTCTCGTCGGCGCGGGCGGGCGCAGAGCCCGCAGGACCGGGCTGACGGCGCTGGCCGGCGCAGCGCTGGTCCTGCCGCTGCTGGGCGCCGCCCCCGCTCCCGCCCCTGGCGACCCCGCCGACGGTCTCCAGGGCGCGTTCGCGGCGGCGGCCCGCGAGTACCGGGTGCCCGAGAGCGTGCTGCTGGGCGTGGCCTACCTCCAGTCGCGGTGGGACACGCACCAGGGCAGGCCGAGCGTCACCGGCGGCTACGGGCCGATGCACCTGACCGACGCCCGCACGGCGCTGGCCCGGTCGACGGGCCACCACGGGGAGCACGGCGAGGACGCCCGCGGCGACGCCTCCCGTCCGGCCCGCACCCCCGAGCCGGTGCTGCCCTCGGCCGCCGAGGAGCTGCCGGAGCGGCTGACGACGCTGCGGGAGGCGGCGCGCCTGAGCGGGCTGCCCGCCGAGCGGCTGCGGAGCGACCCGGCCGCCAACATCCGCGGTGGTGCCGCGCTGCTGGCCGAGGCCCAGCGGGAGCGCGGGGCGCGGGCGGGCGAGGACCCGGCCGACTGGTACGGCGCGGTGGCGGCGTTCTCCGGAGCGGAGGACCGGCGGACCGCCGCCGCCTACGCCGACGAGGTCTTCTCGGTGCTGCGCTCCGGCGAGGCCCGGACCACCGACAGCGGCCTGCGAGTGGTTCTCGCTCCGCAGCCGGGGGCGGTGCCGGACGCCGCGCAGACGGCCGGGCTCGGTCTGCGCGAGGGTGGCGGGCAGGGCGCGGTGGAGTGCCCGCGTACCGTCTCGTGCGAGTGGCTGCCCGCGCCGTACGAGAAGTTCGGGGAGGGTGACTACGGCAACCACGACAAGGCGGACCGGCCGCGCAGTTCCCGGATCGACTCGATCGTCATCCATGACACCGAGGCGACCTGGGACACCACGCTGGAGCTGGTGCAGGACCCGGAGTACGTGTCGTGGCACTACTCGCTGCGATCCACGGACGGCCACATCGCCCAGCATCTGCGGGCCAAGGACGTGGGCTGGCACGCGGGCAACTGGTACACCAACGCCAAGTCGATCGGGTTGGAGCACGAAGGCTTCCTCGCCGACCCGGACGCCTGGTACACGGAGGCGATGTACCGGACCTCGGCGCGGCTGGTGTCGTACCTGGCGAAGAAGTACGACATTCCGCTGGACCGGCAGCACGTCCTCGGGCACGACACGGTGCCGGGGACCACTCCCGAGACGATCCCGGGGATGCACACCGACCCGGGCCCGTACTGGGACTGGCAGCACTACTTCGCGCTGCTCGGGGCGCCGCTGAAGGCGTCGGCGGGGAAGAACGCCGAACTGGTCACCATCGCGCCCGACTACGCGAGGAACCGCCCGGAGTTCACCGGCTGCGAGAAGGCCGGCGAGCCGTGCGCGCCGCACGGCTCCAGCGCGGTGCGGGTCCACACCGAGCCGCGCGAGGACGCGCCGCTGGTCCAGGACATCGGGCTGCGCCCGGACGGTTCGCCGTCGACCATCGACGTCAACGACCTGGGGTCGCGGGTCTCGGCCGGTCAGAGCTACGCGGTGGCGGAGCGGCGGGGCGAGTGGACTGCCATCTGGTACCTCGGGCAGAAGGCCTGGTTCAAGAACCCGCGCAGGGCGCCGGTGGCGGTGCCGACCGCGGGCCGGGTGCTGACGCCGAGGCCGGGCCTGGCGGAGGCCCCGGTGTACGGCAGGGCGTACCCGGAGAAGGAGGCGTACCCGGCGGGCGTCACCCCGCAGGAGATCGTGCCGCTGCCGTACACGATCGCGGCGGGCCAGCGATACGTGTCCGGCGGGCGCGTGCCGGGCGAGTACTACTTCGCGCCGGCCTTCGACACCGCCGGTCACACGGTGGTGCGGGGTGCGGAGCAGTACTACCAGGTCCAGTACGGGCACCGGGTCGGTTATGTGCGGGCGGCCGACGTGGTGGTGCGGGCGGCGCGGCGCTGAGGCGTACCGCGAGACGGCTCCGGCCGGGGACCGCCGCTGCGGTTCCCGGCCGGTGTGGTGTGCGGGTGGCTCAGCCCTGCTGGAAGAGTTCGGCGGGCAGCGGCTTGAGGAGGGCGTACAGGTCGTCGCTGATGGGGCGGTCCCAGGCGGCGACGGTGACCAGGACGTTGTCGCTGCGGTCGAACTGGACGCAGGAGACGCGGCTCTCCGAAAGCTTGACGCGGCGCACGATCAGGAGGTTGTCGCCCTGCATCACGGGGACGTCCTCGGTGTCGACGACCTCGACCTCCTCCTCGTTGTCCAGGGCGAGGAGGAGCTGGGAGACCTCGAACGGGGGCTGCTTGTCGGCAAGATCGCGGGCGGGCGATCCCTGCGGGAGGTTGCCGATGATCATCGCGGGTCCGCGGCCGCCGAACAGGTCGTACCGCAGGAAGACGCCCTGACAGGAGCCGTCGGGCGCGGGCAGCAGCCCCGCGCCGAGATTGCCCGGCCAGTCCTCGGGGTCCATGGCCAGGACGTCGAAGTCCGGGCCCGCTGGTGTGGCGGCGCTGCGGCGGCGGAGGAAGGACATGCCGCCATGGTACGTGCACGGCGGCGCCGCGCGGCGGGCGGTGCCGGGGGGCACGGGCCGCTCAGCGGGCGGCGGCCGTGCGCAGCAGGGTGACGGCCTCGTCGGCCCGGGCCTCGGGGACGAAGAGGTGGTCGTGGTGGAAACCGGCGACGACGTTGCAGCTCATCCCGGCGTCGGCCAGGAGGGCGGAGACGGCGGCGGTGAGGCCGACGGCGTCCAGCGCGGAGTGGACGCGCAGGGTGATCCACCCGGCCGGGTAGGTGGAGGTGAGGCCGTGGGCGTGGGCCTCCTCGCGGGTGACGACGAGGGTGCGCCCTTCCGGTTCGCGGACGGTGACGACGGGGTCGAGTCCGGCGGGCAGGGGCTGGTCCTCGGGGAGGGTGGCGTAGACGTAGGCGCCCGGGTGGCGTTCGGGGCTCAGGCCCGCGAGGAGGCGGCCGAGGTCGTGTTCGGGGTGCATGGCGGGAGGATAGGGCCCGCGCCCCGCCGGGCCGGGCGCGGGCCGGGGTTCAGGCGGCGTCCTCGCCGGAGGCCGCGGCGGCCTCCGCCAGCTCCTGCGCGGTGGGCACCACGGCGACCGGTGCGGGGGCGTGCAGGAGGACGGCGTGGGTGACGGAGCCGAGCATCCGTACGGGGGAGAAGGCGCGGGGGCGGTGGCGGCCGACGACCACCAGTTCGGCGCCGCGGGCCGCGGCGACCAGGTGGCCGGCGGCGTCGCCCGCGGCGACCTCGGCGTCCACGGTCACCTGGGGAAAGGTCTCCTTCAGGGTGGCGATGCGCTCGGCGACCAGCTGGCGGCACTCGGCCTCGGCGGCCTCCTGGTCGGCGGCGGTGGGCACGAACTCTCCGGCGGCGGCCCAGGCGACGAGGGGCCAGGGGTAGGCGCAGACGACGTGCAGCCGGGCGGAGCGCAGCGCGGCCTCGCGGGAGGCGAAGGCGAGGGCCGGGTCGGGGCCCGGGTCCTCGGGGTCGGGGAACTCGGCGGACATGCCGAGGACGACGCGGGCGCCGGGCGCGGGTTCCGGTGCGTCGGTGTGGACCTCGCGGCCGGGGCGGGGCACGACGACGACGGGGCTGTCGGCGTCGCGGGCGCAGGCCATGCCGTTGGAGCCGAGGAGGAGGCTGGCGAAGCCGCCGCGGCCGCGTGAGCCGAGGACGAGGAGCTGGGCCTCGGCGCCGAGGCCGGGCAGGATCGAGGCGGCGCTGGAGTCGAGGGTGGCGAAGGAGAGCTCCGGCAGTCCGGTGCGTCCGGCGAGGGCTTCGCGAGTCTGGACGATGACGGAACTGTCGGGGGCGTCGGCTCCGGCGGGGGGTTCGGCGCCGCGCGGGGCGGCGGTGCGGACGGCGTGGACGACGCGCAGGGGCGCCTCGCGCAGGCGGGCCTCGGTGAGGGCCCACTCCAGGGCCCGGGTGCTGTCCTCCGATCCGTCGACGGCCGCGATGACAGGCAGGGTGCTCATGGTTCTCTCGCCTCCGGGGCGCAGCGGTGGTGCGGCTGGTTCCGCTGCCAGCTTCGCGCAGTCGGGGGCCGGAAGGCAGGGTCCTTGGTCCCGTGTCGCCGCCGAGTGGCCCCGGGGACGGGGGCCCGGTGGTCAGCCGAGGCGGTCGCGGAGTTCGCGTTTGAGGATCTTGCCGCTGGCGTTGCGCGGGAGGGTGTCGGTGAAGACGATCCGCTTGGGTGTCTGAAAGGCGGCGAGGCGTGCGCGGGTGTGGGCGAGGAGTTCGGCCTCGGTGGTGTCGGCGCGGGTGACGACGACGGCGGTGACGGCCTCGATCCACTTCTCGTCGGGGAGGCCGACGACGGCGGTCTCGGCGACGGCGGGGTGGGTGTAGAGGGCGTCCTCGACCTGGCGGGAGGCGACCAGGACGCCGCCGGAGTTGATGACGTCCTTGAGCCGGTCGACGACGGTGAAGTAGCCGTCCTCGTCGCGGACGGCGAGATCGCCGGAGTGGAACCAGCCGCCGCGGAAGGCCTCCGCGCTCTCCTCGGGCAGGCCCCAGTAGCCGTCGCAGAGCTGCGGGGAGCGGTAGACGATCTCGCCGGGGGTGCCGTCGGGGACCTCTTCGCCCTCCTCGTCCACGACGCGGGCCTCCACGAAGAGGACGGGCCTGCCGCAGGAGTCCATGCGCCCCTCGTGCTCGTCGGGACCGAGGACCAGGGCGAGCGGGCCGATCTCGCTCTGCCCGAAGCAGTTGAAGAAGGCGAGCTCCGGCAGGCGGGCGCGGAGCCGCTCCAGGACGGGGACCGGCATGATCGACGCGCCGTAGAAGGCCTTGCGCAGGACGGTCAGGTCGCGGGTGGCGAAGCTCGGGTGCTGGGAGAGGGCGATCCAGACCGTGGGCGGGGCGAAGAGGGAGTCGGCGCGGCCCGCTTCGACCAGGCCGAGGACGGTCTCGGGGTCGGGGGCGTCGAGGACGGTGTTGTCGGCTCCCACGGCCAGGTAGGGCAGGAGGAAGACGTGCATCTGCGCCGAGTGGTAGAGCGGCAGCGTGTGCAGGGGCCGGTCCTCGGAACTCAGGCCGAGGGTGTGCAGGGCGCTGGTGTAGGCGTGGACGAGGGCGCGGTGGCTCATCATCGCCCCCTTGGGCAGGGCGGTGGTGCCGGAGGTGTAGAGGAGCTGCGCGACGGCGTCCGGGCCGGGTTCGGGGCCGTCGTACGGGGGTGCCTCGGCGAGCAGGGCGAGCAGCGAGTCGCCGGTGTCGCGCAGCGGCAGGACGTCGGTGCCGTCGGGGAGGCGCCCGGCGAGGGCGGGGTCGGCCAGGACGGTGCGGCTGCCGGAGCTGGTGAGGATGTGGGTGAGGTCGGCGCCGGTGAAATTCTGGTTGACGGGCACGTGGACGAGTCCGGCGCGGGAGCAGGCGAGGAAGCCGATGAGGTACGCGTCGGAGTTGTGGCCGTAGGCGGCGACACGGTCGCCCGGGGCGAGGCCGCGGGCGGCGAGGACGTGCGCGGCGGCCGAGACGGCGCCGTCGAGTTCCGCGTAGCTCCAGACGCGGTCGGCGTAGCGCAGGGCGGTGGCGCGCGGGGTGCGGCGGGCGCTGCGGCGCAGGACTCCGTCGACGGTGTTGCCGTGGGGTGCCGTCATGGCGTGATCCTCGGCCCGCCCGGGCGGGTGGGTCAAGAGCGGCGCGGCGCGTTCCCGGAGGCGGGGGGGCGCGCCGCGCGGGCTCAGCTGTCCGCGGGGACGTCGCGGATGAGGGCGACGGGGCAGTCGGCGTGGTGGAGGAGGGCCTGGCTGGCGGAGCCGAGGAGCAGTCCGGCGAAACCGCCGCGGCCGCGGGCACCGACCACCATCAGCTGGGCGGTGCGGCTGGCCTCGATGAGGGCGGGGCGGGTGCGGGAGCGCAGCAGGCGGCGTTCGACCTTGACCTCGGGGTAGCGGGCCTGCCAGCCGGCGAGGGCCTCGGCGAGCAGGCGCTGCTCGTCGTCCTGGAGCCGGTCCAGGTCGGTGACGAGGGGCATCGGTTCGCCGGGGTTGCGGTGGGCGGGCTGGGTCCAGTTGCTCCAGGCGTGGAGGGCGACCAGGGGTGCGGCGCGGCGGGAGGCGGTGGCGAAGGCGAAGCCGACGGCGCCGTCCGCCTGCGGGGAGCCGTCGAGGCCGAGGACGACGGGGCCCTGGGGGTCGGGGCGGCCGCGCAGGACGAGGACCGGGCTCTCGCCGTGGGCGGCGAGGTGGACGGCGGTGGAGCCGAGGAGGAGGCTGCTGAAGCCGCCGAGGCCGCGGCTGGCGACGACGGTGAGGACGGCGTCGCGGGATTCGGCGGCGAGGACGGAGAGGGCCTCGCCGGTGACGAGTTCGGGGTCGGTCTCCAGGCCCGGCACGGTGGCCTCGGCGCGGGCGACCGCCTCGTCGAGGAAGGTCCTGGCCTGGTTGAGGAGGCCGCCCTCGGTGGGGCCGAGGGCGGAGGCGGTGAGCTGGACGTGGAGCATCGGCCAGATGAAGGCGTGGACGATGCGCAGCGGGCAGCCCCGGTCGGCCGCCTCACGGGCGGCGGCGGCGACCGCGTCGAGGCTCTCGTCGGAGCCGTCGATGCCGACGAGTACGGGCCTGGTCATGCGGTACTCCTGGGCGCGGGTGCGGTCGGGGCGGTGCGCGGGCCGGGGGCCGGTCCGGCGGGGGTGGCGGGCTGCGGCATGGGGACCTCCTTGGTTCCAGCCTTGCCCGGGTGCGCGGCCGGTGACTGGGCCACTGGTCCCGTAGGGGCAGGACCTTCGTCCTTTCGAGGGGTTGTGGGGTGGGCCGGTTGCCGGGGGCGCGGGAACGGGCGGGCCTGGCGGTCTGACGGGAGACGACGGGGAGGGTTGACACGAGCCCGTCATGACACAAAAGTTTCACGGGTCGAACGTCATCTCGAAAGATTCTTCCAGGGGGTGCGGTTCATGGCCGAGGAGCCGGGGGACGGGCAGCGGGCGGACGGGGTCTCCCGGCGGCGGCTGGGGACGGCGGCGCTGGCGCTCGGCGGGGCGCTGGCGCTGGTGCCGTTCCCGGCGGGTCCGGCCGCGGCCGCCCCGGCGGAGCCGGGGCCGCGGGCGGGCGGCGGGGTCACGCTGCGGCGCGGCAGCGCCCGGCGGGCCGGGTTGCTCCCGGGGCAGTTGCGCCAGCTGGTCACCGAGGCCGAACGGTTCCTGGAGCCCTCCCCCGCGCACCCCTGGTACGCCGGTGCGGTGCTGCTGGCCGGGCGCGGCGGGACGGTGGCGCTGCACGAGCCGATCGGGCACGCGGTGCGCTACGAGGGGTACGACGAGGCGAGTGACACCGGGGTGGAACTGCCGCCGGAGCGGCGGATCCCGATGGCCGAGGACACCGTCTTCGACCTGGCGTCGGTCTCCAAGCTGTTCACCTCGCTGCTGGCGGTGGGCCGGATCGAGCGCGGGGAGCTGGAGCTGGGGGCGCCGGTCGCCTCGTACCTGCCGCGGTTCGCGGGCGGCGGCAAGGGCGCGGTGACGGTGGTGCAGTTGCTGACGCACACCTCGGGGTTCCCGTCGTGGGTCCCGCTGTACGAGGAGCCGACGCACGAGGCGCGGCTGGCGCGGATCTGGGCGCAGGAGCTGGTGGCGGAGCCGGGCACCGCGTACCTCTACTCGGACCTGAACCTGATCACGCTGCAGTTGCTGCTGGAGGAGGTCACGGGGACTCCGCTGGACGTGCTGCTGCGCGAGGAGATCACCGGGCCCCTCGGCATGGCGCGGACCCGCTACAACCCGCCCGCCTCGTGGCGGCCCCGGATCGCGGCCACGGAGGACTCCCGGCTGCCCTGGTCGGGGCTGGACCGGGGGCTGGTCTGGGGCGAGGTGCACGACGAGAACGCCTTCGCGATGGGCGGGGTGGCGGGCCACGCGGGGGTCTTCTCCTGCGCGTGGGACCTGGCGGTGCTGGGGCGGACACTGCTCAGCGGGGGCGTGTACGGCGGGAGGAGGATCCTGCGCGAGGAGTCGGTGGAGCTGATGTTCCGGGACTTCACCCCGGAGTTCCCCGGGGACGCCCACGGCCTGGGGTTCGAGCTGTACCAGCACTGGTACATGGGGGCGATGGCGACGCCCCGGTCGGCGGGGCACACCGGTTTCACCGGGACGAGCCTGGTCCTGGACCCGAGTACCGACTCGTTCCTGGTGGTGCTCGGCAACTCGGTCCACCCGGTGCGTACCTGGCGCTCCGGCAGCGCGCCCCGGGTGGCGGCGGCCGACCGGATGGCGCGGGCCGTGCCGGTGGCGCCGCGCGAGGGGCGGGCCGCCTGGTTCTCGCAGATGGCCTCGGACACCACCGCGACCCTGGCCCTGCCGCCGCTGCGGCTGTCCGGGGGCACGGCCCGGCTGCGCTGCGGCCTGTGGTGGGACACCGAGCCGGGCGCCGACCCGCTGGTGCTGGAAGCCTCGGCCGGCGGCGAGGAATGGCGGCCGGTGCCGTTCACCACCCGCCGCCCCGGCGAGGAGGCGGTCGAGCACCCCGAGGGGACGGCGGGCGGCTGGTCGGGCCGGGTCTGGCACGAGCTGAGCGCGGAGCTGGGCGCGTGGCGCGGCGGACGGGTGCGGCTGCGGTGGCGGTACACCACCGACCCGCTGTACGTGGGCCGCGGGGTCTACGTCGACGCGGTGCGGGTGACCGAGGGCCGCCGCACCCTCTTCGACGAGCGGCGGGCCCGGGACGCGGCCCGGATCGAGGCGGACGGCTGGGTCCGCTCGCGGGACTGACCGCGCCCGGGCAGGCGCCGCCCGGGGCGGTCAGCGTTTGACGGCCCGCAGGACGACGAACTTCGGGTCGGAGGCGACGGTGGCGCAGTTGCCGAAGAGGCGCCGCAGCGCCCGGTGGTGGCCGAGGTGCCGGTTGGCGACGACCCACAGCTCGCCGCCGGGCCGCAGCGCGCGCCGGGCGCCGGCGAACATGCGGCGGGCGGTGGCGTCGGTGACGGCCTGGTGGGAGTGGAAGGGCGGGTTGGTCAGGACCAGGTCGACGGAGCCGTCGGGGACGGCGGCCGGGTCGTCGAGGCCGTCGGTGACCACGAAGGTGCCGCGCTCCGGATCGGGGGCGTTGTCGCGGAAGGTCTGCTCGGCGGAGGCGACGGCCTGGTGGGACTCGTCGACGAAGACGATCTCGGCCTCGGGGCTGGTGCGGGCGACGGCGGTGCCGACGACGCCGTTGCCGCAGCCGAGGTCGACCACCCGGGCGGGCCCGGTGGGGGCGGGCAGCTGCCCCAGGAAGAAGCGGGTGCCGATGTCGAGGCGGTCGGCGCAGAAGATCCCGGCGTGGTTGGTGACGGTGCGGCCGGACATGGGGCCGATGCCGTCGGGCAGCGCGTACCGCAGCGGCCAGGGGCTCGGAGGGCGGGTGCTCCGGCGGGCCGGGGTGGCGTGGATGAGGCGGGCCTTCTGCTCGGCCAGGGAGGTGCGGGTGGGGCCGACGATCCGCTCGAAGAGGCGGAGGGTGGAGGTGTGGATCTCCTTGACCATGCCGCTGCCGACGACGAGGGTGCCGGGGTGCAGGGCCGGGGCGAGGCGGTGGAGCTGGTCCTCCAGGAGGGCCAGGCTCTTGGGGACGCGGACGAGGAGGACGTCGATCCGCTCGGGCGGGGTGTCCCGGGTGGTGAGCAGGCGCACCCCCGCGGCCTCCGGGTCCTCCATCCCGGCGCGGGCGAGATTGGCGCGGGTGGCGGAGCGGGCGAGGTGGGAGTCGCTGATCTGGACGGGCCGGTGCGCGGCGAGGGCGGTGGTCAGAGCCCCCCAGCGGTCCTGGGCGACGACGAGCGCGCCGCCGTCCGGCCGGGCCCGGCCGTCGGTGCCGGTCAGGGCGCCGGTCTCCGCCAGGTGGCGCAGGAGGTAGGCGTCGGCGGCGTCCCAGGCGCGGAACGGGTCGCGGGGGTCCTCGGGGAAGCGGGTGAGGTCGTGCGTGCCCCACGCTGTGGTCAGACGGTTCATCGTCCGTCCAGGCTAGTGCCTCGGCGGGCGAGGTCCGCCCGTGAGGAGCGGCGTCCGGTGTGTGCTCCCGCAGTACCGGCCGAAAGTCCCGGTACTGGGCGTACCTGGGCTTTCGGCCGGAGCCGCGTGGACGCCTGCATGGCGACGGCCGGCGGCGAGGTGCCGGAGGGGATGGACCCGGGGGCGTACGAGCGGATGGTGGCCGCCATCCGCCACCAGCGGGATCATTTCGCCCGGACGCCCGCGCTGGTCATTCCCTGCTACCGCTACCCGGCGCCGCGGCCGAAGGCGGCCGGGCTGAAGGAGTCGGCGGCGGCGCTGGGGGCAGCGGCCTCACTGCGGCTGGCGCGGCGGCAGAAGCGGATCATGTCGCTGACCGAGGCGTCGAGCGTGTATCCGGGGGTGCAGAACCTGCTGCTGGCGGCGCGCGGGCTCGGCCTGGCGGCCAACATCACCATCTGGCACCTGATGCTGGAGCAGGAGTGGAAGGAGGCGCTGGCGATCCCGAAGGAGGTGAAGACCTTCGCGGTGATCCCGGTGGGGTGGCCGCGCGGGCGGTTCGGGCCGGTGCGCCGCCGCCCGGTGGAGAGCGTGATCCGCCGCGACGGGTGGTGACGGCGGATCAGCAGTGCTCCGGCGCACCTCACCCGACACTTGACCTGCACATGATGGATACAGGGTGTTCATACGGTGCGGCGGGCGCTGTGGAAGGCTCCGGCAGACCGGAGAGCTCCACAGGCCCACCGCCCGGCCCCTCCCCCACTCCGGCGGCCGAGCGGTGTCCGTACCGAGAGGACACCCCACATGTCCCGTCGTCAATTTCCCGGCCGCAGGCCCCTGCTGGCGGCCGTGGCGGCCGGCGCGCTGATCGGCACGCTCGGCGCCGCCGGGCCGGTGACCGGCGACCCCGTCACCACGCCCACCGCGACCGCCACCGCCGCCGTACTGGACGACACGTACTACCAGGACGCGCTCGGCAAGTCGGGCGAGGAACTGAAGTCGGCGCTGCACACCATCATCAGCGACCAGACCAAGCTGTCGTACAGCGAGGTCTGGGAGGCGCTGAAGGACACCGACGAGGACCCCGCGAACTCCTCGAACGTGGTCCTCCTCTACACCGGCCGCTCGCAGTCCAAGGACAGCAACGGCGGCGGCAACGGCCAGTGGAACCGCGAGCACGTCTGGGCCAAGTCCCACGGCGACTTCGGTACGTCCACCGGACCCGGCACCGACATCCACCACCTGCGCCCCACGGACGTCCAGGTCAACTCGGAGCGGGGCAACAAGGACTTCGACGAGGGCGGCGCCGAGCTCTCCGACGCGCCCGGCAACCGCACCGACGACGACTCGTTCGAGCCCCGCGACGAGGTCAAGGGCGACGTGGCGCGCATGATCCTGTACATGGCGGTGCGGTACGAGGGCACCGACTCCTTCGCCGACCTGGAGCCCAACGACGAGGTCGACAACGGCTCGCAGCCCTACATGGGGCGGCTGTCGGTGCTCAAGGCGTGGAGCCAGGAGGACCCGCCGGACAGCTTCGAGCAGCGGCGCAACGACGTGATCTTCGAGCAGTACCAGCACAACCGGAACCCGTTCGTGGACCACCCGGAGTGGGTCGGCGAGATCTGGTAGGCCCTCAGGCCCCGGTCGCTGAGCCCCGCCCGGTGCGGGCGGGGCTCAGCGGCCGTGCCGGTCCCGCCACAGGGCGTGGGGCTCGGGGCCGCTCACGCAGCCAGCCGAGCGCGACGAGGGAGACCACCACCCGGCCGCCCCACTGGAGGCCGGTGATGAGGCCGGCCTGCGCCGAGGTGGGGCGCGGCACGTACCCCGTCTCCAGCAGGTCCCGCTGCCAGGCGGTTCGGTGGACAGCGGGGCGAGGGCGGCGGCGACCGAGTGCATGGCGTCCCAGAGCGCGTGCAGCACGGAGAGGCCGAGCCGGGCCGCGACCACCCATCCGGTCAGGCGCAGCCACCCGGAGCGGGCCGAGGCGGCGAAGAGCACGCCGCCCGCGACGGCCGTCCACAGCCCGTGGCCGAAGGGGGCGAGCAGTCCGCGCAGGACCTCGGTCCGCACCAGGTCGGTCAGCGACAGGCCCTTCACGGTGAGCAGGGCGGTCAGGGCGTATCCGGGGGATTCCAGGGCGGCGAAGCCGACGGCGGCGGCGAGGACCATGCCGTCGCGTGGGCGGTGCGGGCGCAGCCGGGCCGCCATCAGCCAGAGCGCGGCGATTTTCACGCCCTCCTCGACGAGTCCTCCGCCAGCGGGCCGGGTCCGGCGGTGTGAGCGGTACGCCGGTCAGGCGGGCGGGGCCTTCTCGGTCCGCCCGGCCCTGGGGCGGGCCTTCTCCCCGCCGCGCCGGAACCGGTTCCGCAGCCCGGCCAGGCGCCCTGTGCGGCCCGCCGCCGGCCCCGTCCCCGCGGCGGGCGCGGGCTTCGCGGGGGATGGCTTCGCCGGAGCGGGTCCGGCGGGCCCGGGCTCCGGGCGGGCCGCCCGGTCGGCGGGGGTGTCGGCGAGCGTGTGGTACCGGTGGCCGATGCGGCGGCCGAGCAGCAGGTAGGCGAGCAGGGCGCCGCCGGTGTTGAGGAGGACGTCGTCGATGTCGAAGGCGCGGCCCTCCACCACCGACCCCTGCGCCAGCTCCACCAGCACCATGACGACGGCGGTCAGCCCGACCACCCGCAGCAGCCGCATCCGGCGGGCGACCAGGACCGGCAGCAGCAGGCCGAAGGGGAAGCCGAGGAGGAGGTTGCCGCCGGCCTGCTTGAGCGCGGCGAGGAAGGTGTAGTCCTCGGCGTAGCTGCGCAGCGAGCGGCCGGGGGTGAGGTTGGCGTGGACCAGGTCGGACGAGGCGGGTGACGGGGTGAGCGTCACCTGGGCCAGGACGATCGAGAAGGCGACCATGGCGACGAAGGCCACCATCAGGATCAGGGTGCGCACCATGGCGCGGACCCATGCGGCGCGGCGCGGGCCGCGGTCGTGCGCTCCGGCTGTCATGGACACCGGATTCCCCACCGGGCCGGGGCCATACGCCCCGCGCACGGCGGGCGGGAGCGCGTCCCCGCGAGGTGGTGCCGGTGGGGCGGGAGTACGTTGGGCGGTGGGCGTCGCGCCGTCCGGCGGCGGGCGTCCGCCGTACCGCGAGGAAGGCCCCCTGACCATGGACACCATGCGCGCCGCGCGCCTGCACGTACCCTCCCGCACGCTGACCGTGGAGGAGGTGGCGAAGCCCGATCCGGGTCCTGGACAGGTCCGGGTGAAGGTCGAGGCGGCGGGCGTCTGCCTGTCGGACGTGCACCTGATCGACGGGACGCTGAGCCCGCTCTACCTCGAAGGCGAGTCGGTGACGCTGGGCCACGAGGTGGCCGGCACGGTCGACCTGGTCGGCGAGGACGTGGCCGGCTGGGAGCCGGGCGACCGGGTGGTGCTCCAGGCCGGGGAGTCGCGGGAGGGCACCACGCACACCCGCGGGGTCGACTACGACGGCGGCTGGGCCGAGTACGCGCTGGCGACCGCCGCCACGCTGGTCCCCCTCCCCGACACCATCTCCTTCGACCAGGCGGCGATCATCCCGGACGCGGTGTCGACCCCGTGGGCCGCGATCACCGGCACCGGTGACGTGCGGGCCGGGGAGCCGGTCGGCGTCTGGGGCGTCGGCGGTCTCGGCGCGCACGGCGTGCAGTTGCTGCGCGCGGTCGGCGCGTACCCGGTGGTGGCCGTCGACCCGGCGCCGGCCGCCCGCGAGCGGGCGCTCGCCTTCGGCGCCGACGCGGCCTTCGACTCGGCCGACCCGGAGCTGCGGGCGAAGGTGCTGACGCTGACCGGCGGGGCCGGACTGGCGGCCGCGTTCGACTTCGCGGGCGTCCCGGCCGTGCGCGAGCAGGCCTTGACGGTGCTCGGCCCGAAGGGGCGGCTGGTCCTGGTCGGGCTCACCGCCCACCCGCTCACCGTGACCGACGGCACCCTCTTCAGCTACCTCCAGCAGCAGATCCGCGGCCACTACGGGTCGGACGAGCACCACGTGCCGCAGCTGGTGGCGCTGACCGGTGGCGGACGGCTCGACTTCTCCCGCTCCGTCTCCGGGGTGCTGCCGCTGGAGGAGGCCGCCGAGGCGGTGCGGCGTACGGAGACCAAGGAGGGCGACCCGGTCCGGCTGCTCCTGCGCCCCTGACCGCAGGCTCCTCACGCGCCGGTGCGCGGCTCCGCGGAGCCGCGCACCGGCGCCTTTCGACGACGCGTCAGCAGGGCTGGCGGGCGGGCCGCGCGGGCCGGTCGCGGAGGGACGGGGACAGGCGGGGTGAGGGGGCCCGGACCCCGTGTACTGTTCTCAGCGCAGTCGGCCCTCTGTCGGCCGTCTTCGCCCAGCCCACGGACCGGATTACGGAGACTTGAGATGCTGGCCAGGGAACGGCAGCCGAGCCAAGCGGGACAGCTCGGCGGCGGACGTACCGAGCCTCGCGCGGCCGGTCGCAGCGAGGGTCCTCTCGACCCGTACCGCCCGTCGATGTACTTCTACTGCGGCAACGAGCACGCGGTGATCGACACCGCGCTGCGCGTGCTGACCGAGCGGGTGCTGACCCCGGTCCGGCGCGCCGCCGGGGCCGAGGGCGCCCGCACCGAGGAGGTCCTGGCGGTCTTCCTCGACGCGACCCGCGACGTCTGGCACGACCAGGGTCAACTGCTGGTGGCCGCATGCGAGTTCATCGGCGAGGACGACGAGACCCGGGACGCCTGGCGGGCAGCCTCCGTCTCGCTCGGTGACGCGCTCGCCCCCGTCGTCACCCGCGACCGGGAGCGCGGCGCGCTGCCCGCGGCGGGCGACGCCCACACGCTGGTGGTCGCCCTGTGGTGGACGGTGGAGCGCACCTACTACATGGCGTACAGCGCCGGCCCCGTCCCGCCGGAGGTCACCGGGGCCACCGCGATGCTGGGGCTGCTGACCCGCCGGACGCTCGGCCTCGCCGACGCCTGAGTCCCTCCCCCGAACGCCGTCCCGCAGCCCGCGGCCCGCACGGATTCCGTGCGGGCCGCGGGCGTCCGCGCGTCCGGACGCGCACAATCGCCCGGGACCCCCTACCGTCGCGGGCATGGAACGCATCGCCTTTCTCGGCCTCGGCTCGATGGGGACGCCGATGGCCCGCCGGCTGCTGGCGGCCGGACACCCGCTCATGGTCTGGAACCGGACGCCCGCCAAGGCCGAGCCCCTGCGGGCGGAGGGCGCGCAGGTGGCCCGGTCGCCCGCCGAGGCGGTCCTCGGCGCCGGAACCGTCGTCACCATGCTCGCCGGGCCCGAGGCGTTGGACGCCGTGGCGGAGGAGATGCTGCCGGCGCTGGCGCAGGGAACGGTCTGGGTGGAGATGTCGACGGTCGGCCCGGACGCCGTGGCCGCCCTGCGCGACCGGCTCCCCGAGGGCGTGACGCTGGTCGACGCCCCGGTGATGGGCAGCGTCGACGCAGCCGCCTCCGGCTCCCTCCAGGTGCTGGCGGGCGGTGACGTGGAGGGCCCGGTGGCGGAGCTCCTGGAGCGTTTGGGCTCGGTGCGCCGGTGCGGGCCGTCCGGGTCGGGGGCCGCGCTCAAGGTGGTCCTCATCAACGCGATGATCGGCGGTGTCGCCGTCGTCGCGGAGGCCCTGCGGCTGGCGGACACCCTCTGCGTCGACCCGGCGGGGGCGCGGGAGGCGCTGGCCGCCGGGCCGATGGGCGGCGCGGTCCGGCGGACCCTCACGGACTCCGCGCACTACACCGTGGAACTGGCCGCCAAGGACGTGTCCCTGGCGACCGGCGCCGCGGAGCTGCCCGTGCTGCGGGCCGTCGGGGAGGAGTTGCGCTCCCGGGACGACCTGGCCGGGCAGGACCTGTCGGCGCTGCGCAATCCGCCCGCGTAGGCGCATCCGCTCAGCCCGCGACGCGCTCCCTGGTTCGCACCCCCGGCGGCTCCTGTGGCTCCGGCCGACGCCGCCAGGGTGAGGGCGCGTGCGGCGTCGTCCGGGGCCGGGCGGGCGGCGGCGATGCGGGCGCGGTGCGGGGGCGGGGGCAGGCGCTCGACGAGGGCGACCGGCGGGGCCGAGGGAACGCCGGCGGTCAGCCCGTGTCCATGGTGGAAGACCAGCACCTCGGCCATGTTGCTCCCCTCGTACTGCGGTGTCCGGGCGGCACCGCGGCACGAGTACGCACCGCCGCACCGACGTCCACGGGTCTCGGCCGGACAGATTCAGGCCGGTGATCCCGGTTCGGCGAGGCGGACACCGAGGGCGGCGACTCGCCGGTCCTGGAAGCGCGGGTTCGAGCGGGCGTGGTCTCTCCTGTCTGCCCGGGGCCCCGTCCGGTGCGGGTGCGCAAGGCGGCGGCTCCCGCCGAAGGGGGGCTGACCATTCCGGCGGCGGTCCGGTGGGGTTGCGGCAGGGCGGGGTGGGAGGGGGCGCGCCGTGGGAAGAATGCGCTCATGAGGACAGGGGCGGGCGGCCGGAGGCGGTGGCCGGGGTGGGTCGGAGGCCGGGGTCGGGGGCCGTCGGCGGCGGTGGCGACGCCGGTGGCGCTGTCGCTGGGGCTGCTGGTCGTCGCCGGGTGCCTGCTGGGCTGGTGCGTGCCCCGGGCGCTGGCGGCCGAGGCGGCGTACCGCTCGGCGCCGTCCTGCTCCGGGAGCCGGGAGGGGGCGGGCGCGCGGGAGTGCCTGGACGCGGTGGCGGGGACGGTGGTCGCCAAGGAGGCGAGTGGCGGGCGGGGTACGCGGCTGCCCCGGGTGCGGTGGACGCCCGACGGGGGCGCCGAGCGGCGGTGGCTGCGGCTGGAGGAGGAAGGCCCGCTCTTCTCGTCGCTGGCGCCGGGCGACCGGGTGCGGGTGGTGCGGTGGCGCGGCGAGGAGCGCGCGGTGCTGGCGGGCCCGCTGCGGCAGGAGACCACGGCCACGCCGGTGGACGGGCACCGGCTGCCGTACGCGGTCGGGCTCGGACTGGTGCCGCTGGGCGGGGTGTTCGGGTGGGTGGCGTACGGGTGGGCGCGGCGTCCGGAGCGGGCAGCGCGGGCGTCCTGGCTGGTGTCGGTGCCGATGTGCTGCGGGCTGGTCCTGGCGGCGGTGGGGTTCTTCGGGCCGCTGGTCACCGACGGGCTGCTGGACGCCCTGCTGCTGAGTTCGGGCGCCGCGGTGCCCGTGCTGGCGGCGGGGGTGTGGCTGACCAGGTGGCGGCTGGCCCGGCCCGCGGGTCCGCCGGATGTGCTGCCGAGGCTGCCCGGGCGCGAGCGGTGCTTCCCCGGAGCGGTGCTCGGCACGGTGCCGTACAGCGTGGAGGGGTTCGGGACGCTGGTGGCGGGGCCCGGAGGGCTGGCGGTGGCGGCGGACGGGAGCGCGGGCTCGGCCCGCCGCCGGGTGCCCCGCTCGGTGACGGCGGGCCGGGTGCGGCCGCTGGCGCGCTCGGAGGCCCGGGGCGGGTGGCACGGCCGGGCGGGCGACTGGGTGGTGGAGTGCCGCGACGGGGAGCGGAAGGTGCTCGTGGTGGCCGCCAAGGAGGACCTGCCGTGGATACTGGGCGCGCTCCAGTGACTCCGGTCGATCGGCCTTCGCGGGCCGGGCGCCGCGGGTGGGGTCACCGGTTTGTGTGCCGTCGACCTCCGGGAGTGCCGCCGTGTCCCCTTCCCCTTCTCCCCCGCCGGCCGGGGCGGAGCCGTACGACTCCGGAATGCTGGATGTCGGTGACGGGCAGCGGCTGTACTGGGAGGTGCGCGGCAACCCCCGGGGCAGACCGGCGGTGGTGGTGCACGGCGGGCCCGGCTCGGGATGCCCACCGCGCGCGCCGCGGGCGTTCGACCTCAGCCGGTACCGCGTCGTCCTCTTCGACCAGCGCAACTGCGGGCGCAGCACCCCGCACGCCGCCGACCCGTCGGTGTCGCTGCGGCACAACACGACCGACCACCTGGTCGCGGACATGGAGCGACTCCGGCGCCATCTGGGCATCGGGCGGTGGCTGCTGTACGGCGGTTCGTGGGGGTCGACGCTGCTGCTCGCCTACGCCGAGCGCCACCCGGAGCGGGTCACCGAGATCGTGATCCCGTCGGTGACGACGACCCGCCGCAGCGAGACGGAGTGGCTCTACCGGGGCGTGGGGCGGTTCTTCCCGGAGGCGTGGGAGCGGTTCGTGGCGGGCGCCGGAGGCGTGGGGCCGGACGGTGATCTGGTCGGTGCGTACGCGCGGTTGGTGGAGGACGCCGATCCGGCGGTGCGGGAGCGGGCGGTGGCCGACTGGTGCGCCTGGGAGGACGCGGTGGTGTCGGCGGAGGGGCAGGGCACGCCGTACGGAGGGCGGCCGTCCGCCGCGCAGACGGCCCTGGTGCGTCTGTGCGCCTGGTACTTCTCGCACGGCGTCTGGCTGGAGGAGGGCGCCCTCATCCGGGACGCGCACCTGCTCGCCTCCGTCCCCGGCGAACTGGTCCACGGGCGGCTCGACATGGGCGGGCCCGTGCACACCGCGTGGGAGCTGGCGCGGGCCTGGCCGGGGTCGCGGCTGACGGTGGTGGAGTCGTCCGGGCATCTGGGCGGCGAGGAGACGCTCGCGGTGGCGCGGGCCGCCCTGGACCGGTTCGCGGCCTGACGCCCCGTCCGCACGGGCCGTAGAGTGCGGGCGGCCGTGCGGACGGTCCGCGCGGCCGGGCGGAGGGCGGACGGATGGCGGGCCACGGACGGGGACGAGCGCTGCGGCTGCGGGAGACCGGGCGGACGGTGGGCCGGATGGCACCGGGGCCGCTCAACGCGGTCACCGACGTGCCGGGGCTGCTGGTGGGCCAGACCACACTGGTCGACGACGAGCGGGGCGTGTACTCGGGCGTGACCGCCCTGGTGCCGGTGGCACTGGAGGAGGCGGGCGCGGTCCCGGCCGGGTTCCACATGGTCAACGGGTACGGGAAGTTCGTCGGCGCCACCCAGTTGACGGAGTTGGCGGAGCTGGAGACGCCGGTGTTGCTCACCTCGACGCTGTCGGCGTTCCGCGCGGCGGACGCCATGGTGGGGTGGGTGCTGGGCCGGGCGACCACGCCGGTGACCTCGCTCAACCCGGTGGTGGGCGAGATCAACGACTCCTGGCTGTCGGCGGAGCGGCGGCCGGTGACCGAGGCGCACGTACGGGCGGCGCTGGAGGGCGCCGACCCGGGCCCGGTGGCGATGGGCAACGCCGGGGGCGGCACCGGGGCGTGCGCGCTGGGCTTCAAGGCGGGCATCGGCTCGGCCTCCCGGCTGGTGCCGCTGGAAGGCGGCCCGGCGACCGTGGGGGTGCTGGTGCAGGCCAACATGGACGGGGATCTGCGGGTGGCGGGGCGGACGGTGCTCCCCGAGGGGCTGGGGCTCGCGCGCGCCGGGTACACCTCGGCGCGCGGGTCGTGCGTGGTGGTCGTGGCGCTGGACGTGCCGTGCACCGGCCGCCAGTTGGAGCGGATCGCGGCGCGCGGGGTGCTGGCGCTGGGCCGGGTCGGCGCGGCGTTCAGCCACGGCAGCGGCGACTACGGGCTGGCCCTCTCCACCCGGGTCGCCGAGGCGCCGGTGGTGCTCTCCTCGGCCGATCTGAACCTGGTCTTCACCGCGGTCCTGGACAGCGTGGAGGAGGCGGTGGTCGACGCGCTGCTGGCGGCGCGGACGGTGCGGACGCCCGGCGGCCGCACCGCCCATGCCCTGCCCCACTCGGTGCTGCTGGGCTGACCCGGGGCGGGTACGAGGGCCCGCCGCCCCGGATCACGTACCGGGCACCACCCCCGCGAGGCCCGCCAGCGCCGGGTCGGCCAGAGGCCTGAGGGCGAGCCGGACCAGGGCCAGGGGGTGGTCGTCCCCGGCCGGGCGGTTGGCCTTGAGGGTGCCGCAGGCCCGGCACCGGTGGATCAGCAGCCACTCCCCGTCGTCGCGGACGGCGAGGGCGAGGGCGTGCATCGGGGCCCGGCACTCCTCACCCCGGTCGCCGGGGGCGCGCCCGTCGACGTGACGGCTGGTCAGGCAGTACGGGCAGTGGTTGCGGTGGGCGGTGCCCGGGGCGCGTACGGGGACGTCCCGGCGGCAGCCGAGGCAGCGGAACGCGTCGCCGCGGTGGCCGTGGCGCCCGTGCAGGACGTCCTTGGGCCGCTGGGCGCGGCGGCCGGTGCTGGCACCGGATCGTCCGCCGTGTCTGCGGGGCATGCCGGCGCTCCTCAGATCCG
Source organism: Streptomyces sp. NPDC058373 (assembly GCF_042723275.1). Classification (NCBI taxonomy): domain Bacteria; kingdom Bacillati; phylum Actinomycetota; class Actinomycetes; order Kitasatosporales; family Streptomycetaceae; genus Streptomyces; species Streptomyces sp. NPDC058373. The sequence continues at coordinate 22,640 of NZ_JBHXJE010000043.1, read as the reverse complement.
GCCGAGGAGGTCGAGCGGGAACGGCGGCTGGGCGAGGGGCCGTACCGCCAGGGCCATCAGCAGCACCCGGTGGTCGTCGGGGCGGACGGGCGCCGAGGTGAGGGTGGCGCAGCCGGTGCAGCGGTGGATGAGCCGCCAGTCGCCGGGGCCGTGGACGGCGACGGCCAGCGGGGCCATGGTGGCTCCGCAGGGGTCGCCGGGGTCCTGGTGCCGGGTGTGCAGGCACTGGGGGCAGTGGTCGCGCGGGTCGCCGGTGGTGGACGTCCCGCAGGACGGGCAGTCGAAGGCGGTCGGGTCGGTGCGGTACGTGGTGGGGTGGGACACCCGGATACTCCTGGCCGGTGCGGTGGTGGTCGCGTGAACGGCGGGAGCAGGCCGAGCGGGCCTCGGAAGCCTGGTTCAGGGGGCGGTGGGCCGGTCGGCGGACGGGGAGTCCGCCTGGCGGTGAGGCGCGCTCGGCGCGGTCCGGTTCATCAACACCTGCTCGGATCGGTTCGGAGCGCGGCCACCGGAGGCGGCCGTGCGGTCGGGGACAGCGGTGAACGTAGCAACGGGGCCGGAGCGGCCGCCACCGGATTTACGCCTCGTGCATGGTGGCGCCGGGCGGCCGCGCCCCGCGTCACCGTGGCCGCCTCCGCCCACGGCTCGTTCCAGAACGGCGGCCGTGTCCCGGGCGCGGCCGCCACCACCTCGACCCCGGCGACCTCCTGCACCACGTCGCCCTGCCACCCGGGCGGGCCCTCCCCGTAGCCTCACCCTGTTCCGTCGCCGCACCTCAGGAGGAATCGTGTCCACTCCGCCCCGCCCCGCCCTGCTCCTCTCCGGCCTGCTCGCCGCCGCGGGCGCCGCGCACTTCATGGCGCCGAAGGGGTTCGACGCGATCGTGCCGAAGGCGCTGCCCGGCGAGCCCCGCCACTGGACGCGGGCGAGCGGCGTCGCGGAACTGGCGCTGGCGGCCGGGGTCGCCCACCCGCGCACCCGGCGGCTGGCGGCCGGGCTCACCGGCGCCTTCTTCGTCGCCGTCTTCCCGGCCAATGTGCAGATGGCCGCCGACTGGCGCGACCGCCCGGCTCCGCAGCGCGCGGCGGCCTACGCCCGGCTGCCGCTCCAGCTCCCGCTGGTGCTGTGGGCGGCCTCGGTCCGGCGCGGGGCCGCCCGCAAGCCCTGACACGGACTCACCCCACCCGCTGCCCGCGCCCGGAGAATCATTCCGCCGAAACGTGCGGGCAACGGACGTCCGGCCTCCACCGGTCTGCCGTCACCTCTTGAGGAGGGAGGTCCTGCTGTGCCATACAGGTCCAGACCAATAACTCCGGTGGAAGGCTGCCCTCGTGCGTGGAACTCCAGAACCCCCAGCTCCCACGGCCACCGGGGCTCCCGGGACGCTCCTGCCTCAGGGGCCCGCACGGCGTGCCGGGCAGGCTCGGCGAGCCGGCCGGGGTCCGCTGCTGGCCGTGGCCGCGGCCGTGACCCTCGCCGGATGCTCGCTGGGCGGGAAGACGGTGGAGCCCGACCGCCCGCCGAGCGCGCCCACCGGGGTGACCGCCGTGGCCGGCAGCGCCACCTCGGTCCACGTGATGTGGAACCAGTCCACCGACGACCAGGGCGTACGGCGGTACGACGTGCTGCTCGACGGCAAGAAGGTCAAGGAGGTCCCGGCCGAGCGGCACATGGTCGACATCACCGGCCTGCGCCCCGGCACCGCCCATGCCTTCACCGTGCGGGCGCTGGACAGCGCGGGCAACGAGGGCCCGGCAAGCAAGCGGGTGGCGGTGACGACGCCGAAGCAGGGCACCGAGGACACCCGGCCGCCGGCCGCCCCCTCCGGCCTCACCGCCGAGGCCGGGGGCAGCCGGGCCGCCACCCTGACCTGGAAGGCCGCCGAGGACGACGACGCGGTCGCCTCGTACGACATCTACCAGGGGAGCTCGAAGATCCACAGTGTCGGCGGTGACAGCACGTCGGCGGTGGTGACGGGGCTGCGTCCGGGCACGGCCTACCGGTTCACCGTCAAGGCGCGGGACGCCGCGGGCAACGTCTCCCCCGCCTCCCCCGAGGCCCGCCTCACCACGTCCGGGAAGGGCTCGTCGGAGGCGGGCGCGGCGCCGACGGAGCTGGTCGCGGCCGCGCGGCGCACCGACGAGGGCCACTACATCGACCTGACGTGGGTGGCGCCCAGGACCGGCGGCGAGGTCACCGAGTACCAGATACGGCTGGACGGGAAGCAGGACACCAGCCTCGTCTGGGGCGGCAAGGTGCCCGAGGAGGCGAAGTACAGCTTCTTCGTCGGCAAGGAGGCCGGTGTGAAGCACCGGGTGAAGCTGCGGGCCAAGCTGCCCGACGGCACCTGGGGCGGGTTCTCGCCGGAGCGGACCGTGGTGACCGGCGAGGAGTGAGGGCGGCGCCGTACGGATGAGGGGGCCGCCCGCCCAGCGGCATGGGGGGTGCGGGGGCGGATGCGGGAATGGCGGACCGGCCGTTGGCTCGAAGGCGGCACAGGGTCCGTGACCGGCGGCGCGTCGGGCGCCCCGCCCGGTGCCGCGCCTCCGGGAGTCGTCCGCGATGCCCCTCCCCCGCCGCCCCCGTCCGGCCCTCGGCGCCTCTGGCGGTGACGGCCGCCCTGGCGACCGCGCTCGCGGTGGTTCCGCAGGCCGTCGCCGTGGCGGCCCCTCCGCCACCGGCCTGGTCCGCGCCGGGCGAGGCCGACGGGGAGGACGGCTCGCAGCCACGACCTCCTCGACGATGGGTCCGGCGCCCTCGGCCTCCGCATCGGCGTCGGCGGAGGCCTCGGCCGTCCCGCACGTCCCGGCCTCCCCGCTGCCCTCGCACGGGGTCCGGGGCGGGATCGGCGGGGGGGTCGAGGAGTGGGGCACGGTCACCACCGTGGGCGGCGGAGCCCTGGTGGCGGCGGCGCTGGGCGGCGCGTGGTGGCTGTGGCGGCGGGGAACGGCGGACGCGCGGGAGTGAGCGGGCGTCAGGGTGCGGCGGCGCCCGCGGGTCCGGCCTCCTCCGGCGCGCCGGCGAGTTCGTCCAGCGCCTCGGTGAGCCACGTCGTCCAGAAGGTCTCCAGCTCGATCCCGGCACGCAGGACGATGTGGCGCAGCCGGTCCTCGCGCGCCCGGTCCAGCGCGGGCGGGAAGTCGCGGCGCTCGATCGCGTCGTACTCGGCGAGCTGCGCCCGGTGCAGCGCCAGATGACGGCGCAGCTCCTCCTCCAGCCCGACCCCGCCGACCACGGCGGCGGCGCGCAGTTTCAGCAGCAGCGGGTCGCGGACGGTGCGGGGGTCCTGGGGTTCGGCCGCCCAGCGGGCCAGTTCGTCGCCGCCCGCCGGGAGCACCTCGTACTCCTTGCGGCGGCCCCGGGTGGGTTTCTCGGAGGGAAGGGCGCGGATGAGTCCCTCGCGCTCCAGACGGCCGAGCTCACGGTAGATCTGCTGGTGGGTGGCGGACCAGAAGTAGCCGATCGACTTGTCGAAGCGGCGGGTCAGCTCCAGTCCCGAGGAGGGCCGTTCGAGCAGGGCCGTGAGGATCGCGTGCGGCAGGGACATGGGCCAATTCTAGGGAGTACGCGAGGCCGTCCCGGCCGGACGGCCGCCCGCGCCCGGCAGGCGGCCCGGGAGCGGGCGGACGCCGCAGGTCAGAGTGTTGCCGCCAGTTCGGTGCCCTGCTTGATGGCGCGTTTGGCGTCGAGTTCGGCGGCGACGTCGGCGCCGCCGATCAGATGCGGGGTGCGGCCCGCCGCGCACAGCTCCTCGTACAGGTCGCGGCGGGGTTCCTGGCCGGCGCAGAGGACGACGGTGTCGACCGGGAGGGTCCGCCGCTCGCCGTCGACGGTGAGGTGCAGGCCCTCGTCGTCGATGCGGTCGTAGGCCGCCCCGGCGACGGTGGTGACGCCCCGGTGGCGGAGTTCGGTGCGGTGGATCCACCCGGTGGTCCTGCCGAGCCCCGCGCCGACCTTGCCGGTCTTGCGCTGGATGAGGTGGACGGTCCGCTCGGTGACGGGGAGTTCGGGGTCGCGCAGACCGCCGGGGGTGGCGTACTCCGTGTCGACGCCCCAGTGGCGGAAGTACGTGGCGGCGTCACGGGAGGCGCCGTCGCCGCTGTCGGTGAGGTGGGCGGCGACGTCGAAGCCGATGCCGCCCGCGCCGATCACGGCGACGCGGCGGCCGACGGGGACCTGACCGCGCAGCACGTCGAGGTAGCCGACGACGGCCGGGTGGTCCACGCCGGGGATGGCGGGGACGCGCGGGGTGACGCCGGTGGCGAGGACCACCTCGTCGTACGCGTCCTCGGGCAGGTCGGCGGCGGTGACGGGCTTGCCGAGCCGGACGTCGACGCCGTGCTCGGCGAGCTGGACGCGGAAGTAGCGGACGGTCTCCTCGAACTCCTCCTTGCCGGGGACGCGGCGGGCGACGTCGAGCTGGCCGCCTATCTCCTCGGCGGCGTCGAGGAGGGTGACGGCATGGCCGCGCTCGGCGGCGGAGACGGCGCAGGCGAGCCCGGCGGGTCCGGCGCCGACGACGGCGATCCGTTTGCGCAGCCGGGTCGGGGCGAGCACCAGTTCGGTCTCGTGGCAGGCGCGCGGGTTGACCAGGCAGCTGCTGATCCGGCCGCTGAAGGTGTGGTCGAGGCAGGCCTGGTTGCAGCCGATGCAGGTGTTGATGGTGTCGGCGCGGCCGCGCGCGGCCTTGGCGACGAAGTCGGGGTCGGCGAGGAAGGGCCGGGCCATGGAGACCATGTCGGCGCGCCCCTCGGCGAGGAGTTCCTCGGCGGTCTCGGGGGTGTTGACGCGGTTGCCCGTGACGAGCGGGACCGTGACCGCGCCCATCAGCCTGCGGGTGACCCAGGTGAAGGCGGCGCGCGGGACCTGGGTGGCGATGGTGGGGACGCGGGCCTCGTGCCAGCCGATGCCGGTGTTGATGAGGGTGGCGCCGGCCTCCTCGACCAGCTTGGCGAGGGTGACGACCTCCTCCAGCGAGGAACCACCGGGGACCAGGTCGAGCATGGAGAGGCGGTAGACGAGGATGAAGTCGTCGCCGACGCGCTCGCGGACCCGGCGGACGATCTCCAGGGGGAAGCGGACGCGGTTCTCGTAGGAGCCGCCCCAGCGGTCCTCGCGGTGGTTGGTGCGGGCGGCGATGAACTCGTTGATGAGGTAGCCCTCGGAGCCCATGATCTCGACGCCGTCGTACCCGGCGGAGCGGGCGAGGTCGGCGGCCCGGACGAAGTCCTCGATGGTCTCCTCGACCTCCTCGTCGGTGAGGGCGTGCGGGACGAAGGGGTTGATGGGGGCCTGGAGGGCGCTGGGGGCGACGAGGTCCTGGTGGTAGGCGTAGCGGCCGAAGTGGAGGATCTGGAGGGCGATCTTCCCGCCCTCGCGGTGGACGGCGTCGGTGATCACACGGTGTTCGGCGGCCTCGGCCCCGGTGGTGAGCCGGGCGCCGCCCTCGGCGGAGCGGCCCCGGTCGTTGGGGGCGATGCCGCCGGTGACGATGAGGCCGACGCCGCCGCGGGCGCGGGCCGCGTAGAACTCCGCCATCCGCTCCAGGCCGCCGGGGGCCTCCTCAAGGCCGGTGTGCATGGAGCCCATGAGGACGCGGTTGCGCAGGGTGGTGAACCCGAGGTCGAGCGGGTTCAGCAGATGCGGGTAGTCACTGGCGCTGCTCATGGCGGCCCTCCGTACGGCGATGTCGTACGGACAGTTCTAAAGGACGGCCGCCCCGTTGTGCAACTAGTTGCAGAAGGGAGTGGCGGCGGTCACGCGCTATGCGCGGTGGGCGCCGGTGTCACCGCTCTCGCCCTGGTCTCCGGGGGTCTCGAACCCGAATCGCCCGGGCTCGCCGGAGGCACCGCGCCGGCCCTCACCACCTTCTTCACCCCCTTCACTCCCGTCACGTTCGTCACGGAGTTGCGCCACGTAGCCGAGGGGGAGTTCGCCGTCGTCGACGGTGATGGCCTCGACGGCGCCGGTCTCGGGGTCGATGTCGGCCTCGACGCCGGAGCCCGCGTAGCGCGGGTAGCCGCTGGCGCCGAGGTCGCCCGTGGCCTCGACGCGGGCCTCACGGATCGGGGAGCCGTGTTCCGGATGCCCTTCGGCGTCGGCGAGCTGCGGCTTCAGGACGACGGTGTACCGGCGGGGGTTCTCGCTCATCTCACTCATGCCGCAAGGCTAGTGGCCGGGGCGCCCTCGCCGGGCGCGGCACGGAGAGGGGCGCAGGCCCGACACCCGGAAGGGGTGGCGGGCGGGGCGGCCCGGGGCAGGTGGGCCCGGAGGGAGAGCCGCGCCCCCTTCATACGGGGGGGGGTATAGGAGAGTTCCGTTCCGGCCGGCCTCTCCGCCAGGAGGGCGCCCGCTCCGCTTCCGGAGGGCGTCCGGCGCTTCCGCCGGGAGGGCGAGACTCTGCCCGCCCGCGCGCACCTTCCCCACCATGCTCCAGGAGGAGGCTCCCGTGATCATCTCCCCCGCCGGGCCTCCCCGCCCGTGAGGCGTCGAAGACGCTCGTGCTCGACGTCCGGGCGCCGGGCGAGTTCGCGGCCGGGCACCTGCCCGGTGCGGTGAACCTGCCGCTCGACAGCGTTCCGGCACTGCCGCCCGAACTGGCCGACGCCGCCGGGCGGCGCGAGCTGTTCGTGGCGTGCGCCGCCGGCCGCCGTCGCCGGGACAGCGGCGACCGGCGTCGAGGGTGGCACCAGCGGCTGGACCGCCGCCGGGCTGCCGGTGGAGTCCGGGCCCGCTCCGGCGCGCGACGTGGGCGATGGACCGGCAGGTCCGCCTCGCCGCCGGACCCCTGGTCCTGCTCGGGCTCGGCCCGGGACGCCGCGCTCCGAGGGCCGGCTGCTGTCGGCCGGGGTGGCGGCCGGTCTCGTCCACTCCGGCCTCGGCAACACCTGCGGGATAGCGGCACTGCTGGGCAGGCTGCCCTTCAACCGGCCGGGGCCCGGGGGTCTGGACGCGGCTCGCGAGGGCCTGCGCGGCTGACCGGTCCCCTCGCCCGCCCCGGGGTTCGGCTGCGCCACGGCTCGACCGTGGCGGCCCAAGACGGCCTCAAGCGCTGGCCGGGCCGGGTTTTGGCTTCTGACCGTCTCGACCGTGCCGGTCACGGACGGCCTTCATCGCCGGCCAGGCTCTGGGGATCGCGTTCGTCCGCGGGGTGGCGCGGGCGGGGCCGTCGCCGAGCACCGTTTCGTGGCCCGCCCCACTGGGGGCGGGCCTTTCGCGTGCCCTTGACAGGTTCCGAGCCAGGCGAGACGATACGTATCGTTGCGCTTGCCATCGGGGGCAACGCTCCGTTCAGCCGACCCAGGGAGTACGTATGACACCGACAGCACCGGCCGCCCGCAGCCACTGGGTCGAGACCGCGCCGGGGGTCCGCCTCTGGGTGGAGGAGCACGGTGAACCGGACGCGCCCGCCCTCCTTCTGGTGATGGGCGCAGCCAGTTCGGGGCTCGCCTGGCCCGACCCCCTCGTGCACGGTCTGGCCCAGCGCCACCGGGTGATCCGCTACGACCACCGGGACACCGGCCGGTCGACCTGGTCCTACGCCGAGCAGCCGTACGCGGTGGCCGACCTGGCGCGGGACGCGGTGGCGGTCCTCGACGGCCTCGGGGTGGAGCGGGCGCACGCGATCGGCATGTCGCTGGGCGGGATCCTGGTCCAGTTGCTGGCCGCCGACCACCCGGACCGCCTGCTGAGCGCCACCGTCTTCGGCACCTGTGCGGCCAGCGAGGCGCCCTGGACCAGGCCGGACGGGACGCGGGTCTCTCCCGCCGACCTGCCACCCGTCGACCCGCGGCTCCTGGAGGAGTGGTCCCGGCCTTTCGAGGAGCGGGACGAGGAGGCCGAGATCGAGCACCGGCTGCGCCACTGGAAGCTGCTCAACGGCGACCGGATCCCCTTCGACGAGGCATTCTTCCGCGACCAGGAGCAACGCGTCATCCGCCACACGGGCCACAGCGGTGCCAGCCAGGCCCACGCCCTGGCCGACCAGTCCCATCTGGTGCGCACGGACGAACTGGCCCGCAACGAGGTGCCGTTCCTGGTGCTCTCGGCCCCGGCCGACCCGGTGTACCCGCCCGAGCACGCCGCCCACCTGAGCCAGGTGGTCGGCGGCGCCCGGCTGGAGGAGATCCCGGATCTCGGCCATGCCCTGCCCCCGGCCGTCTGGCTCCCGCTGGCCCGCGCGATCGAGGAGCACACCGCGCGCGCGGGAGCCTGAGGGCCCCGAGAGCGTGGCTTCGCCGCCCGCCTCAGCGCAGCCGGACGGGCAGGCTCCGGACGCTGTTGCCGACGAACCCGGCGATGGGCGGCAGCGCCTCGTCCGGCTCGGCGAGCGCCAGCGTGGGAAACCGGGCGAAGAGGCGCTCCAGGGCGACGGTCGCCTCCAGCCTGGCCAAAGGCGCGCCGAGGCAGTAGTGGGGGCCGTGGCCGACCGAGAGGTGGCGGGGGCCGGTGCGGGTGACGTCGAAGCGGTCGGCGTCCGGGCCGTGCGCGGCGGGGTCGCGGCCGGCCGCGGCGTACCCGGCGAGCACCGGCGGGGATCACCGTCGGCCCGAGGGTGAACTCCCTGGTGGCGTAGCGGAACGGGAAGGCGCTGACCGGGCTGTCCCAGCGCAGGGTCTCCTCGACGGCCTGCGCCCAGGTGGCCCGCCCGCCGAGGACGAGGTCGAGCTGGTCGCGGTGGGTGCAGAGGGCGCGGACGGCGTTGGTGACGAGGTTGAGGGTGGTCTCATGGCCCGCGACGACCATCAGGAGCAGGATGCCGAGGAGTTCGGCGGAGTCCAGCCGTCCGCCGCCTTCGTCCCGGGCGGCGATCAGGGCGCTGGTGAGGTCGTCGCCGGGGTCGGCGGTCCGGGCGGCGACGACCTCGCCGAGCAGCGCGAGGAGTTCGCGGTTGGCGGCGAGGGTCTCCTCGGGTCCGGCACCGGTGGCGACCACGCGCTCGGAGAGGGCGTGCAGCCGGGCGTGGTGTGCCGGGTCGGCGCCGAGGAGTGCTCCGATGACGGCCATCGGCAGGGGCGGGGCGAAGTGGCGTCGCAGGTCGGCGGTGCCGTCGGCCTTGGCCGCCGCCTCCACCGCGTCGAGCAGGCTGTCGGTCAGCGCGACGATCCGGGGGCGCAGCACCTCGACGCGGGGCGGGGTGAAGGCGGCGGCGACCGGTCCGCGCAGCCGGCGGTGGTCGGCGCCGTCGGCCGTGGTCATGCCGGGGACGGTGGCGAAGGTGCGCAGCGGCCAGCCGTCGGGCACCCGCCCTTCCTGGAGGTCGGTGAAGTGGCGGGGATCCTTGGCGACCTCGGGGTGGGCGAGGAAGGCACGCAGCTCCTCGTGGCCGAGGACGGCCACGCCCGCGATCTCCCCCGGCAGGTACCACGGCCCCCCGGGCGAGGAGCGCGGCGTTGTCGGCGTGCGGGCAGCCGCCCCGGGCCTCATCCGGTAGGGCTCGGGGGCCGGGGCGCCGTCCTGTCGGAAAGTGGGGTCGGTGGCCACCGTGTGCGTCTCGTCCGGCCGGGCGCCGTCCGGGCCGGCCGTGGCGCTGCGTCGGCCGAGGGACGGTCGAGGGGGCACCACCCTACGCGGGCGCGAACCGCCCGTCAGCGCTTCGGGAGGTCCCACCCCCGGACGCGCGGCGGCCCGCCCGGTGTCGGTGGACACCGGGCGGGCCGTGACGGAGCGTCGCCTTACGGGGTCAGCAGCTCAGGTTGTCGCCGGGCTCGACACCGAGGACGTCGGTGAAGCTCTCGTAGAGGTCGATACGGCTCTGGACCTGGCCGGGATTTCCGCCGTCGCATTCCAGGCTGCCGTTGATCGCGCGAATGGTCTCGCCGAATCCGGCGCCGTTCACCATGGCGTCGTGCGGCGTCATGGAGCCGGGTCCGGACTGGGTGTTCCAGTACCAGAGTCCGGTTTTCCAGGCGACGGATGCGTCATTCTGGACGAGATCGGGATTGTTCAGGAGATCGATTCCGAGGGCGTCGCCCGCGGCCTTGTAGTTGAAGTTCCAGCTGAGCTGGACCGGGCCGCGCCCGTAGTACTTGTCGTTGCCGGCCGGGCAGCCGTAGGGCTGGGTGCTGTCGCAGTAGTGCGGGTAGTTCGCCTCGTTCTGCTCGACGATGTGGACGAGCCCGCCGGTCTCGTGGCTGACGTTGGCGAGGAACGCCGCGGCCTCCTGCTTGCGCACGGTGTCGCTGCCGGAGCCGGTGAAGTCCGGGTAGGCGCTGAGCGCGTCGGTCAGACCGGAGTAGCTGTAGAAGGAGTTCCGGTTGGGGAACATCGAGTCGAACTGCGCCTCGCTGACGACGAAGTCGTCGGCCGCGCGGGGCTCCGCCTGCGCGGTGGGCCCGAGGGCGAGGACGGAGAGCGTCAGCGCGGAGGCGGCCGCGGTCAGCAGCCCGATGAGGCGGGTACGCATGGGGGTCACTCCTTGGTCCGGCCGCCGCCGCGCCATCGGCGGCGGCCCGGGGGATCAAGCGGGGGGAGAGGAGAGCCGGCCGCGGCGAGGAGGGGCCGGGCGGGCCGTGGGTACGCCCTCGGGCGTACGGACCTGCGGACGGTGCGGGTGCCCCACCGCGGCGGACGGCGCGTGTCCGCCCGCCGCGTACGCCCATGGGGTCCCCGGTCCCGAGGAGCCCCGGCCCCCGGCCGTGCGGCACGGGTGACCGGGGCTGCGCACGTCAGCTGACGTTGACGTCGATGCAGGCGTAGAAGGCCTGCGCGGTGTCGGCGACGTTCCACACGGCGAGCACCTTCTGCTGGCCCTTCAGGCCGCCGAAGTCCACCTGGTGGGTGACGGTGGCTCCGGGCTTGGCGCCGCCGTCGTCGACCTCGGCGATCTTCTCGCCGCCCACGAAGTACTGCCAGGTGGTGGTGGCGTGCTGCGCGGTCAGCGTCCACTGGAAGGTGGTGTTGGAGGAGACCGGGGTGACCGTCCAGCCCTTGGAGTCGTCGTCGAGCTCCGAGAAGCGGGAGTTGCCGCCGCTGCACGAGGTGAGGCCCTTGGGGCCTTCCACCGACTGGGGCTCGTAGGTGATGTCACCACAGCTCACCGTTCCGGCGGCGCACTGGGCCTGGCGGCTCGGCGGGTCGGAGATGTAGCCGTGGGCGCTGGCCGTTCCGGCCGGGAGGCTGAGCGCGAGGGCGGGGGCGACGATCGCGCCGACGAATGCGGCGCGCTTCTTGAGACCACGCATGAAGAAACTCCTTCACTTCGTCCGGTTGGGCGCACCTGATTCGTGGGGGAATCCCTGGCGCGCTTCTCCGGCGACGGGTGTGGGGACCTGGAAGTGCAAGGCCGGTGGGAATTCCCTTTTGCAGGCAGGGGCCAACTGGCCCCCGGCGGAGGGGAATTCACCACTTGGACTAGACCATACAGGCCGTCACGTACGCGTCAAGGGCGATGCGGAACGAGCGCCTCTCCCCCGTCGGCGGCCACCGGTTCGGCCCGGGAACGCGACGGGCCCGCCGCCCGGCCCCGCCGTGGGTGCGGCTGGGGAGCGGGCCGGGGCCGAAAGCGCGGTCGGACGCTGCAGGTGGCGTCCGACCAGAAGCGGGAGGAACGGTGGCCGACGTGGGGTGTGGCCGGGGTGGCCCGGGCCGAGGATGCCGTTGAAGCCGTGGTGGGGGGCCTGCGTGGCGAGGGTGCACAGGGAGGGCGGGCTCACGCCCAGGTCGGCGGAGTCGCCGTAAAGGTGGCGGCTGTCGCTCGCCCCGCCGGCGGCGGCGTTGCGCGCCCGGGCGAAAGTTGGGCTTGAGCGTGACGACACCGGGGTGATCCGTCACGAGGCCGGGGCCCGGATGGGCCCACCGCAGGCCCACGGAGCAACGCCGCGGGCCCGGCCTGCGCGGGGCAGGCCGGGCCCGAGAGGTGCGGCGCCGTACGCCGGGGTGTCAGCCGCTGGTACGGGCGGCGTCCGGGGCGGCTTCGGAAGGCCGGCCCGCGGTGCCGTCGGACTCGGCGGCGTCCGCGCGGTCGGCGGGAGCCTCCTGCGCGGCCGCCTCGACGGGTGCCGCCGGGGCCGGGAGCGGAGCTCCGGCCTTGCGGGCGGGCGAGAACCGGCGGGCGATCGGCTCGGTCCAGCGGGCGGCGAGCGGGCCGACGATGACCAGGATCAGCACGTACGCGGTGGCGAGCGGGCCGATGCGCGGCTCGACGCCGACGGCGAGACCGGCGATGACGATGGAGAACTCGCCGCGTGCGACCAGGGTGCCGCCGGCCCGCCAGCGTCCTGCGGGCTTGATACCGGCCCGGCGGGCGGCGTAGTAGCCGGTGCCGATCTTGGTGAGGGTGGTGACGACGGCGAGGATCAGCGCGGGCACGATGACCGGCGGGATCGCGGCCGGGTCGGTGCTCAGGCCGAAGAAGACGAAGAAGACGGCGGCGAACAGGTCGCGCAGCGGGGTGAGGAGGCTGCTCGCACCCTCGGCGACCTCACCGGAGAGGGCGATGCCGACGAGGAAGGCGCCGACGGCGGCGGAGACCTGGAGCTCCTGGGCGATACCGGCGACCAGCAGCGTCAGGCCGAGCACCACGAGAAGCAGCATCTCGGCGTTGTCGGAGGAGACCGCGCGGCTGATCAGGCGGCCGTGCCGCAGGGCGACGTACAGGACGGCGCCGACCGTGCCGAGTGAGATGAGCAGGGTGACGCTGCCGCCGGCGAAGCTGACACCGGCCAGCAGGGCGGTGAGGATCGGCAGGTAGACCGCCATCGCCAGGTCCTCGATGACCAGGACGCCGAGGATCACCGGGGTCTCACGGTTGCCGAGCCTGCCGAGGTCGCCGAGGACCTTGGCGATGACGCCCGAGGAGGAGATCCAGGTGACCCCGGCGAGGGCGACGGCGGCGACGGGGCCCCAGCCGAGCAGGAGCGCGGCGGCGGCGCCGGGCAGCGCGTTGAGGGCGAAGTCGACCGCGCCGGACGGGTACTGCGTCTTCAGGTTGGTGACCAGCTCCGAGGCGCTGTATTCCAGCCCCAGCAGGAGCAGGAGCAGGATCACCCCGATCTCCGCCCCGGTGGCGACGAACTCCTCGCTGGCCTGGAGCGGGAGGATCCCCCCGTGGCCGAAGGCGAGTCCGGCCAGGAGGTAGAGGGGGATCGGAGAGAAGCCCACCCGCCCCGCGAGGCGTCCGAGGATCCCGAGAGCGAGGATGATCGCCCCGAGTTCGATGAGCATGGCAGTGGTGTTGTGCACGGGCTTCTATCCTCCGGTGATCAGTTCGGCGACGGCGTCCACACCTTCGCGGGTCCCGACGACGACGAGGCTGTCGCCGATCGCGAAGCGGAAGTCGGGGGTCGGCGAGGGCACGGCGGCGGTGCGGCGCAGCACGGCGACGATGGAGGCCCCGGTCCGGGTGCGGGCCTGCGTGTCGCCGAGGGTGCGGCCCGCGTACGGAGAGCGCTTGGTGACGGGGATGTGCTCGGTGACCAGGTCGATCTCCATGTGGTGCTGGAGGTGGGCGACAGGGCCGGGGGTGAGCAGCGGTACGAGCGCGGCCGCCTCGTGGGGTTCGAGCGGGGCGGCGTCGCGGCAGTTGTCGTCGTCCTCGGGGTCGTGGAACGCGAGGATGCGGCGGCCGTCGTGGTGGACGACGACGGAGAGGTGACGGCCCGCCTCCGTCTCCAGGTCGTAGCGGGTACCGACGCCGGGCAGGGCGGTGCGGCGGGTGTGGGCGGTGGGCTCCATGGCGGGCTCCAGATGAGGCGCGGGTGACGGAACGCGGATTCCGTCGGCGCGTCCGGGCAGGGCGGTGCGACGGCGGTTTCCGAAGGGGATTGTGTATCACCCGCGGGGGTCAGAACACGTCAGCCCCGAATTCGCCGGACCGGGTCCGGGTTCGGGGGACCTGGCGCACCGGGCGGCGCGCGCGGTCAGAGGCGACGCTGTGTCAATAACGGGATACGCGCGCCGGGCCGCCGCAGCGATCCGGGACGCTGTCGCGCGGCGCGTTGTCGACCCGGTGTGACCTGGGAGGACACGGGGCACAGGGCGCGTCGGCGGCGACGGGCGGCGACGTGAGGCGGTGACTGGCGCACCTCATGGTCCCCCCTCGCCGTGCTGTGGAACGGGGCGCGCATTTCCCTGGAGAAAAGGGGCCCTTGTGGAGTGAGCAATTGCCCGCTCAACGGTGCGCAACGACTCGGTAAAGGATTGTAGCGCAAGGAAAAATGCGCAAAGGAAATACATGCGGATAATACGGGAGAAACTCGATGGGGAAATGCCCCGAGTGGGGCACCCGGCCGCAGACCGGCCGACGGCCCGTCACCCGGCCGCCCGGGTCCGGCCCTCGGGCCGCCACGGCCTGCGTACGCCCCGCTCCCCCAGCCGTCGGCCGGGGGCCGTCCCGTGCGCCCCGCTTGCGCGGGGCCAGGGCTGAGCCCCGGCCGGCTCAGGTCAGCGGGGGCTGAACAGGCCGCGCGGGCGCGGTCGGTCGGGGTCGAAGAGGTGGGCCGCGATGCCCGCCACGACCAGCCCGGTGGCGAGCAGCAGGCCGTGCCCGATCCCGATGCCCACGCCGAGGGCGGTCAGTCCCGCCAGGAGGAGCAGCCAGGCGCGTCCCCGGCGGTACTCACGGGGTGTGCAGGGCTCTCCGGCGTCCATCGCCTCGCTGAAACGGGGGTCCTGGGCGCGCAGACCGTCCTCCAGTGCGCGCAGTTGCGCGTCGTGGGCCATGCCGTGTGCCATCGGTACTCCTCCCCCGCTTCCTCGCGGGCCGCTCCGCCGCCCGGCTCTCGCGTCCGTGCGCCACCCCGGTCCGTGGACCGCCGACGGCGCCCGCCCGCGCCGCCCGCCTCCGTACGGCCGTCCTGGTCCGGCCCGTGCGCCGTCACTCGCACGTCCGGTCCTCGTGGCCGCCGGGTGGGCCGTCACCGCCCTGCCGGAGCGATTCCGGTGGTTCCGGACCGGTCCCGGTCGAGAGGGTTCCGGTCCGGATTCCATGATCGTCGGCGGGGGCTCCGGCGGCCATCGGGTCCGGCACCCATATCCACGGGTCCGCAACGTGCAGTCGGGGCGGGTGGCGCCCCGGGTGCGTGGGTGCCACCACTCACCGTGGCGGGGGCCGGCGTCCACGCGGCAGGCCGCACCGCCGGCCCGGCGGCACGCGTGGGGGCCCGTGGCCCGGCCGGGGCGTGGACCGGCGATAGTGGGGGCACGAACGGAAGGGTGCGAGCGACGTGACGCATGACAGGAACGAGGGCCGCGAGGCGGTCCTGTCGCTGTTCTGGCGGATCTTCCTGCTGAACGCGGCGGTCCTGGTGGCGGCGGCCGCGCTCCTGCTGCTGGGCCCCATCACCATCTCCACCCCGGTGCTGCTCACCGAGGCGCTGATCCTCACCGGCGGGATCGCCTTCATGCTCACCGCCAACGCGGCGATGCTGCGGATCGGCCTGGCGCCGCTCCAGCGGGTGACCCGGGCGATGACCACGATCGACCTGCTGCGCCCGGTCCCCCGCACCGAGGTGGTCGGGCACGGCGAGATCGCCGACCTGATCCGTACCTTCAACACCATGCTCGACCGGCTGGAGGCGGAACGCGCCGCGTCGAGCGCCCGTGCCCTCTCCGCGCAGGAGGGCGAGCGGCGCCGGATCGCCCAGGAACTCCACGACGAGGTGGGCCAGACCCTCACCGCCGTGCTGCTGGAGCTGAAGCGGGTGGCCGACCAGGCCCCGGGGCCGGTCCGCGACGAGCTGCTGACGGTGCAGGAGATCACCCGGGGCAGCCTGGACGAGATCCGGCGCATCGCCCGCCGGCTGCGGCCCGGGGTCCTGGAGGAGCTGGGCCTGGTCAGCGCCCTGAAGTCGCTGACCACCGAGACACCCACGCCGGACGGGCTGGTCATCAGGCACCACCTGGAGCCCGACCTGCCGCAGCTGGGGCAGGAGGCCGAGCTGGTGGTCTACCGGGTCGCCCAGGAGGCGTTCACCAACACCGTCCGGCACGCCGCGGCCTCCCGGCTGGAGCTGCGGCTCGCCAGGACCCGGCGCGGGGTGGAGCTGCGCATCCGCGACGACGGCCGGGGCGTGGGTGACAGCCCCGAGGGCGCCGGGCTGCGCGGGATGCGCGAGCGCGCCCTGCTGATCGGCGCCGGTCTCCAGGTCGGGCGCCCGCCGGGCGGCGGCACGGAGATCCGGCTGTCCGTCCCCACCGGCCTGCCGGCGCCCGCCGGGCCGGACCGGACGCGGGCCCCCGCGGCCGCCGCCGCCGACCCGACCAGCCCCGCACGCCCCGACGGAAGCGACGGAAGCCCCTGATCATGTCCGAGTCACCGAAGACCCGCATTCTGCTCGCCGACGACCACGCGCTGGTCCGCCGGGGGGTGCGGCTGATCCTCGACAGCGAGCCCGACCTGACCGTGGTCGGCGAGGCCGGGGACGGCGCCGAGGCCATCGAACTGGCCCGCGCCGAACAGCCCGACCTGGCCATCCTGGACATCGCCATGCCCCGGCTGACCGGTCTCCAGGCGGCCCGTGAGCTCTCCCGCCTCCAGCCGCAGCTGCGCATCCTCATCCTCACCATGTACGACAACGAGCAGTATTTCTTCGAGGCGCTGAAGGCGGGCGCGGCGGGGTACGTGCTGAAGTCGGTGGCCGACCGGGACCTGGTGGAGGCGTGCCGGGCGGCCATGCGCGACGAGCCGTTCCTCTATCCCGGGGCGATCACCGCGCTGATCCGCAACTACCTGGAGCGGGCCAAGGACGGCGGGGAGCTGCCGCCGAAGGCCATCACCGACCGCGAGGAGGAGATCCTGAAGCTCGTCGCCGAGGGCCATTCGTCGAAGGAGATCGCCGACATGCTGGTGATCAGCGTCAAGACGGTGGAGCGCCACCGCGCCAACCTCCTGCACAAGCTGGGCCTGCGCGACCGGCTGGAGCTGACCCGGTACGCGATCAGAGCGGGCCTGATCGAGCCCTGACGCCCGCCCTCCGTACGCCGCGGCCTCCGGACGCCACCCCGCCCAGGGACTGGTGCCGGATACGCCCCCCGGCCGATCCGGAGGTGATACGTCCGCATTACCGTGGGTCCGGGTACCCGCCCGACCCGCCGCCCGATCCGTCCGACCCGAGGAGCCTTGGCATGACGAGCCCGACCGAGACCCGACGCACCGAGCTGGTCGAGCAGCTCATGGAGCGGTATCCGCACGTGCCACGGGAAGCGGTCATCAAGGAGGACCTGCTCCGCGGTGGTATGGCGTTCGACCCGTCCGCGCTCAGCGACAACGAGGGCGGCGAGGTCAAGCCGAAGTCGTACTTCATCTTCTCCTTCGACCACGGCACCCTTCCCGAGCTGGGCGAGGCCGCGCTGCGCCGCCCGCCCGAGGAGATCGTCCTCACCGGCGGCCCCTACGACCTGCGGCGCACCGTCGTCTCGGTCCGCGTCAACCCGGCCTCTCCGTACCGGGTGGCGGCGGACGCGGACGGCGTGCTGGGCCTGTACCTGGACGGGCGCCGGATCGCCGACGTGGGCCTGCCGCCGATGCCGGACTACTACCGGCACACGCTGGCCAACGGCAAGTCGGTGATGGAGGTGGCGCCCACCATCCAGTGGGGCTACCTCGTCTACCTGACGGTCTTCCGGGTCTGCCAGTACTTCGGCGCCAAGGAGGAGTGCCAGTACTGCGACATCAACCACAACTGGCGCCAGCACAAGGCGGCGGGCCGCCCCTACACCGGGGTCAAGCCGGTCGAGGAGGTGCTGGAGGCGCTGGAGATCATCGACAGGTACGACACCGCCCGCGCCTCGACGGCGTACACGCTGACCGGCGGGTCGATCACCTCGCAGGTGCAGGGGAAGGACGAGGCGGACTTCTACGGGCAGTACGCCAAGGCCATCGAGGACCGCTTCCCCGGCCGCTGGATCGGCAAGGTCGTCGCCCAGGCGCTGCCCAAGGAGGACGTGCAGCGCTTCTACGACTACGGCGTGCGGATCTACCACCCGAACTACGAGGTGTGGGACCGCCGGCTCTTCGAGCTGTACTGCCCGGGCAAGGAGCGCTACGTCGGCCGGGACGAATGGCACCGCCGCATCCTGGACTCGGCGGAGGTCTTCGGCGCGCGCAACGTCATCCCCAACTTCGTGGCAGGCGTGGAGATGGCGGAGCCGTTCGGCTTCACCGACGTCTCCGAGGCGATCGACTCGACCACCGAGGGGCTGCGGTACTTCATGTCGCGCGGCATCACCCCGCGCTTCACCACCTGGTGCCCCGAGCCCACCACCCCGCTGGGCAAGGCGCAGCCGCTGGGCGCGCCGCTGGAGTACCACATCCGGCTGCTCGACTCCTACCGGGCGACGATGGAGGAGTTCGGCCTCTCCTCCCCGCCCGGTTACGGTCCGGCGGGCGCGGGCCGGGCGGTCTTCTCGGTCAGCTCCTTCATGGACAGCCTCCGCCCCGGCTCCGAGGCGCCCGAGCCGGTGTCAGGGCGCAAGACCTGACACCGGAGCGGGCCCGGCGCCGCCACTCGCGGTGGCCCCGGGCCCGGCCGACGGCAGGGTCGCCCGTCATGAACGACTGGGCGGGGGCCGGATCGGCAGTGCGCTGCGGGGTGCGAATCCGACGGTGCCGCGGCGGCTGTCGGAGCTCCCGGGGCGCGGCGGCCGGCGTTTTGCCGCGCTGCGGCAACGAACCGTTGCTATGCGAGGTTCGATGGTCAGGCGTGCAATGGTCAGGCGTGCAATGGTCAGGCAGTAAGGAGCCGAATCTTGCGAGGCGGTGGCATGAGCGAGGAGGAGGCGCGCACCCCGCGGGACCCGTGCGCCAGGTCCGGTGAGCGGGTGATCGGACTGATCGCCGAGCCGGGTGTGGCCGAGGATGTGGCACACGACGTGGCGGAGGACTTGCCCGAGGTGTTGCCCCGGTGCGCGAGCGGGGACGGCTCGTCCGGTGCGGGGTGGCGGGTGGAGGTCGTCGGCCACGTGCTGCCGCTGGACGCCTCGGGAAACCTTCGGCTCCTTGAGGTCGCCCGTGAACAGCGGCGTCGCCATTGGGACGCGGCGGTCGTACTGACCGAGCTGCCTCGCCGGGTGGGGACCCAGCCCATTCTGGCCGACTGCGTGCCCGCGCACTCCGTAGCCCTTGTCTCGCTGACCGCGCTGGGCGCCTTCGGCGTCCGCCGGAAGACGCGGAGACTGCTGGCCCATCTGATCACCACCTACTTCGCGCCCGCGGCGAGCCCGGACACCGGTGACCTGCCCGCCGGGGCTTGGCGTCGCGCGGCTCTTCCCCGCGGCTACCGCACGGTCGACGAGCGCGAGCAGCAAGAGGAGGGGAAGCGGGACGCCGGGCAGATCGTCGAGACCAACGTCGACCTCGGGGGCGCCGGCCTGCACTACGCACTGCCGGAGCGGCGCGGACGGGCCCGGCTGCTCGCGGGCATGGTCCGCGCCAACCGCCCGTGGCGCTTGGTGCCGTCCCTGTCACCCGCGCTGGCCGGTGCCCTGGCCGGTGCCGCCTTCGGCATCTTCTATTCGAGCATCTGGCAGCTCTCCGACGCCTCCAGCATCGCCCGCCTGGCGCTCGTCACGGTGCTCTCGACGAGCGCCATGACCGCCTGGCTGGTACTGACCAACGGCCTGTGGGAACGCTCGGCCGACGCGCGGACGCGCCGCTTCTCCCGGCTGTACAACGCGGCGACCCTGCTCACCATCGCCAGCGGCGTGGCGATCATGTTCATGTTGCTGTTCGCGGCCACGTTCCTGGGCGCCTGCGTCGTCATTCCGACCAGCTACCTGTCCAGTACGCTCGGCCACCCGGCGGGGCTGTCCGACTTCGCCACCCTGGCCTGGCTGGCCGCCTGTCTCGGGACGCTCGCCGGCGCTCTCGGCTCCGGCCTCGCCGACGAGGAGACCGTACGACGGGCCGCCTACAGCGACCGCGAACGCGAACGCCAGGACCGACGCGCGGCCGCCGAAGACCGCGCCGAACAACAACCGGGCCAGACCTGAGTCGGAGATTCGCGCAAGCAGGCTCGCAGTACTCCGGCCGACGGGTCGGTGGTTGGTCCGTCTCGGGCGGGTCCTGGTGAGGCGCGGGAGTGGGTGGCGCCTCGGCCTGAGGGGATGACGCGGGCCTGTCGGTGGGTGCCGCGGCGCGCAATGTGCGGCACAACGGGCTTGGGCCGCTCTCCGGGCTGGAGGGGGCCCTCTTGAGGGTTCGGCTTCTCGGCCCGGCCTCAGGCGCCGGCCGGGGCTCCGGAGCGGGGGCGACGGTCCCGTACACCGAGCTGTGCACCTCCTGCAGCCGTGGCTCCGAGGCCGGTGGCGGGAGCTGGCGTCCCGGCGGCCGGTGGACGCGAGGGGCCGGCTGACCCCCAAGGCGAACCCGGCGCCGGGTCTCCCGGCTCGCGTCGAGGCTGGTTCGGGCGCACGGTGGAAGGAACGTAGGGCGCGCCGAACGAGAGGAACGGCCTCCATGAGCGACACCACTCCGAGCCAGGCGGAAGGCGAGCGGGACGAGGAGGAAACGCGGGGGGCGGGAGACTCCGCGGGACACGGCGGCGAGCAGCCGGCGCGGACGACGCCCTCCCAGGCGGAAGGGGACAGGGACGACGAGGTTGACGACCGGTGAGGACACGGCGTGTTGCCACCGTGGCCCCGTCGCCGGCGGAGCCGGTCGCGTCGGTGGTACCGACCAAGGCCGACCCGGCCCACGGTCCGCCGAAGTCGGAGGGGGAGGCCGCGTCCTCCGAGTGCTGCCGCGCCTCCGCGGCGGCGGACGGTGGCGCGGCCGTTGTACGAGCGTGCAAAGCCGCTGGTGAGCGAGGCGAGACGATTGACCCCCGACCTGCCTGATCACGGACCGGTGCGGATCACTTTCATCGGTAACGCGACCCTGCTCATCGAGTACGGCTCGTTGAAGCTTCTCACCGACCCCAACTTCCTGCACCGGGGCGAGAGGGCCTATCTGGGCAACGGGCTCTCCTCCCGACGGCTTCTCGACCCGGCCCTGGAGCTGAGCGAACTGCCCGACCTCGACGCTGTGGTCCTCTCCCATCTGCACGGGGACCACTGGGACCGGCGGGCGCGGCGGGGGCTGGCCAAGGACCTGCCGATTCTCACCACCCCGCACGCTTCCCGGCGGCTGCAAGGTCTGCACGGTTTCTCCCGTGCGGTGGGGTTGCGGAGCTGGCAGTCCGAGACGGTCGTCCGCGAGGGGAGCCTTGTACGGGTGACAGCCCTTCCCGGCCGCCACGGCCCCGCCATGGCCCAAGTGGTGCTGCCGCCGGTCATGGGCAGCCTCTGGGAATTCGGCGCGGTGGGCCGCGAGCCTGCTGTCCGTCTGTACATCACCGGAGACACGGTGATGTTCCCCGGCGTTCACGAGATCGCCCGACGCTGCCCGGAGGTCCATCTGGCCGTTCTCCACCTCGGTGGGACGACGTTGCCCGGAGGAGTGCTGGTCACGATGGACGCACGCCAAGGCGTGGACATGGTCCGAGCTCTGGGGCTGCGCAAGGTTCTGCCCGTGCACTACGAGGAGTACGCAGTGATGCGCTCTCCGCTAGGCGACTTCTTGGCCGCGGCCGACGACCACGGTCTCGGCGACCGGGTTGTACGGTGCCGGCGTGGCGAGCAGGTGCTGCTGGACGCAACCGGCGCCACGTCGCCCGCCGCCCCGCGCCAGGACGAGTGGTGACGCGCTCGAACACCCGCCCCCTGCCCGGTGAGCGCGGTGCGCCAAGCGCGGGGCGACTGTCGCGGCGGGTCTTTCGCCGCCGGGCATGACCGGGCGTCCAGGTCGGCTGGGGCGCCGCCGTCGCCATATTCGCGTAGGCGCCGTTGCGGGCTTCGTTTGTGGGTGCCCTGCCATCTGCGGCAGCGACAACAAGCCGAAGGGGATGCTCACCGAGCGCGACATCGCGGTCAAGGTGCTCGGCGCGGGCAAGGACCCCTCCGCCGTCACTGCGGGCGCGCCCAGGGCGAGGCCGTCATCCTCGGCGCCGACGACGACACCGAGGGGATCATGACCACGATGACCGGGCACCGGGTGAGAAGGCTGCCCGTCATCGACGGCCAGACGTGGCCCCGGCTCTTTCCGACCCGCAGGTCGGCGACCTGCTCGAAGCCCCCTCCACCGAACTGACGCCTCACAACGGTCTCCGGCGGAGAGCTGAACCAGATCACCACCCAGCTCTCCTCCGGCTTCGCCCCTCTCTTCGGCAGACCCGACTCAGCGACGGACGACAGGCTTCCGGGACCGGCGCGACCTGCCGACACGAGCACCACAAGAGGGTCCCTCTCTCCGGGAGAGAGGGACCCTCTTGCGCTGGATCAACCGGGTGACCCGACCTGAAACATCTACTGATGTCCGCCACCGCTCTCGTGACCGCCCTTCTGGTCGGCCTCGGAAGCGCGCTGCGGGTCGTTGGCGAAGTTGCCACCGCTCTCGTGGCCGCCCTTCTGGCCGGCCTCCGAAGCGCGCTGCGAGTCGTTGGCGAAGTTCCCGCCGCTCTCGTGGCCGCCCTTCTGGCCGGCCTCCGAAGCGCGCTGCGAGTCGTTGGTGAAGTTTCCGGAGTTGTCGGACGCAGCCATGACTGCTCCTTCCCCTCAGGTCGCTCTAGTTGTATTGACCACGAGCATTGTTAACGCCGACGGGTCTTGATCATGGCGAAGACCTCCGGTGTGGTGGAGGTGTCGAGTCTTCACCGCACGGAGGT
>NZ_JBHXJE010000042.1:0-59012 GCF_042723275.1 Streptomyces sp. NPDC058373 | reverse complement strand
ACGGCCGCCGCCCGTTGCGGGGCGGCGGCCGTTTCGTGGTGCCGGGAGGGAACCTCCGGTCAGGCGTCCGCGGGCTCCGCGGCGGCCTCCTCGGTCGGTTCGGGCTTCGCCGGGGCGGACGCGCGGACGGCGGCGACGCCCAGCACGGCCCCGATCACGCCGATCGCGCCGAGCAGCGGCCAGACGCTGTGGCCCATCCGCACGAAGAGCAGACCGCCGAGGACGGGTCCGATGGCCGTGCCGAGCGCGTGCATGAACTGGAACGAGCCGATGTACCGCCCGCGCAGGTGCGCCGGGCCCGCCTCCGCCGGGTGGGCGAAGAAGGCGGGGCCACCGATGATCTCGCCGAGCGTCCAGACCAGCGTGGCCCCCATGATCACGGCGGCGCCCAGCGGCAGCCCGTACAGCGCCACGCCGAGGCCGACGAGAAGGAAGGAGACAGCGATCGTGACCCTCCGCTGCCACAGCTGGGTCCACTTGGTGAGCGGGAGCTCGAAGAGGATCACCATGAAGCCGTTGAGGGAGACCGCGGCCGTGTACCAGAACAGGTCGATGTTGTGGGCCGCCACGTCGAGCGGCAGCGTCGACAGGTACTGGACGTAGACGATCGCGTTGAAGAAGGTGGCCGTCAGGTACAGCATGTACCGCCGGTCGCGGAACATCGCCCGGTACCCGTCGGTCGCGCTCCCCTCCTCCTCCGTGGAGTCGTCGCCCCCCTTGGAGGCGACCCGGCGCGGCAGGACGGCGGCCGCGACGAGGGCGTAGGCCAGTGCGATCACCGCCTCGCCCCAGAACAGCAGGGTGTAGCTCTCCCCGTCGAGGTGGTAGAGCCCGAGGCCGACCATGGGCGCCGCCATCGCGCCCACGTTCAGGCACCACCGGTACATGCCGAAGATGACGACCTGGTTGCTCCCCGAGGTGAGGCCGGAGAGCAGGGCGGCGGCGGCCGGGCGGTAGAGCTGGGCCATGAGGCTGGCCAGCACGATCGCCACCACGAGGGTCGGGTAGCTGGGCAGGTAGAGCAGGGCCGCGGTGAGCACCGCCGTGCCGCCCATGCCCAGCACCGTGGCGTTGCGGGCGCCGAGGCGGTCCGCGAGGGTGCCGCCGAGCAGCACGCCGGCCACGCCGCCCGCGCCGTAGGCGCCGAGCGCCCAGGCGGCATCACTCTCGGAGTAGCCGCGGTAGGTCAGGTAGAGCACGATGAAGACGTTGAGGAACCCGCCCAGCTTGCTGAGCAGGACGCCCGCGAGGATGGTCTTCACCGCCGCCGACGAATCCCGGAACGTCGCCCAGATCGCCGTGGTCGCGTCCTTCTTCTCAGCCGCCATGCACGCTCAACCCCTCTCTCGCCCGGGTGCTGCCCTCTTCACTGCGTACGTCGAGTGCCACCTCGGCGGCGTCGAGGGCCGCACCGCACTCCTCGACGGAGGAGCCGGAGGCGATGGCGAAGGCGATCCGCCCCCAGACCGTGCCCTTGGGCGGGGGTGACACCACCGCGCCGGGCGGGGCCACGGCGACCAGCCGCTCGACGGCTGCGGGCAGCCCCTCCTCCCGGAAGGCGACGGAGGCGATTTTCGTGTCGTCCCGGTCGACGTAGAAGAAGCGGATACCCGTGACCCGCCGGTGGGCCGGGGCCGTGTCGGGGGTGAGGCCGCAGGCGACGCGGGCCGCCGCCAGGCCGGGGTCGGTGCCCGTGGCGAGCAGGCCGAGGTAGGGGATCATGTCGCCACCGAGCCGGCCGTTGACCTCGATGAGGCGCGGGCCGTCGGCGGTCAGCATGAACTCGCTGTGGGTCCAGGCGTCCCGGACGCCCAGCGCGGTGTGGGTCTCCTGGAGCGCGTCCAGCAGTCGCGGGTCGGTGAGCAGCGGGTCGTCACCGTCGACGTAATGGCCGATCTCCTCCGCGTAGGGCTCGTAGCCCACGACCTTGCGGCCGATGAACAGGGGGGTGGCCTTGCCGTCCTGGACCACGGCGTCGACGCTGATCTCGTCCCCCGTCACCAGCTCCTCGACGAGGACGGGGTGTTCGGTGCTGAAGGGCAGCGGGTCGGGGTCGGGTCCCTGCGCCCCCGCGGTGAAGGCGAAGTTCTCCGCGAGCCGCGCAGCGTCCTCGACCCGTACGACGCCGAGGCTGGCCCCGAGTCCGCGTGGCTTGAGGATGACGGGGTAGCCGATCCGCTCGGCCGCGGCCAGGGCCTCGTCGAGCGTGCTGACCGGGACGGAGCGCGGCTGCGCGACGCCGGCGGCGTCCAGCGCCTCGCGGGTCTGGCCCTTGTCGCGCAGCCGCCAGATCACGTCCGGCTCGCCGTTGCGCAGTCCGAGGGCCTGGGCCACGTAGGAGGTGGCGTGGATGCGTCCCTCGTCCCAGCACAGGACACCGGAGACGGGGGTGGCCGCGTGCAGGGCGCGGGCCGCGTCGGCCATCGCCGCGCCGTCCAGGGTGCTGGGCAGCACCGTCCAGCCGGATATGTACTCCTTCTCCCAGGTGGGCTCGTCCACGTGGAAGAGATGGATGGCGAACTCGCTGCCGATGGAGCGCAGCAGGTACTCGCGGTAGGTGCGCATGCCGGTGGCCACCACCAGCAGCAGCGGCCGCTGTCCGTCCGTTGGCTGCACTTCTCTCATGTCACCTTTTCCTTGGGGGAGTTGGGGTGGCCGAGCGTGCACAGAGGTGGACGGGCCGACCACAAGGTAATGCCGGACGTACGGGCGGAATGGCAAGCGGCGGGAATTCGGCCGTCTGCGTCAGGAATTCGACTCCACGGCGGGAGGTCCGGTCTTCGGCTCCGCGGCGGGGGTCCCCGCCATCAGCCGCTCCCGGGCCCGTTCCTCGACGGTGACGGGCATGCGGCGGACGGCGATGCGCAGCAGCGGCGGGGCCATCACGGAGGTCACGATCGCCACCAGGACGATGATCGTGTACATCTCGGTGGTGAGGATGCCGAGCCGCAGCCCGACCATCGCGATGATCACCTCGATCACTCCGCGGGCGTTCATCCCCGCGCCGAGCGCCAGTCCCTCCCAGTGGCCGAGCCGGCCGGCCCTGGCCCCCGCGTACGCCCCGATGTACTTGCCCGCGATGGCGACGAAGAGCACGAGCAGGGCCGATCCGGCGACCTCGGGCCGGGCCATCGCCGTCAGGTCGATGCGCAGGCCCGCGGTGGCGAAGAACAGCGGGGCGAGGACCGAGACCGCGATCACCCGCAACGGCGCCAGTCGTTCGCGGGGCATCTCCCCGCAGTTGCTGATCACCAGGCCGACGAGGAAGGCGCCGATGATCGCCTCCATGTGGATCGCGTGGCTGGCGACCGAACCCAGGACGACCAGGACGACGCACAGGGCGGGGGTCGACTCGCCGCCGCCCGACCGGGCGGACCACCGCAGCAGGCGGCGGACCAGCGGGCGGCCGACGGACCAGGCGCACAGGACGAAGGCGAGCAGGGACAGCACGGTCCAGACGATGTCCGGGCCGTACACGCCGGTGGTGGCCATCGCCGAGACGACGGAGAGCAGGAGCCAGCCCGCGATGTCGTCCATCACGGACGCGCCGACGATCAGCTGTCCGATGTTGCGGTGCAGCAGGCCCATGTCCAGCAGGGTTTTGGCGATGACCGGCAGCGCGCTGACGCAGAGAGCCACACCGGTGAAGAGGGCGAAGACGGTGCGGTCGGAGCCCTCCGCGAGGAGGGCCGCCGGGATCACCGCGGCCACGGCCACCCCGCCGGCGAACGGCACCACGAGGCCGCCGGTGCTCACCAGGACGGCGGCCTTCCCCTTGCGGCGCACCAGCCCCAGGTCGATGTTCATGCCGGTGATGCCGACCAGCAGCAGCACCCCGACCTGCCCGACCGCGTCGAGCAGGTGCATGGACTCCGGCCCCTGGGGCATCAGCCAGGCCGCGAACCCGGGGGCGAGCGGGGCCAGCAGCGAGGGCCCCAGCACCACCCCCGCGCAGAGCTCGCCGACGACCGAGGGCATGCCGAGCCGCTGCGCCAAGCGGCCGAGCAGGACGGCCGCACCCAGCAGCAGACCGACCTGGAGCAGGAACATCAGCAGTTCGTGAGAGCCCAGGGGTGCGATGGGAGCCGCGGAAAGGACCACGTCACACGTCCTCGCGGTAGTACCAGGTCTCGGGGTTGATCATTCCGAACGGGTTGACCGGCCCGAATCCGCCGAGGTCGTTGGAGACTTCGAAGAGCCGGATGGGGAAGTTCGGGGTGAAGATGACCGGCACCTCCTCGGCGATGAAGTCCTGGTACGTGTAAAGCGCCTCCAGGTCGTCGGAGGTGACGGAGGCCTCGATGAGGCGGTCGGCCCTGGGGTCGCTGTAGTGGCCGAAGTTGCCGCCCGCGCCGGTCTGGAAGAGGATCTCGCCGCTCGGGTAGTGGTAGGCCCAGCCGCCGTTCCAGCAGGTCAGTTCCCACAGGCAGTCCGGTCCCGCCGCGCAGGGCGCGTCCTCGGCGACGAGCACCGAGCCGTAGACCTCCTCCATGCGCAGCTCGATGCCGGCGGCCGCGGCGTCCTTGCGGTACTTCTCCATCAGCCGGGTCAGCGCCGGGCGTCCCTCCACGTAGCGCAGCGAGAAGCTCAGCTTGGTGCCCAGCGGGATGCCCTCCCCGGCCTGGCCGGGGCCGGTCCCGGGGTTGACGCAGACCGCGGGCGTCGTGGTGGTGTCCCAGCCGTTGGCCGCCAGCAGCTCGCGGGCCCGGTCGACGTCGAAGGGCAGCGGCCAGGCGCCCTCGCGCTGCCGCGGCGAGACGAGGTCGGTCGCCGGCACCATCGGCACGGGGCCGTTCTGCCGGTAGGCGTAGCCCTGGTAGATGTCGCGGACGGCCGAGTCCTGGTCGAGGGTGGACTGGAGCGCCTGGCGGAAGTAGGTCTGCCGGAAGATCTTCCCGGCCACCGTCGGGTTGTTGTAGTTGAGGCAGAAGTAGCGGATGCAGAAGGCGGCCTGCGGTACCAGCGTGTAGTGCTGCGCCAGCGGGTTGGGCCCGCCCACGGTGGGGTCGGCGGCCGGCTCGGAGGCGAAGCTCAGCGGCAGGTAGCCGACCTGGATGGCGCCCTCGCCGCGCGGACCGGCCTTGAGCAGTTCGTACTCCTCGGCGTCCGAGAAGGTCGGCACCTGGCGGAACTCGTCCAGGTAGGGCTTGTCGGGCCCGGAGTACCGCTCGTTGGGCACGAAGGTGACGACGCCCTCCAGCGTGTAGCTCTTCAGCCGCCAGGGGCCGCTGACCACGCTCCAGACGGGGCTGTCCGCCCACCGGGTGCGGTGCTCGTTGCCCTCGTCGATGATGTCGCCCTGCTCCGCCATCAGGTAGTCGTAGACGGCCTGCACGTCGGCCACCCCGCCCGACGCGTCGGCGGGTCCCTCCGCCGTGCGGTCCCATGCCTTGGGCAGCGGGGTGATGGTGCTGAGCTGGTTCATCAGCACCCAGTTCTTCGAGTAGCGCTTGTCGAAGGTGAAGTAGACGGTGTCCTCGGCGAGCTTGCCGTAGGAGGTCAGGTTGTCCGGGAAGTACCCGGGGACGTACTCGCCGTAGCGGTCGCCCTTGACCTTCATGAGGTTGACCCAGAACAGCACGTTGTCCGCGCACAGCGTCTCGCCGTTGGACCACTTCCACGGCTTGACCTTCACGGTGACGGTGAGCCCGTCCTCACTCCACTCCGGCGGCTCGCCGATGCTCTGGTCGTAGTCCACGTCCGGGGTGCCCCGGCTGCCGAAGTAGTACAGCGGGCGGTACATGAGCATCTGGAACTCGTAGATGTTCCGGGTGCCCATCCGCTCGGCCGGCGTGAACGGGAAGATCACCGCGGGCGGGAAGCCCGGCGCGCACGCCCAGGTGACCGTGCCGCCTTTTCGGGGGGTGCCGGACGCCATCACTTGACCTCCTTCAGGTACGAGACGCCGCGCGACCCCTGGTCGCCGAAGCGCTCCCACTCCTCGCGCAGGTCCACGCCGCCGTCCTCCCGGAGTTCCGGGGTGCTGCGGCAGCGCCCGGAGACGACCTCGCCGTCGTCCAGGACCATGGAGTACGCGAAGTCCAGCGAGCCGTCGGCGGCGCAGACCCCGGTCAGCGAGCCGCGCCGGGCCCTGCCGCCGGAGAAGCTTCCCCAGAGCAGGTCGCCTTCCTGCCGGTAGACCGCCGTACGGCCCTCGGCCTCCGCCTCGGCCGGGCGAAACCGGCGCCCGTCGTAGTCGATCACGCCTCGGCCCCCCGCTCCCGGCCGCGGATCTCCAGCGTGCAGCACTTGGAGCTGCCGCCCGACTTCAGCAGCTCGGACAGGTCCACCCCGATCGGCACGAAGCCGCGGCTCCAGAGCGCGTCGATGAGGTGGGTGGCCTGCTCGGGCAGGAGCACGTGCCGGCCGTCGGAGACCGCGTTCAGCCCGAAGACCGCCGCGTCCTCCTCGGTCGCCCGGATCGCGTCCGGGTACAGCTCGCGCAGGGTCCGGCGGCTCTCGGGGGTGAAGGCCCCCGGGTAGTACATGACCTCCTCGTGGTCGAGCACGGCCAGCGCGGTGTCGAGGTGGTAGAAGCGGGGGTCGACCAGCTCCAGCGTCGTCACCGGGAGGCCGAGGAAGCGCTCCGCCTCGGCGTGCGAGCGCCGGTCGGTGCGGAAGCCGGTGCCGGCCAGGATGCGGTCGCCGGTGACGAGGTAGTCGCCCTCGCCCTCGTTGGTGTGGACGGCGTCGTGGACCTCGTAGCCGTTCTCGCGGAACCAGGCGGCGTAGGCCGGGCCCTCGTCGGCGCGCTCCGCGTGGCGGAACCGGGCCGACAGCACCTTGCCGCCGACGACGGTGGCGCCGTTGGCCGCGAAGACCATGTCCGGCAGCCCGGGGACCGGCTCGATCAGCTCGACCTGGTGGCCGAGGCCCAGGAAGAGGCTGCGCAGCCGCTCCCACTGGGCGACGGCGAGCGCGGTGTCGGTGGGCTTCGCCGGCTCCATCCAGGGGTTGATGGAGTAGACGACGTCGAAGTGGACCGGGGAGCACATCAGGTAGTGCCGGGGCCGCACCGTCCGGGACGGGCGGCCTCCCCCGGCGGCGGAGCTGCGCTGTGCGGGCGAGGCGTCTTGCTGCACGATCGTTTCTCCTTGTACTGAAGTGGGCGTGCCCACGTGCTGGGGCGGGCGTCGGTGGCAGGTGCGGGTCAGAGGCCCGCGGCGGGGCCCGGGGCCGCCGGCGCGGGCTCGCGGAACGTCACCTCGATCCGGGCGGCGAAGTCGTTCATGGTGCGGAACGCCTCCTCCTCGGAGCCGCCGGAGGTGCCCAGGAAGCCGAGGATGGTGTTGCCGTCCGGAGGCCGCCGGATCACGTCGCCCGGCCGGGCGGTGATCTTCAGCAGGAAGGTCTCCGCCGCGTCGGCCACCTCCGGCGGCACCTCCACGCGCTCGACCACACCGGCCTCGCTGATCAGGCACATCGCGGTGACGTGCAGCCCGTTGGGCCGGAAGTGCCGTACCTCGGGGCGGACTCCGCGCCCGATGTCCACCACGGCCCTGATCGGGTCGTGGTCGGCCGTCTTGCGCGCGATGAGGTCGAGGCCGCCCCCGCCGACGCGGGCGGCGATCTCCAGCAGGTGCGGCTCGCCTTCGTGGTACCTGACCTCGGCGTGCAGCACGCTGCGCCGCAGGCCCTGGGCGTGCGCCCCGGCCAGGACGACCTGGCGTACCTTCTCGACCTCCTCGGGCGGGAGCGAGGTGGGCGCGTGGTGGACGTCGTCGTCGAAGGTGCCGCCTTCGGCGGTGATCCGGTCGACCACCGACCCGAGGTAGAGCTCGTCGTCCCAGACGACGGCCTCCATCAGGTACTCGCGGCCGTCCAGGAAGGACTCGACGAGCAGCCCGTTCGGTCCCAGGTCGACGCCGAGCGCCTCGGAGTTGACCCAGAACAGGTCGCGGATGCCCTCGGCCGCCTGCGCGTACCGTTCGGCCATCTCCTCGGGGGTGTCGACCCGGAAGACGAAGTGGCTTCCGGCGCCCAGGGTCGGCTTCAGGATGACCGGGTAGCCGAATTCGGCCGCGGCCCCCAGCGCGTCGTCCACGCTCTTGACCAGCCGGAAGGCGGGGATGGGCGCGCCCACCCGCTGGTGGCCCTGCCGCATCAGGTACTTGTTCCTGCTGCACACAGCGGCCCGTACGTCGATTCCGGGCAGTCCCAGGGCCTCGGCCACAGCGGCGACGGTGATGACGGACGACTCGGAGAAGGTGATCACCCCGTCGAAGTGCTCCTCCGCGTGCCACTTCCGGGCCGTCGCGACGATGTCGCCGATCTCCCGGGAGCCGGCCGTCCGGTAGCGGTCGGCCCGCCAGAAGTCGTCGGTCCCCTGCCCGTTGAGCACGTGGAGATCGACACCCAGCTCCTCCACCTGCCGGTAGCGGCCGTGGTAGTAGTCCAGGTACTGCACGGTCTCCAGCGTCAGCAGCTTCATGCCGCCACCTCCGTACGGCCTGCGCCGGCCTGGTCCGCCCGCGGCAGCCGCGGCAGCGCGAACGGCGTGATCTTCTCGGGCTGTACGGCGTCCAGGGCCAGCTCCACCCCGGCCGCCGCCGCCTCGGCCGCGGTGTCGACGAGCAGCGGGGCGGCGCAGGCCAGCAGCGCCCGCACCTGGAGCAGCAGGTCACCCGCGAGGTGGCCGTCGGTGCCGCCGCTCGTCTCCTGGGCCGTCGCGGCCAGCCGGCCCACCGTCACCGCCAGGTGCTCCGCGGTGCGTCCCAGGCTGAACGACTCCACCTCGTAGGTGAGGCGGAACCGCTCGACGATCCCCGCGGCCCGGGCCCGGCCCGTCGCGGTGGTCGGCAGCGGGGTGGCGGAGCCGGGCGGGGCGAGGGCGTCGAGCGCGTCGGCGAGCAGGTTCCACGGCCCGGTCAGCCGCCGGGCCGTCACCTCGGTGAGGGCGGCGGTGCTGAAGTTGGTGCGCTGGAACTCCGGCGCGGTCAGCGCCAGGTAGAAGCGCACCAGGTCCCTGGGCACCTCGGCCAGCAGGTCGGCCGTCCAGATCAGGTGATCGCGGCTGGTGGAGAACTTCTCGCCCTCCAGGTCGTAGAACTCGTTGCTGATGTTGGCCTGGGGCAGGACGTAGCGGTCGCCGTGCGCCATGAGCATGACGAGGTCCAGCAGACCCCAGTGGTAGACGTTGTCGAAGCCGTGGAAGTAGACCAGCTCCGTCCCGCTCTCCGCCCGCCACAACGCGTCGACCTGCTCGGTGGTCTCGCCGCCCTGGGCCGCCGACCACCAGGTGCTGTACATGACGGCGGGCATGGCCTCGACCCAGGGGTAGAGGATCTGCCCGGGCGTCTCGGGGAAGGGCGCCGCGACGCCCCAGTCGCCGGGGACCGTCACCGGGATCTCCGGCAGCGGGCGGGCCAGCAGTTCGCGCACCAGCTGCGCGGCGTGCGGGCGCCAGCGCGGGAGCCGCTCGGCGAAGTAGGCGGTCAGCCGCTCCCGGTACTCCTCCATCGGCAGCACCAGGATGGCGACCTCGCGCGTGGTGACCGGGGAGTCGGGGTCGAGTACCGACCGCGCGCCGAGCAGTTCGTCGGCGTTGTTGGGGTGCCCGCACCCCTCGCACACGCCTCCGCTGCTGCCCGCCAGGCAGACCGGGCAGCCGCCGGCCATCAGGCCGTCGTAGAGGTACTGGCCGGTCTTCTCCGCGTACGGCAGGCGGACGGTGCGCTCGCGCAGGCGGTCCGTCTCGTGCAGCCGGGTGAAGAAGGCCAGCACGGCCTCGCGGTAGCGGTCGTCGACGGGCGGGAGCCCCCGCATCGACAGGCCCATGGCGGAGATGGTCCGCTCGATCTGCGCGGCGGAGGTGGCGCAGAGTTCCCCGGGCGGTACGCCGAGCCGGCGGGCGGTGGTGGTGACGTAGGTCTGGCTGTCGTCGGTGCAGGTCGTGTAGATCACGTCCCGGCCGTCGGCGGCCAGGTAGCGGCTGTACACGTCGCCCGCGAGGTACGGCCCTGCCATGTGGCCGATGTGCAGGTCGCCGTTGGGGGTGGGCGTCGCCGCGACGACGACGGCACGGCGCCGGACGTGCTCGCTCATGCCGTCTCCCCCTGGTGCCGGGCGCTGAACCGCTCCGCCAGCTCGGCGTCCCACCAGACGGCGTACATCTGGAAGTCGGCGTCCCCGCCGTTGACGACCTGGTGCCTGATGCCGGGCCGGAAGTGGACGACGTCACCGGCGGTGAACGGCACCTCCTCGCCCTCGCAGACGATCGAGGCCTCGCCGGTCATGGCGATCCACACCTCGTACTCGTGGTGGCTGTGCGGGCCGGACGACGCCCCGGGCGGCACGACGCACCAGGAACCCTCGAAGGGCGCGTTCAGGGCGGGCCAGGGGAACAGGCGCTGGGCGCGCAGTCCGTTGTCAGGGGCCAGGTTGTCCCGGTCGAGCTCTCTGATGTCCATCTCTGTCTCCTCTGCCGGTGGGTGCGCTGACGGCTTCGACAGGCCCTGTGTCACAGGGCCTTGGCGAGCAGGGCCTCGTCGGACGGCACGCCGCGGCCGGCCAGCAGGTCGGTCACGATGTCCTGGGAGCGGCTGGCGAGCACGCTGAGCAGGGAGTCGGCGATGCCGTGCGTGGCCTCGTTGACGCCCTGGAGGTAGCAGCTGGCGGTGTACGACTCGGGCAGCACCATCCGGTAGGTGCGGTCGACGGTGGCCTGTCCGGCGCCGGTCGCCGTGGCGAGGTCGCGCACCATGCCCGGCATGTCCCGGACGAAGCCGGTGCCGAGCAGCACGAGGTCGCAGCGGAGCTCCTCGCGGTCACCGGTCTTGCGGTCGACGGTGGTGAGGACGACCTCGTCGTCCTCCATGCGGGCCGCGGCCACGTCGGTGAGGGTCCGCATCCGCAGGCGCTCGGTGCCCTGCAGCCGCTCCTGGTACATCTCGCGGTAGAGCGTCTCCAGCATGTTGGGGGCGAGCCCCGCGTAGTTGGTGACGTGCATCTCGCGCAGCACCTGCAGGCGGGTCTCGGGCCGCGTCGCGAAGAAGTCGTCGATGAAGGACGGGTAGAACAGCTCGTTGGTGAACTTGCTGGACTGGTAGGCGTTCAGCCCGATCGAGCGCATCAGCATCGTGCACCGCGCCTCGGGAAAGCGCTGGTAGGCGGCCCACAGCAGCTCGGCGGCGCTCTGCGCCCCGCCGATCACCACGATCCGCTCCGCCTCCTTCGGATCGACCTGCTCGATCCGCTCGGAGAAGCGGGTGCTGTGGATGACGCGGTTCTCGGGCAGCGCGGCGAACTCGGCGGGCACGTACGCGTCCCGGCCCGCGCCGATCACCAGGCTCCGGCTGGAGATGACCGCGCCGTCGGCGGTACGGGCCAGCCAGTGGGTGACCTGTCCGTCCTGGACGGGTCCGGGCTCGATCGACACGCACCTGCGGCCGTACTCGATCTGCACCTCACGCAGCGAGGAGGCCACCCACTGCAGGTATCCGGAGATCTCGGAGCGGTACGGCGTGAAGGTGCCGAGGTTGATGAACTCGTCCAGCCGGCCGATCGAGTGCAGGTAGTTCACGAAGGAGAACTCACTGCGCGGGTTGCGCAGCGTCACCAGGTCCTTGAGGAAGGAGACCTGGCTCTGGGTCCAGGGCAGCAGCATGCCGCGCTGCCACAGGGTGTTGTCGTGCTGCTCGATGATGAGGGTGCCCGCGGCCAGCTCCTTGGGAGCCATCTCCTCCAGCGCGATACCGAGCGCCAGATTCGCCGGTCCGGCGCCTATGGCGAGGACTTCGACTTCCTGGTGACGCAATTGGTGCCTCCTTGAGTTCCTTGTGTCGGCCTTTTCACTCACGCGCGGGACTGATGTCCCGCCCGGTTCTTTTCGATCAGCGCCGCCATTTCGAAGATCGTGTAGGCGGCGTGGAAAGACCGCAGATCGAGACTTACCGAGAATTGCTTCTCCAGGCGCACCAGGGCTTCCATGGAATTCATGCTGTCCCAGCCGAGTGCCGCGAGGGCCGTGTCCGCGGGAATGTCCGCGGGGTCGGCTCCCAGCACGTCGGCGATGATCTCGGTCACCGCTTCCTCGGTCGAACCCGGTTCATTCATGCGCCAGTCCCTTTCCATTCGTCGAGCGTGATCCAGTCCGGGGTGATCCCCGCGGCCGCTGCCGCGTCGAGGGTGAAGACCTGGGTGTCTTCGGCATCCGCCGCCTCCTCGGCGGCCGGGGCGAATCCGGCCCCGGTCCAGAACTCCGCGGCCACGCCGTTGCGGTCCGAGCGCCGGAAGCGCCCCTCGATGACGCGGGCCCCGGCCTTCGCCGCCTCCTCGGCGAGCCGGCCGACGGCGGCCCGCTCCACGCCGCGGCTCAGCACCCGGCAGCTCAGGACGAGGTTCAGGACCCGCCAGACGTCCGGGGTGCGCTCCACCCACAGGGCGCCGACGATGCCCTCGTCACCGAACCGGTCGGCGACCGAGACGGAGAGCACCAGATGGCCGTCGTCCTCGCTCATCCGGTGGGTGGCGGCCTCGTCGTAGCGGATACCGGTCAGGTTGAACTGGTTGGTCCGCGCGGCGAGCTGGGAGACGCGGCTGACGGTGTACTCGTTCGCGGGCGCCACCCCCACGCGCAGTTCGAGCGCCCTGAGGAACTTCTCCGAGGAGCTGAACCCGGACGAGAAGTCCTGGCGCAGCGCGCGGTTGCGGTACAGCTCGGGCCGCTTGCGGTCGGTGTCGGTGAGCGCCACCACGTCGAACCAGCCGTGCCGGACCAGGGAGTCCACCAGGTGGGCGGGGTCGCCCGCCGCGGAGACGACCGCGACCTCCGGCAGCTCGTCCGCCACCTGCGCGCGCTCGAAGTCGGAGTCGTCCATGAAGACGAACGCCTCGGTCGACAGGGAGAGCGCCTCCGCCGCACGGCGCAGGTTGCCCGCCTTGGCGGCCCAGTCGACCATCCGTACCGAGAACGCCTCGGGCCGCAGCACCACGTCCGGGTGCCCGGTCAGGACCTGGTCCACCTGGTCCTGGTCGTTCTTGCTGGCCAGGACCAGGACGACGCCCTGTTCCCGCATCCGGGCCACGGTGCGCTGCAACTCCGTGAAGCAGTTGCCCGGGTACAGGCCGCCCAGCTGGAGTCCCTGCGCCCCGGCCTCCCCGAGCACGCCGCCCCACAGGGTGTTGTCGAGGTCGAGAGCCAGCACCTTGCGGGAGAGCCCCGCCCTGGCCTGGGCGACCCGGCGCACCAGCTGGGCCAGGCGCAGCAGGGCGTCGTCGGTGTAGGGCAGGTCGCCGTAGCGGTGCAGCCGTGCGTCGCGGGCCTGGACCGGGGCCTCGGCCAGTTCGCCGACCAGGTCGACCGCGACCACCTGGGCGTGCTCCTCCGCGAGCCCGAGCAGCTCCGCGTTGAGGCGGTACCAGGCCCGGACCACCTGGGCCCGGGCGCCCACACTGATGATGCCGTTCCGCACCTGCGCGGGCAGCGGGACGGTGTGCACGACGAAGGTGGCGGTGGTGTGCTCCAGAGCGCCGGCCAGCAGGGTGCGGAACTCCTCCAGCCGCGCCTCGACATGCTTCTCCAGCACGTCCGGCTCGGCCCCGCTCCACTCCCCCGGCAGGAAGTACCCGGCGTCCATCACCGTCGCGACCAGCCCGGGGCCGGCCTCCGCGGCGAACGACCCGGTGGCCAGCGCCATGTCGAAGGTGCCGTACTCCGCGGTGCGCAGGGTGGGCAGCAGTCCGGCGCCCACCAGCTGGGCGCGGAGCAGCGGTTCGAAGGGTCCGGCGGTGCAGGTGGCCAGTACGGCCACCTCGATCTCGCGGGCCCCTCGGTCCGGCACGTCCAGGGCCTTCAGAATCCGGCCGGCCTGCCGGGCGAAGGCCGGGTCGTCGCTCTCGAGGAGCGAGCGGCGGAGCGGGTGGTCGGGCATACGTCGTTCCCGTACGGCTTCGCGCAGGGCGGCTGCCGGGTTCTCGCTCACGGTGCGGTGCCTTCCTTCTCGGCGGGGGTCAGGCCCGGATGAGGGAGCAGTACCAGCGCATCCCGATGGAGATGCCGGTCAGCGCGACGAGGTCGCCGGGGACGATCACGCCCTTCTCGACCAGCTGGCCGAGTGCCGTGAGCTGGTCGGCGGAGCCCATGTGGCCGTGGTCCTTGGCCAGCTCGGCGCTGGTCTGCTCGAGCGGAAGGCCGAGCGGGCCGGCGAGGTCGGCGATGCCGTCGGGGTCGTTGATGTAGATCAGGTGCGTCACCTCGTCGCGGCCGACCCCGGCCCGCCTGCACGCCCCGTCGATGACGTCGAGGGTGCGGGTGACCGCCGCCTGGCCGAACTCGCGGAGCTTCGCCGGTTCCTTCCGGAAGTGCTCCTGCACCCGTACGTGTCCCGGTGGGGCGGTCCGGCTCGACCAGCCCTCCGGGGGCAGGGGCGCGACGGCGCCGCCGTAGTCGGTGCGGAACCAGTCGCACAGGTCGGGGACGGTGAACTGCTCGGTGGCCAGCCAGGTGTTGCGCTCGTGCCCGCGTCGCAGGACCGCGGCCACGGCGCCGTCGCTGTGCACCGCGTTGTTGACCGTCATGCGGTTGCGGTGGAACTCGCTGACCCGGTTCACCGCGACGAACAGCACGGTGTCGACCTCCGGCTGGACCGCGAGGGTGCCGGCCACCAGCCCGAGGCCGGTGACGCCCGAGGCGCATCCCTCGTTCAGCAGCAGGGTCTGGCGGTTCTCCATGCCCAGGGCGCGGCCCAGAGCCGCGGAGCCGTCCCAGTGCAGGTACTCGGGGTGCTCGGAGGTGGCGAGGACCAGCAGGTCCACGTCGTCCACGCCGAGCGAGGTACGGGCCAGGGCGTCGCGCGCGGCCTGTTCCGCCAGGTCGGTCGTGGTGACGTCGTCGGGTGCCCGGTGAAACGTCCGGTAACCCCATCTGGCAATCCGTTCCGGATCGGGGACATAGGTTCCCGCCACTTCTTCGACATTCTGGTCAACGCCGAACGCGTAACCGAAACCAGTAATTCCGAAGCCATGCGGAGGCTGTGGCACCGCTACCCCTCTCTCGCTGCGATCCCTGCGGGCGTTCGGAATCTTCGCGGGTCCGCATCGCGGAATCAACAGCGTTTGAAGACGGTCGAGTTGAACGGAAAACACCAGCCCGGACCGCCTCTGTGAACAAGTTGAACGGGGCCGGAAAAAGAAGTGCGGGCCGGGAAATGTCCCGGCCCGCACTCAGTGCCCTGCTACGAAATCGCCGACCCGCGGCGTTCAGTCCGACAGCGCCGCCGCCGCCTTCCTGCTCGCGGCGACCACGGTCTTGGCCGCGCCGCCGCTGCCGCCCGTGAAGGTGTGCAGCCCCCCGCCGAGGGAGCGCAGCTGCAGTCCCGCCGGGTCGTGGTAGCAGTCACTGGCGGCGACGGTGCGGCCCACGGCGACCTCGGTGCCGAAGACCCGCGCCGCACTGTCGGCCAGCCGCCGTGCCAGCCCCGCGTCCGGGGAGACCCCGTCCGGGTCGACGCCCCACCGGTCGGACGGGAGCCCGAGCAGGAAGGTGCCGTCCGCCCACGGCCGCCCGTAGAGACCGGAGTTCTCATCGACGAACGACCCGAGCCCGGCCAGCCGCGTCCTGCACAGGCTGTACTGGATGTGCTTGGTCCGCAGTCCTGCGGCGGCCACTCCGCTGCGGGCCAGCAGCCCCGGCGTCCAGGCGCCCGCCGCGACGACGACCCGGTCGTAGCGCAGGGTGCGCCCGTCCGCCGTCCGGACCCCGGGGTCCCGGGTCACTGCGGCGACCGCCGGCGTACGCACGGTCGCCCCCGCCTCGGCGGCGGCCCGCAGGGCCGCGGCGCGCAGCGCGTGCGGGGAGATGTGCCCGGCGTGCCGCTCCACCACGGCCACCGCGTCCTGCGGCAGTTCGCGGAAGGGGAAGGCGCGGCTCACCCACTCCCCGCCGACGACCTCGGCAGAGCCCGGCAGGTGCGCCTCGACCACGTCGACAGGCTCCCGCACGGCGGTCTTGCCGGGCAGGACGTACAGCGCCCCGGTCTCCCGGTACCGGGACCAGGCGCGGAGGGTGTCGCTGCCCCGGATCTCGGCGAGGCTCTCCGCCGCGGGACCGGCCGAGGCCGCGGTGGGCTCGAACCCGCGGACCAGCCCGCCCGAGACCCTGGAGGCGTCGGCCCGCTCCCCGGCGCCGTCGGTGAAGAGGTCCACCGAGGCTCCGCCCTGCGAGCCGGCGGCCCGCCAGGCGAGCAGCGCGCCCGCGACCCCGCCGCCGACGACCGCCAACCGCGCGGGGCGCCCCGCCGTCCGCGTCACTCCTCCTCCCCCCACGCCGTCCGTGCCGCGACCACGCGCCGCAGGTCGTGGGTGTGGTCCGGCACCCGGCGGCGCAGGGTGACGGGAAGCCCGTCCTGGGCGAGCATCCGCTCGGCCGCCGCCAGGGTCGCGGGGGTGGCTGCGTAGCGCGGGTAGAGGAAGCGGAGCAGGAGGTCCAGCACCAAGTCACCCCGGTCGCGTGCCACGGCGGGCAGCTCCGCGAAGAACCGCTCGACGTACGGCTCGGTCAGCGCCGTCTGCTCGGGCTGCCAGAACCCCTCGGCCAGGGCCCACAGTTCGTAGTTGGACAGGTCGGAGCCGTGGACGATCGCCTCCCACGCCTGCTCCTTGGCGACCGGGTCGGGCAGCGCGGCCCGGCACTTCGCCGCGAACTGCACGGCAGCGCTGACCGGTGCGGCCCCCAGCGCCGCGTCGATCGCGGCCGCGTCCAGACCACCGAGCACGGTGAGCCGGTACCGGACGCGCCAGCTCAGGTCGGTGTCGAGGGTCAGCCCGGCGGGCAGCCCCTCACCCGCCAGCCAGCCGGCCAGCTCCTCGGTGTCCGCGGTGAAGTCGACCAGCCCCCGGAAGAGCGTGATCAGGCGCTCGTCCGCCGGGTCGGTCCGGGCGAGCCTGCGGCGCAGGGCCGCCCCCACCCGGGCCGCCGCCGCGGGCCGCTCGCGCGGCGCGAGGAAGCGGTCGGCGACGTCGTTCCGGGCCTGTTCGAGCACCTCGGCCAGGATCGACAGCTCCGTCTCCTCCTGGACCATCGCGCTCACCAGGGCCAGGTGCGCCGAGGCCGGGTAGGTGCCGTCCTGCACACCGAGGAGCAGGGCGCACCAGACCATCGCCCGGTTCAGCGGCGAGAGCCGGGGCAGGGTCTTTGGCAGCGCGGCCAGCGAGGCGGGGTCGAACGCGATCTTGGCGTAGGTGAGGTCTCCGTCGTTGAGGAGGAGGAAGGCGGGCGCCGGACGGCCCACCAGCTCCGGCAGTTCGGTGCGCTCGCCGTCGATCCGCACCCGGACCGTCGTGCTGCCGTCCGGGTGGTAGAGGCCGACGTCCATGGTGTGCGTACGCAGCACCGGATGGCTCTCGGGGGCGCTCTGCCGCACCGCGGCGGCGGTGATCCGCCCCTCGGCCACGGTGATCTCGGGCGTCAGCGTGTTCACGTTGGCCGAGTGCAGCCAGGACTCGGCCCAGCCCGTCAGATCAGTGCCGGCCGCCTCACTCATCGCCGCGACGAAGTCCGCGACGGTCGCCGTGGAGTACGCGTGCCGGTCGAAGTAGGCGCGCAGACCGGCGCGCAGCGCCTCGTCCCCCACGTGCGCGGCGAGCTGGCGGAAGGCCGAGTGCCCCTTGAAGTACGAGATCCGGTCCAGCTCCAGCTGGACCGTGCGCACGTCCCGGCCCTCGATGCTGACCGGGTGGGTGGAGGGCCTCTGGTCGGGCAGATAGGCCTGGCCCTTGCGGCGGGCGGCGAAGGTCGTGGGCGGCCCGGGGAACCGGGTCACCTCGCTGGTGACGCGGTGCGCCATGTAGTCGGCGA
This sequence comes from Streptomyces sp. NPDC058373, assembly GCF_042723275.1. Lineage (NCBI taxonomy): Bacteria > Bacillati > Actinomycetota > Actinomycetes > Kitasatosporales > Streptomycetaceae > Streptomyces > Streptomyces sp. NPDC058373. The sequence goes on along the minus strand of NZ_JBHXJE010000042.1, from coordinate 41,218 downwards.
GCGACTGGCCGAGCCACAGGTCGTTCCACCAGCGGTTGGTCACCAGTCCGGCGAGCCACAGCAGCGAGATGCCGTGCGCGAGGACGACGGCCCTCGTCTCGCGCTCGCTGTCGGTGGCGGCCGAGCTGAACAGGTACTGCTCACGCAGCAGCACGCACCCGGGGTGGTCCAGCGAGAGCACGCTGAACTCCGGCACGAAGACCTGATCGAGCTTGGCGAACGGATGCCCCACCCCGAAGAGTTCGGTGTACGCGTCCAGGCACTCCGCGGTGACCTCGAAGACCTCGTCGACGTCGGCTTTGAGGGAGTCCGCGAGCGAGGCCCGGCAGTGCAGCCCGAGGGGCGTGCCGTGATGCTCGGTCCGGAAGGAGGCGTACGGGCCGGCGACGAGCGCGGTCAGATAGGTGGCCAGGGCCGGCGACTCGGTCAGCTTCCAGCGGCCCGGCCCGGTCCGCACCGCCTCGCTGTTGCCGAGCACCTGCCAGTCGTCGGGCACCCGCAGCTCGAACTCGTACGGGGCCTTCAGGTCGGGCTGGTCGAAACAGGCGAAGACGCGTGGCGCGTTGTCGACGTAGACGAAGGAATACACGTAAGTCGCGCCGTCGGCCGGATCCACATAGCGGTGGAGCCCTTCGCAGTCATGGGAGTAGGCCATGTCGGCGACCACGACGACTTCGTTCTCCGCGGCGAGTCCCACGAGCGGGAACCTGCCCTCCCGCAATGCCGAAAGATCCAGTTCCCGGCCGTTCAGAGTGATCGAGTGAAGCTCCTTCGGGTCAAGGTCCAAGAACGTTTCCGTGCCGGATTCGGCGGCGTCGAAACGGATCTTCGTAGTCGACCGGAATGTGTCCGGCCCAGTGGTGAGATCGAGGTCGACACCATAGGAACGGACGAGAAGCAGGGCACTGCGCCCTCCTGCTTCCTCACGGGTCAGGCTGGGCATACGGATTCCTTTCGCGAGAGGCCAAGAAATCGTCGTACGCCCCGAGTTGATCGTCAAGGAGAGCCTATGTACAGCGGCGGCCGGGTACCGACTCGGTACCCGGCCGCCGGAATTTCCCTCACCTGCCGGTCATGCCTCTTCCCGTTGGCTTTCCAGCTCTCTGGCTATGTGGAGCCACAACTCCCCGCAGGAGCGCGCCACGGCGGCGATCTCCGTGCCCCAGTGCGGCGGCACCCCTTCCACCCCCGCCGCCACGTCCTGCGCGTTGATCGCGTGCATGTCGTACCAGCGGAACAGCGTCCTCCCCGACTCCGAGTACCTGAGCACGGGGTCCTGGAGGAGCTTGGTGCGCAGCGCCGACCAGTCGGCGGCGCCGATCACCGCCAGCTGGGGTCGCTCCGGCGGCTGCTCGCCGATCGCTCGGCGGGCGGCCGGGTCCTCCGCCTTGCCCTCCTTGCCCTGTTCGCCGTTCCGCCCGGCCAGGCGCAGCTTCGGCGGGAGCGGGTCGACGCCCCGCTGGACCCGCTGGCGGACGTCGCGCGCCGTGGCGACCGAGACCCCCGCCTGCCGCGCCACCTCCCGCAGCGGCATGTCCGGGTAAGCCGTGACCACCTCGCTGGCACGGAGCCGGCCCTGGCTGTAGTTGACCGGCCGGTACCGGCCGTCCTTGCCCAGGCGCACGTTCAACTGAGCCCCGTCGTCAGTTGAACGGCCGGCGAGCCGGCAACGCAGGGCGGCCACGGTCCTCGGCGCGAGCCCGGCCACCGCGGCGACCGCCCGGTCGGACCAGAGCGGCTGCGTGGTGAGCACCCGCCGTGCGGCCGCCTCCCGGTCCGTCCGGGAAAGCGGCAGACCGTGCGTGACATTCTCCCGGACGGCGATGAGGAAGGCCCAATCCTCGGGGCCGTCGAAGAACCTGACCTCGATCTTCTCCCGGCCTTTGATCAGCGCCGCCATGAGCCGGTGCGATCCGTCGATCACCCGCATCGACTGGCGATGCACGATGATCGGTGGAAGCGGATGCTCGACATCCGCGAGCGCCTGGGCATGCGAATAATCCTCACCCTCCAAGCGAGGAGAGTAACCGGGCTTTATCGAAATTATCGGAACGCAGTCCACCGGGCTGAGTTCCACCGATAACCCGTGACGCCCCCCGAGCTGCTCACCGGAAATATCCTGACTATTCTCTCGAACCTGTTCCACAGCAGGTACGCCCCCGGAGTAATGTTTCAAGATTCCCCGTGCGAGGAACCGCCAACGCTCCCACCTGCGCTATTCCTCAGAATTCCGGCCCCCACGCCGCACCACTTCCTTTTCCCACCCGGAAGCAGAACACCGACAAAGCCGATGGACTGCGGCGAAGATTACTGCCTCCTTGGCGCACTGTCGACGTATGGCGTGAAATTACCCACGCGTGACACACACCCGCTCGACGTGCTATGGGCCACACGCGTTCGCTTTCGCAACAGCAATCACGGCCGGAGCGATCCCCCACCCGACCCGTCCCCCCTCCCCCGGAGCACGGACACCCCCTACCGCACACGCCCCCAGGGCCAGGCGCCGCCCCAGACCCTCCGCCCACCCGCCGACGCGCCCCCGCCCCGTTGGCAGGCGGAAACGTTCCCCTCCCCGCACCCGCGACGCGGCGGGGCAGGCCGGCTCCGACGGGCCGGCCCCACTCGTCATGTTTCTGGTCCGGGGCGGCAGGGTGGTTCTTCGGAAGGTCCGGCGGGTTGGCCCGCCCGACCGGGAGGCGGAGGCGTCCGGCGGTGGGCCGTGCCCGCCCCGCGTCCCGTGCGCGGCGCGGGGCGGGCACGCGGGCGGTCAGAGCGTCGTCGGGAAGCGTTCCCAGACGCGGTGGGCACCGAGCAGGCCGGTCACCTCGTCCAGCACCTGGGTGGCGCCGTCCCCGGTGATCACGCCCGGGGCCGTCAGCGGGCAGCCGGCCGCCGTGAGGACCTGCTCGCCGCCGTTCCACGCGCCGATCGCCTTGCCGTGGCGGAATGCCTCCGAGACCAGCAGGAGCAGGCGGGGATCGCTGGTGGACGAAGCGTGGGCGTCCCCGGCCTTGGCGTCCCGCGCGCCGAGCGCGTCGGCGCCTTGGGCGGGGACCCCGGCCAGCACCACGGCGTCGAACTCCACGGAACGGGCGGTGGCGAAGGTCCGCTGCACCGTGACGGCCTCCGCGCCGGTGCCGAGCTTCCCGCCCGCCGGGGCGATGACCAGCGGCACCAGACCGTTCTCCAGCAGGGACTCGCGCAGCGACCGGACGCCCGCGAGGTCGGCGTCGGCGTCGGCGACGATGCCGACGATCCGGCCGTCCAGCGGCCAGGTCTGCCCGACCTGCGACAGGGCGGGGCTGGGGGAGGGGTCGGCGAGTGGTTCCTCGGCGGCGGGGGCGGGCAGTCCGAGGCCCGTCGCCACCTGCTCGCACAGTTCGGTGTCGATGCGGGCCAGCACCTTCAGCGCGCGCTCCTTGATGGCCTGCTCGTAGCACTTGCCCAGCTCGAAGGTGTACGCGGCGACGATGTGCTCCCGCTCGACCGGCGTCATGCTCAGCCAGAACAGCCGGGGCTGGGTGAAGTGGTCGTCGAACGAGGCGGGCGCCTCGCGGACCTTGCGGCCCGCCGCCACCTCGACCGGTACCTCGACATACGCTCCCGTGTCGGCGCCCGCCATGAACGGGCAGCCGCCGTCCAGCGAGTTGGGCCGGTAAGGAGCGACGCCGCGGTGCACGGCGGTCTGGTGCATGCCGTCGCGCAGCATGTCGTTGACGGGGGCATGGGTGCGGTTGATCGGCAGCTGGGCGAAGTTCGGCCCACCGAGCCGGGTGAGTTGCGTGTCGACGTAGGAGAACATCCGGCCCTGCAGGAGCGGGTCGTTGGTCACGTCGATGCCGGGGACGAGGTGGCCGGTGTGGAAGGCGACCTGCTCGGTCTCGGCGAAGTAGTTGGACGGGTTGGCGTTGAGGGTGAGCAGGCCGATCGGCTGGACGGGCGCCAGCTCCTCGGGGACGATCTTCGTCGGGTCGAGGAGGTCGATGCCCTCGAAGGTCTGCTCGGGGTTGTCCGGGAAGGTCTGGACCCCCAGTTCCCACTGCGGGAAGGCGCCCGCCTCGATGGCGTCGGCCAGGTCGCGGCGGTGGAAGTCGGGGTCCACCCCGCCGGTGATCTGCGCCTCCTCCCATACCTGGGAGTGGACGCCGAGCTTGGGCTTCCAGTGGAACTTCACCAGCGTGGTGCCGCCCTCGGCGTCGACCAGCCGGAAGGTGTGGACGCCGAAGCCCTCCATCATCCGGTAGGACCGCGGGATGCCCCGGTCCGACATGTTCCACAGCGTGTGGTGGGTCGCCTCGGAGTGCAGGGTGACGAAGTCCCAGAAGGTGTCGTGGGCACTCTGCGCCTGTGGGATCTCACGGTCCGGGTGCGGCTTGCCCGCGTGGATGACGTCGGGGAACTTGATGGCGTCCTGGATGAAGAAGACCGGGATGTTGTTGCCGACCAGGTCGAAGACGCCCTCGGAGGTGTAGAACTTCGTCGCGAAGCCCCGGGTGTCGCGCACCGTGTCGGCCGAACCCCGCGAGCCCAGCACGGTGGAGAAGCGCACGAAGACAGGCGTCTCGACATCCTTGCCCAGGAAGGCGGCCTTGCAGATCTGGGCAGCGGTGCCGTAGCCCCGGAAGACGCCGTGCGCGGCCGCGCCCCGGGCGTGGACGACCCGCTCGGGGATGCGCTCGTGGTCGAAGTGGGTGATCTTCTCGCGCAGGTGGTGGTCCTGGAGGAGGACCGGCCCCCGCGGGCCCGCTTTCAGCGAGTGGTCGGTGTCGTGGAGCCGGGTGCCCTGGGCGTTGGTCAGGTAGGCCCCGCCCTGCGCGACATCGCTCTGGCTCGCCCCGGTGGGCTGGCCGGTGGGGCTTACCGTCGCCGGGCCCGTCTGGTCGGGCTTGGGCGGAAGGGGTTCGCGCGGTGCGGTCGGTTCGGCCTCCTGCGGACTGGCGCTCGCGGGCTTGCCGGGTACGCCCTCCTCGGGCCCCTCGCGGCCGAGAACGGCCTCGGCCGCCTTCTCGGCCGCGGCCTTCAGAGGATTCTTGCTGTCACTCATGAATTGCTCCTGACGGTCCAGGGGGTGGTCTTCACATCCGTGCCCGCCCCTGCGCGTTCCGTGGTGGGCCACTCGGGGGAGATCCCGTGGCCCGGTGTACGGCTCTGTCCGCCGCCTGCCCGGAGACCACCCGGCTACCCGGGGGGGAGCCAGCTCCTCACCCGTCGCCCCGCCCGGGACCGGCCGTCCGCCCGGCCCGGCGCCGCCGCACGGCGGGCACGACGGCGAGCGCCGCCGCCACCGCCAGCACCACGGCCGTACGCAGCCATACCGCTGCCTCGACCTGTGTGGCGAGCAGGACGCAGGAGGCCGTGCCCAGGACGGGCAGCACGGCGGGGACGCGGAAGTGCCCGGGGGTGCCCTCCTCCCGGCGCAGGACGAGGACGGCGGTGTTGACGAGGAGGAAGACGACGAGGAGGAGCAGCACCAGGGTGGAGGCGAGGGTGGCGACGCTGCCGGTGAGGGCCAGCAGCAGGGCGGGCGCGGTGGTGGCGGCGATCGCGGCCCAAGGGGTGCGGCGGCGGGGCAGCACCCGGGTCAGCACGGTGGGCAGCAGCCCGTCGCGGGCCATGCCGTAGGCCAGGCGGGAGGCCATGATGCCGGTGAGCAGCGCCCCGTTGGCCACCGCGACCAGCGCCACGGCGCTGAACAGGCGCGGGGAGACTCCGCCGGCGGCGTGGACGACTTCCAGCAGCGGCCCGCTGGACCGGGCCAGCACACCGGTCGGCACGGCGGCCGAGGCGGCAGCGCCGACCAGGACGTAGACGACGCCCGCGGTGGCCAGGGCGCCGAAGAGGGCCCGCGGATAGGAGCGCCTGGGATCGCGGGTCTCCTCGGCGACGTTGACCGACGTCTCGAAACCGACGAACGAGTAGTAGGCGAGGACGGAGCCGCTGAGTACGGCCGCCGCCGCGCCCTTCTCGGGTGTGCCGAGCTGGGTGAGCCGTCCGGGGTCGCCGTCGCCGCGCAGCAGCAGCCACGCCCCCAGCACCACGATGACGGCGAGGCCGCCGACCTCGATCAGGGTGGCCACCACGTTGGCCCGGGTCGACTCCTTGACGCCGCGGGCGTTGACGAAAGCGAGCGCGACCAGGAAGACCACCGCGACCAGGGCGACGGGCAGCGTGACGAACGCCGACAGATAATCCCCGGCGAAGCCACGGGCCAGTGCGGCCACCGACACGATCCCGGCGGCGAGCATGCAGAACCCGGCGATGAACCCGGCCGTCGGGCCGAACGCCCGGGTGGCGTAGTGGGAAGCGCCGCCCGCCTGCGGATACTTGGTCGCCAGTTCCGCGTAGGACGCCGCCGTCAGCAGGGAGAGCAGCAAGGCTGCGAACAGGGGCACCCACACGGCCCCGCCAGACGCGGCCGCGACCTCCCCCACCAGCACGTACACCCCCGCCCCCAGGACGTCTCCGAGAATGAAGAAGTAGAGCAGACGGGTGGACAGGACGCGCCGCAGCCGCGGCTGTGAGGCGTCGTTCGAGGTGTTCTCGTCGGCATACGGCACGTCGCCACGGGTTCCCCCGAGTTCCGCCCTTACGCGTGGCATCCGGGGGTTCCCCGCGGACCTGCCCCGTTCGGCGTCACTTCCCCGTGCGGCCCGTGCCGACGAGCAGGGTGGCGAAGGGGGCGCGGTCGGCGGTGCGGCCGCCCCGGACCTGAGCGAGTACGTGGCCCTTGAGCGCGCTGGTACTCCCGTCAGAAATCGTCGCCCGAGCCGGCTGTTGTCGTTCTTCCGGGCATGGTGGGGAGGGACGAGGCCGGTTTGTGGGCGAGGGAGCCCGCTCAGTGCTCGATCACCACTACTCGCCCGTCCACCGCCCCGCGCTCTCGCTGCACGCCTGTCCACCGGTTGTCCACCGGCGGCGGCGACGGCGCCACGAACGGAGCTCTCCCCCGTCACAGACCTACTTGGAAGAACACGAAGGCCCAGGTCAGAACGGATCCGACCTGGGCCTCACCCGAGCCCCCTGTCGGATTCGAACCGACGACCTACGCATTACAAGTGCGTTGCTCTGGCCATCTGAGCTAAGGAGGCGTGCCCGTGCAGTGTACCCATCGCGCCGCGGGGGGCCGGGTGGGTTTCCGGGGGTGCGCCGTGGCTGCTCGTAGGCAGGATCGTTACCGGTCGGGCCATGATCATCGGGTTCCGGGTACTGACAGGACGCCCGCCCCCGGGGTAGCTTCCAGGGGTCCGCTCCGGTGGACTACACCAATCGCCGCCGCGGGCCCGTCCCGTGGCGGTACCCCGTCGTGGGAGTCCCCGCGGCGGTCACCTTCTTTACTCGGATCGTCCGGCACGTTCCTGCCGGTGAAGGGGGCCTGTCACCATGGCCACGGTTACGTTCGACAAGGCGACGCGCATCTACCCGGGCTCGGAGAAGCCCGCGGTGGACCAGCTGGAGATCGAGATCGCCGACGGGGAGTTCCTCGTCCTGGTCGGTCCCTCCGGCTGCGGGAAGTCCACCTCGCTGCGGATGCTCGCGGGGCTGGAGGACGTCAACGGCGGCGCCATCCGCATCGGCGACCGCGACGTCACGCACCTGCCGCCCAAGGACCGGGACATCGCCATGGTGTTCCAGAACTACGCGCTCTACCCGCACATGACGGTCGCCGACAACATGGGCTTCGCCCTGAAGATCGCCGGCGTCAACAAGAGCGAGATCCGCGCCAAGGTCGAGGAGGCGGCGAAGATCCTCGACCTCACGCCGTACCTGGACCGCAAGCCCAAGGCGCTCTCCGGCGGTCAGCGGCAGCGTGTGGCGATGGGCCGCGCCATCGTGCGTGAGCCGCAGGTCTTCCTCATGGACGAGCCGCTCTCCAACCTCGACGCCAAGCTCCGCGTCTCCACCCGTACCCAGATCGCCTCGCTCCAGCGGCGCCTGGGCATCACCACGGTCTACGTCACCCACGACCAGATCGAGGCCATGACGATGGGCGACCGGGTGGCCGTCCTCAAGGACGGGCTGCTCCAGCAGGTCGACTCGCCGCGCAACATGTACGACCGCCCGGCCAACCTCTTCGTCGCCGGGTTCATCGGCTCGCCCGCGATGAACCTCATCGAGGTGCCGATCACCGACGGCGGCGTGAAGTTCGGCAACTCCGTGGTGCCGGTCGGCCGGGACGCGCTGAAGGCCGCCGCCGACCGCGGCGACACCACCGTCACCGTGGGCGTGCGGCCCGAGCACTTCGACGTGGCCGAGCAGAACAGCGCCGCCACCGAGGCCCTCTCCAAGGCGAGCTCCGACGCCCCGGCCGGCCTCGCCGTCACTGTGAACGTGGTCGAGGAGACCGGCGCCGACGCGTACGTCTTCGGCAGCGTCGACCTGGACGGCGGGTCGAAGGACCTGGTCATCCGCGTCAGCAGCCGGGCCGTCCCGGAGAAGGGCTCCACCGTGCACGTCGTCCCGCGCCCGGGCGAGCTGCACGTCTTCGCCACCTCCACCGGCGAGCGCCTCAGCGACTGACCGCACGGCGGCACCTTTTCCGGCAGGGCCCGCTCCCCCGCGTACGCGGGCGGGGCGGGCCCTGCCGCCGTTCCCCACCCAACTGGCCCCCAAACCCTGGCAACCACGCCAAACTACGCGAACCCCCGCACACCCCATGCTTTTCCCACCTCCCGTCAACTTCACACCCGGGAAAACCCGAGCGCCACAACCCGATCGAGTGACTAAATGTCGCCAAATCATCACTTGCCGCTACTCTCAGGCGCGTGAACCACACCGCTCGCCGCATCGGCCGCTCCCTCGCGCTCGTCCTCCCCGTCGTCCTGGTGCTGTCCGGGACGTTCGCGGTCTCCCACGTCAACTGGTCGGGTGATCCGGCCGACTCCGTCCTCACCGCCTCGTCCGAGGACGCCTCCGTCCCCGCCAAGCCCCGCGCCGCCCACGACGTGCTGCGCGACAAGCTGCTCCTGGAGCTCCAGGAGAAGGATCCGGGGGAGGCGCTCACCTCGCTCCAGCGCGCCGTCGACCGCAAGCCCTCCCTCGCCAAGCACTGCGTCTCGCTCGCCCGCGCCCTCGGCAAGGCAGCCGTGAAGACGTACGGCGCCACCCGTGCCCAGTCCTTCGCCCGGCCCGTCTGCGACACCTCCTTCGCCTCCGGCGTCGCCCAGTTCGGGTGACCGCGCCGTCCCCCGCCCCGGCGGCACCCGCTGCGTAGAGTGCCGCCATGACCACCCCCGCCCCGCCCCCGCGGCCGACCGCCGCCGCGCCGGAGCCCCCGCCGGAGCGGCCCACACAGGCCGTCGTCCTCGCCGGGGGGCAGGGTTCGCGGCTGCGCCCGTACACCGACGACCGCCCCAAGCCGATGGTGGAGATCCCGGGCACGGGCACGCCGATCATCGGGCACCAGCTGGCCTGGCTCGCCGCGGAGGGCGTCACCGACGCCGTGATCTCCTGCGGACACCTGGCCGGGGTACTCCAGGAGTGGCTGGACACCGCCGACCTGCCGCTGCGCACCCTCACCGTCGTCGAACCGGAGCCGCTCGGCCGGGGCGGCGGCCTCAAGTACGCCGCCGCGCGCCTCCCGGACCCCGGCGCGCCCTGGTACGCCACCAACGGCGACATCTGGACCCGCTTCCCGCTCGGCGAGATGGCCGCCTTCCACACCGAGCGGGACGCCCTCGCGACCCTCGCGCTGGCCCGGCCGCGCATCCCGTGGGGCGCCGTGGAGACCGACGCCTTCGGGCACGTCACGGACTTCGTCGAGGCGCCCCCGTCGCCGTTCCACATCAACGCGGGCGTGTACGTCTTCGCCGCCGCCTTCACCGCGCTGCTCCCCGAACGCGGGGACCACGAGCGGACCACCTTCCCGCGCCTCGCCCGCGAGCGCCGCCTCGCCGGCTACCCGATCCCGCAGGGCGCCTACTGGCGGGCCATCGACACCGCCAAGGACCTCACCGAGGCCGCCGCCGAACTCTCCGCGCACCCCGGCCGCTGAAGCCCCGGCCACTCCCCCGGCCCCCGGTCCGCCCCGGGCCGCGTACAGCACACCACCGCTACCCGGCGCAACGACGCACACCACACGCCCGGCGGGAACGCCCCACCCGTCCCAGGCGTTGCCTGGGGACCCGACCCAGCTCACAAGGAGTGCACGTGTCCGCCAGTCCGACGGACCCCCCGGGGCACAGTCCCCGACCATCCCGCCCGCATCATCATGACCAAGGCACTCGGCGGGGTGGTGTTCGATGAGTGCCGCTCTGGGCCTGCTGGCCGTCGTCCTGCTCACCGCCGGGACCGGCTACTTCGTCGCCCAGGAATTCGCCTACGTCTCCGCCGACCGCCTCAAGCTGGCCCGCGAGGCCGAGCAGGGTGACCAGCGCGCGGAACGCGCCCTGAGAGTGCTGGAGCGCCTGTCGTTCATGCTCTCCGGCGCACAGCTCGGCATCACCGTCACCGGCCTGGTCGTCGGCTTCCTCGCCGAGCCGTCCGTCTCGGCGCTGCTGCGGCCCGTCCTGGAGGGCGTCGGCGTCCCCGGCGCCGCCGCCACCGGCATCTCCGTGGTGCTGGCCTTCGTCCTCGCCACCGTCGTCCAGATGGTGCTGGGCGAGCTGGCGCCCAAGAACCTCGCCCTGGCCGTCCCCGAGCGGCTCGCCAAGTCGCTCGCCTCCTCCACGCTCATGTACCTGAAGGTCGTCGGTCCCCTGGTGCGTGTCTTCGACGGCGCCGCCAACGGCCTGCTGCGCCGGATCGGCATCGAGCCGGTCGAGGAGCTGCACCACGGCGCGACCCTGGAGGAGCTCGGCCACCTCATCGGCGAGTCCCACCAGCGGGGCGAGCTGCCCGAGGACACCGCCCTCCTCCTCGACCACGCCCTGGAGTTCTCCGAGCGCCCCCTGAGGGAGGTGCTGGTGCCGCGCGCCGACACCGTCTTCGTGCGCCACGACGCGCCCGCCGGCGAGGCGGTCGACCTGATCGCCCGGTACGGCCACTCCACCTACCCGGTCCTCGGCGACCACCCCGACGACGTCACCGGCGTCGTCGGCGTGCGCGAGCTGACGCACCACTCGGAGGAGTCGCTGGCCGCGACGACCGCCGGGGGCGTGGCCCGCGAGCCGCTGCTGCTCCCCGAGACGCTGGCGCTGCCCGACGCGGTGGAGCGGATGCGGGAGGCCGACGACGAGTTCGCCGTCGTCCTGGACGAGCACGGCGGCGTCGCCGGGATCGTCACCTACGAGGACATCGCCGAGGAGCTGGTCGGCGACATCGCCGACGAGTCCGACCGGGTCACCGACCTGGCCGCGCCCGACGGCGCCGGCTGGCTGGTCGACGCGGGCCGCCGGGTGGACGAGGTGGCCGAGGCCACCGGTGTCCACCTGCCGGAGGACGAGGCGTACGAGACGGTCGCCGGGCTCATCGTGGACCGCCTCGGCCGCTTCCCGGCCGTCGGCGACCGGCTCTCCGTCGGCCTCGACGCGGGGCTGGAGGCCGTCCTGGTGGTCCGCACCCTGGACCGGCACGTCCCGGACCTGGTGCGGCTGGAGACCGCCCCGGTGGCCACCCCCGCCGAGGCCCGTGAGGAGGGGACGGCATGAGCTTCCCCATGGCCCTGTTCGTCACCGTGCTGCTGCTGATCGGCAGCGGCTTCTTCGTCGCCGCCGAGTTCGCGCTGGTCGCCGCCAGGCGCCACCGGATGGAGAAGGCCGCCGCCGAGGGCAGGCGGGGCGCGGGCGCGGCCCTCGCCGGGATGCGCGAGCTGTCGCTGATGCTGGCCGGTGCCCAACTGGGCATCACCATCTGCACGCTGGGCCTCGGCTCGGTGTCGAAGCCCGCGATCTCGCACGCCCTCGACCCGGTCCTGAAGAACCTGGGGCTGCCCGCCTCGCTCAGCTACGGCATCGCCTTCGCCGTCGCCATGGTCGTGGTGGTCTTCCTGCACATGGTCGTCGGCGAGATGGCGCCCAAGTCGTGGGCGATCGCCCACCCGGAGCGCTCGGCGATGCTGCTGGCACCGCCGTTCCGCGCGCTGGTGAGGCTGGTCCACCCGCTGATCCGGGTGCTCAACCGCGTCAGCAACGCCCTGGTACGGCTCTGCAAGGTCACCCCGCGCGACGAGATCACCGAGGTCCACAACCGCGAGCAGCTCACCCAGCTGGTCGCGGAGTCCCGGCGGCTCGGGTTGATCAGCGAGGACGACAGCGAGCTGATCACCAGCTCGCTCACCGAGCCGCTCGCCCCGGTCGGCGACCTCCAGATCCCGGCGGCCGAGATCGTCTCGGTCCCGGCCGACGCGGACGCCGAGACGGTGCTGGCCACCGCCGCCGCCCACGACCGCAGCCGCCTGCTGGTCCGCGACGGTGAGAGGTTCATCGGCTCGGTCCACGCCCGGGACGCGCTGATCGCCCGCTCCCGGGGCCGCGAGGTGACCGCCCGCAGGCTGGCCCGCCCCGTCCCGGCGCTCTCCGCCGACGACACGGTCGGCCAGGCCATCGAGGTGCTGCGCCAGCGCCGCGCCTCCCTGGCGGTCGTCCACGCCCCGGCCGACCCCGCGTACACCGTGACCGGTCTGGTCTCCCTGGACGACCTGCTGGCCCGCCTGCTGCACCCGCAGGAGGCGGGCTGACGGACCGTCCGGCCCCGGCGGGCCGGACAGGACACCGCGGACACGCGGAGGCCCCGGACACGTGAGTACGTGTCCGGGGCCTTCGCCCGTTCCCGGCGGGTGAGCCTCGCGGCCCGGTCAGCCGAAGAGGCCGCCGACCAGCTTCGGGCTCCCTCCGCCGCCGGAGCCGCCCTCGGCCGGGGCCTCGCCCGGCTCCTCGGCGCCGCCGTCGCCGGGTGCGGGGCCGCCGCCCGGCTCGCCGGAGCCGCCGGAGGAGTCGTCGCCCGGGCCCGCGCTGGTCTGCGGCGGGGGCTGCGGGGCGTTCTGCTGCGGCGGGGCCTGGCCGGGGCCCTGGGTCTCGGCGGGCGCGGTGGTGCCGGTGCCCGCGGTCTCCCGCTGCTCGGCGCCTTCGGCGCCGCTGGTGGTCTCGGAGGGGCCCTCGGTGGTGCCGCCCGACGGGGCCTGGCCCGGGGTGGTGGAGGCGCCGGGGTTGCCGGAGACCTGGCCGGACTCGCTGGGCAGCGGCATGCCGGGGACGCTGTTGCGCGGGGTCTCGCCGGGTCCGGGCACCACGACCCGGTCGGCGTCGCGGACGGCGCCGCCGAGCAGGGCGCCGACCAGCAGGGTCAGGCCGACGGCGACGGTGGCGACGACCATGCCGCGCTTGAACACCCAGCGCCGCAGCTCCCAGAGTCCGGCGCGCGGGCCGAGCTTGCGCCAGGCGTCGGCGGCGAGCTTGCCGTCGACCGACCAGACCGGGGCGCCCGCGATGATCAGCGGGCTCCAGGCGGCGAGGAAGATGACGTCGGACATGCCGTAGACCGGGGTGGCGCGCCAGCTGACGGTGACGAGCAGCGCCGCCGCGAGCAGCGCGCCGACCGAGGCGGCGAGCCGCTGCCACAGGCCGAGCACGGTCAGCACGCCGACCAGCACCTGGAGGAAGGCGACCAGCAGACCGGCGCCGACCGGGTGGTGGAGGGCGAAGCCGTGCAGCGGCTCGGCGATCCCCCACGGCTTCAGCGAGCCGAGCCAGTGGACCAGGGAGCCGCGCTCGCCGCCGTCGAAGTAGAGCGGGTCGCAGAGCTTGCTCATCCCCGCGTAGGTGGTGGCGAAGCCGAGCAGCAGGCGCAGCGGCAGCAGCACGACACCGAGGTTCATCCGCCGGTACGGGTAGTACGCGTGCCGTACCGCGGACCGCGCCTTGGGGCGGCCGTCCTGGTCGAGGTCGCTGCCGTCGCCGCCGTCGTGGCCCTCGCGGTCGTCGTCGGGGCCGTCACCGTCGTAGGCGGGGGTGCCGTGGCGCGGGGTGTAGGTGTCCTCGTCGTAGGTGCTGCCCGCCGAGCGCATGCGGGGCAGCAGCGGTTCGCCGGGGGTGTGGCCGGTGAGGGCGGGGATCTCGCCGGTGGGCGCCTCGTCCGGGTCGAGACGCGGGATGACCTGGGTGGCGCCGGGCGGGTCGTCGCCGTGCCGGACGCCGGAGGTGCGGACCGCCTGGAGCAGTCCGGTGGCGCCGCTGTCACCCGGCGCGGAGCGGCCGGACCAGACGAGGGGCGCGCGGCGGCGGGCGACGGTTCCGACGACGGGGATGCGCGCGGTGTCGGCCGGCGCACCGTCGGCGGGCCGCGAGATGCGCGGGGACTGCGCCTTCTGCGCGGAGGGGAGCTGTACGCGGAAACTCGCGTGGTTGACGATGACCTGCGCCGGGTCGCAGTGGACTTTCACCATGCTGAGCGGCGTGGGAGTTTCGTCGAACCCTGACGAGCGTCCCCCCGTGGGCGTGCGGGGCGTTCTGGTTTCCACGCTCATCTAACCGAGTGATGCGTGGTTTGGACACTGCCTTGACGCCACCGAATCTGTCCGGGCCCCGTCAAATGATCTTGGGGCCCGGACAGGAGGCGGGTCAGGCGCGGCGGCGGGCCGCCTCGTAGAGGACGATGCCCGCGGCGACACCGGCGTTGAGCGACTCGGCGCCACCCGGCATCGGGATGCGGACCCGCACGTCGCAGGTCTCGCCGACCAGCCGCGACAGGCCCTTGCCCTCGCTGCCGACGACGATGGCGACGGGGCCCTCCAGCGCCGGCAGGTCGGTGATGTCGGCCTCGCCGTCGGCGGCGAGGCCGACCACGATGACGCCTTCCTTCTTGTACGCCTCCAGGGTCCGCGTCAGGTTGGTGGCGCGGGCCACGGGGGTGCGGGCGGCGGCGCCCGCGGAGCTCTTCCAGGCACCGGCGGTCATCCCGGCGGCGCGCCGCTCGGGGACGACCACGCCGTGGCCGCCGAAGGCGGAGACGGAGCGGACGACGGCGCCGAGGTTGCGCGGGTCGGTGACGCCGTCGAGGACGACGACCAGCGGGTCCTGCCCGGCGTCGTAGGCGGCCGCCGTCAGGTCCTCGGCGTGCGCGTACTCGTACGGCGGGACCTGGAGGACCAGGCCCTGGTGGTTGAGGCCGTTGGTCATGCGGTCCAGCTCGGGGCGGGGGGCCTCCATGAGGTGGATGCCGCCGCGCTCGGCCGCGAGCGCCAGGGCGTCGCGGACCCGCTCGTCGTTGTCGATGAACTGCTGGACGTAGAGGGTCGAGGCGGGCACGCCGTCGCGCAGGGCCTCGTAGACCGGGTTGCGGCCGACGACCAGCTCGGAGGTGGAGCGGCCGCCGCGGCCCTTGACGGGGCGGCGGGCGGTCTGCCGGGCCTTGGCGTTGGCCACGCGGTTCTTCGCGTGCCCCTTGCGCATCTCGGCGGGCGGCGTCGGGCCCTTGCCTTCCAGGCCGCGGCGTCGCTTGCCGCCGCTGCCGATCTGCGCGCCCTTCTTACCGGACATGCGGCGGTTGTTCGCGGCCATGAGGTCTACCTGTTCCGTCGGGTACTGCGTCGGGTGGAGCGGGGTGGTGGCGCCCGGTGGTCCGGACACGCCGCCACCCAGTGTGCCGCCTCGCGGGCGGGGTGGCACACCGGGTGGGGTGGGGCTGGTCGGCCCCTGGGGCTCAGCGCGGGCCGAGCGTCCAGCGCGGGCCGGTGGGGCTGTCCTCGATGACCAGGCCGGACTGCTGGAGCTGGTCGCGGATGGCGTCGGCGGTCGCCCAGTCCTTGCGGGAGCGGGCGGCCTCGCGCTGGTCCAGGACGAGGCGGACGAGGGTGTCGACGGCGCCGTGCAGGTCCTCGCCGCGGTCCGCCTCCCCCGCCCAGTGCGGGTCGTACGGGTCGAGGCCGAGGACGCCGAGCATCGCGCGGACCTCGGCGAGGCGGGCGACGGCGGCTTCCTTGTCGTCGGCGGCGAGCGCGGAGTTGCCCTGGCGGACCGTGGTGTGGATCACGGCGAGGGCCTGCGGCACGCCCAGGTCGTCGTCCATCGCCTCGGCGAAGGCGGGCGGCACCTCGGCGGCCGGCGCGGGGGTCTCCCCGGCCTTCTCGGCGACGCGCTGCATGAAGCCCTCGATCCGCGCGAAGGCCGACTCGGCCTCGCGCAGCGCCTCCTCGCTGTACTCGATCATCGAGCGGTAGTGCGGGGTGCCGAGGTAGTAGCGCAGGACGATGGGACGCCAGTGCTTGACCATCTCCGAGACGAGGACGGAGTTCCCGAGCGACTTCGACATCTTCTCGCCGGCCATGGTGACCCAGGCGTTGTGCACCCAGTACGTGGCGAAGTCGTCGCCGTACGCCTTGGCCTGGGCGATCTCGTTCTCGTGGTGCGGGAAGACCAGGTCGAGGCCGCCGCCGTGGATGTCGAAGGCGGAGCCGAGGTACTTGTGGGCCATCGCCGAGCACTCCAGGTGCCAGCCGGGGCGGCCGCGGCCCCACGGCGTCTCCCAGTTCGGCTCGCCGGGCTTGGCCGCCTTCCACATGGCGAAGTCACGCGGGTCGCGCTTGCCCGTCTCGCCCTCGCCGGAGGGCTGGCGCAGCTCGTCGAGGTCCTGGTTGGAGAGCTCCAGGTACTCGGGGAAGGAGCGGACGTCGAAGTAGACGTTGCCGTCGGCCTCGTAGGCGTGGCCGCGCTCGATGAGGCCGCGCATCATCTCGATCATCTCCGGCACGTGGCCGGTGGCGCGGGGCTCGTAGGTGGGCGGCAGGCAGCCGAGGGCGCCGTAGCCGTCGTTGAACGCCCGCTCGTTCTCGTAGCCGATCGACCACCAGGGCCGGTCCTGCTCGGCCGACTTCTTGATGATCTTGTCGTCGATGTCCGTGACGTTCCTGATGAAGGTCACGTCGTATCCGCGGTAGGCGAACCAGCGGCGGAGGATGTCGAAGTTGAGCCCCGAGCGGATGTGCCCGATGTGCGGGGCCGACTGCACGGTGGCACCGCAGAGGTAGATCGAGACACAGCCCGGCGTCAGGGGGGCGAAGTCACGGATCTGCCGGGCGCTGGTGTCGTACAGCCGAATAGTCACGCCTCCCAGGGTAGTAGGCCCAGGGCAGTGCCCCGCCCCCAGTGCGCGAGGCGCGTCCACTTCGTGACCGAAGCGGGGGCGGGGCGGGACGGGCGCGGCTCAGAGGCGGCCGACGACCTTGTCCGGGGTGACGCGGACGACGACGCGGGCGGCGTCCTGGCCGGAGGCCGGGTTGAACTCGGCGTACGGCTTGCCGGTGTACTTCAGCGACAGCTCGTCGATCAGCTCCTGGCCGCCCTCCTCGGTGACGGTGGCCCGGCCGCGGATCTCGGCGTAGGTGTACGGCTCGTCGAAGGGCTGGACCTGCACGGTGACGCGCGGGTCGCGGCGCAGGTTCTTGGTCTTGCGCCGGTCGACGGTGGTGGAGAAGAGCACGTCGTTCCCGTCGCGCTTCACCCAGACCGGGGACAGCTGCGGGCTGCCGTCGGGCTGGATGGTGGCGACGGTGATGAAGACGGGGGTGTCCAGCTTCTCCTTGAGAGCGTCGCTGAGCTGCGAGGTGTCACTCATCGCGGAATGCCTCCTGGTGCGGATGGGGCGTACGGGGTCTCGGCCTCACCCCTACCCCGCCGCGCGGGCCTCCTCACCGGCGCCACGCCCGGACGGCAGCAGCCGCGCCGCCGCCGCGCCCGTCAGCGGTACGGCGGCCAGCGTGCCCCACAGCACCGGCGCGGGTGCCTGGAGCAGCAGCCCGCTCGCCGCGCTCCCGCCGAGCACCGCGAGCCCCGACACCGACGACAGCGCCCCGGTCGCGAGCCCGAGGTGCCGGTCGTCCACCAGATCCGGTACGAGGCCGCGGGCGGCCGGGACCAGCAGCATCTGCCCGCAGGTCAGCAGGGCGACCAGGACCGCGCCGGGGAGCAGTCCGCCCGGCCCGGCCGGGGTGGCGGGCACCAGGGCGAACCCGGCGGCGACCAGGGCGAGCCCGGCGGTCAGCGCGGTGCGCGGGGCGAGGCGGACGGCGGCGTGGCGGGTCAGCGGGATCTGGGCGGTGACGACCAGCAGGGAGGAGAGGGCGAAGAGCCAGCCGAGGGCGGCCTGGGAGCCGGTGGCGCGCTCCACCTCGGCCGGGAGTGCCAGGTAGAGCTGGTTGTAGGCGATCAGCCAGGTGCTGTAGGCGAGGCAGAGGACGAGGAAGCGCGGGTTGCCCAGGACGCGGCGTACGCCGCCGCGCGGCCGCTCCCGGTGGACGGCGGCCCGGCGCGGCATCAGCACGGCGTGTCCGGCGAACACCGCGACGAAGACGGCGACGCCCGCCCCGCAGGCGGCCCGGAATCCCCAGTCGCCCCCGACCGCGAGGAGCAGCGAGCCGAGCAGCGGCCCGATGAAGGCCCCGGCCTGCCCGGCGGCGGAGAAGACGGCGAGGGTGCGGGCGCGGGCGGTGCCGTCGGCCTGTTCGCGGTGGACGGCCTCGCGGGCGGTTTCGGATTCGACGGCCGGGGAGAACAGGGCGGCGGCGAAGCCGATCAGCAGCACGGCCGCGACGACGGTGGCGGTGGAGGCGGCGAAGGCGAGCCAGGCGAAGCCGGCGATGCGCAGCACGCAGCCGGCGAGGACGACGGGCCTCGGACCGTACCGGTCGGTGAGGGCGCCGCCGACGACGAAGAGGCCCTGCTGACTGAAGGTCCTCAGGCCCAGCACCAGTCCGACCAGCCATCCGGCCATGCCGAGGCCGTCGCCGAGATGGGTGGCGAGATAGGGCAGCACGGCGTAGAAGCCGGTGTTGAAGGCGAACTGGGTCCCGGCCAGGAGCCGCAGGTAGGGCGGGAGGCCGGTGACCTCGCGGAGGCTGGAGGGGGTGCGGCGGGCGCGGGCTTCGGTGGTCATGGGGTGGCCTCGCGGGCGGTGGGGGCGGCGGTCGCGGTGTCGGCGCCGGTACGGCCGCGTACGGCGGCGGCGGTGAGGACGGCCAGGGCGCCGAGGACGGCGAGCGAGGCGGCGGGGGCGAGGACCGCCCAGGGGGCGCGTTCGGCGTACGGCATGTTCTCCGAGAGCATCCGGCCCCACTCGGGCGCGGGCGGCTGGGTGCCGAGGCCGAGGAAGCCGAGGGCGGCGAGGGCGAGGGCGAGCGCGGGGACCCGGAGCAGGGCGTGCCGGGTGACCGGGGGCAGCACGGCGGGGAGCAGGTGGCGCCGGAGCAGGTGGGCGGGGCCCGCGCCCAGCGAGCGGGCGGCGGCGAGGTGGGGTGCGGCCCGCTCCTGGACGTACAGCGCCTCGGTGTGGGCGGCGAGCGGCGCCCAGGCGACGGCGGCGACGGCGGCGGCCGCGCCCCACGGTCCGGGCCCGGCGACGGCGGCGGTGAGCAGTCCGGCGAGGACGGCGGGGAGTGCGTTGACGGTCTCGGTGAGGGCGCCTGCCCGCAGGAACCCGGCGATCAGCCCGAGCAGCAGCGCGGCGGCGGCGACCGCGAGGGCGGTCAGCACGGTACGGGCGGCGCCGTGGCCGACGCGGGCCAGGACGTCGCGGCCGAGCGCGTCGGTGCCGAAGGGGTGCGCGGCGGACGGCGCCAGCAGCCGGGCGGCGGCGTCGACGTGCAGCGGGTCGCGGAGCAGCCCGGCCGCGACCACGGCGCAGAACAGCACGGCGAGGACGACGGCACCCACGGCCACCCCTCGGCGGGCGGGCAGCCGGGGCGCCACCAGCGCGGGCAGTGCCCGGTCGGTGAGGGCCGGACCGAGCAGCACCTGGGAGAGGAGGCGTACGGCGAGGGCGGCGACCAGGCCGGTCAGCAGCAGGACCAGCACGGCGGCCTGGAGGACGGGCAGGTCCTGGGCGAGGGCGCCGGCGAGGGCGGTGGAGCCGAGCCCGGGGATGGCGAAGAGGGTCTCGACGGCGACCGCGCTGCCGGTGAGGCCGACGACGACCAGGCCGCCCTGGGGCAGCAGGGCGGGCAGGGTGCGGCGCAGGGCGTGCCCGGCGATGCGGCGCGGGGGCAGCCCGGCGGCGGTGGCGGCCTTGGCCCAGGGCTCGGCGAAGGCGGCCGGGAGCGCGTCGTCGAGGAGGCGGCCGAGCAGGGCTCCGGCGGGGACGCCCATGGCGAGGGCGGGCAGCACGGCCTGGGCGGAGGTGCCCCAGCCGAGGGCCGGGAACCAGCCGAGGTGGACCGCGAAGACCGTCGCGACCACGGCGGCCAGCAGGAATTCGGGGAGCGCGGCGAGGACGGCGGCGAGGACCCCGGCGCGGGTGGTGGTGGTCTCGCGGTGGGCGCCTCGGCGCAGGGTGCGGGCGCTGAGGGCGAGGGCGAGCAGCACGGCGACGGCGAGCGAGGCGCCCATCAGCGACAGGGAGGTGGCGAGCGCGGCCCCGGTGTCCGGGCCGACGGGCTGCCCGGAGACCCAGGAGGTGCCGAGGTCGCCGTGGAGCAGCCCGCCGGCCCACTGGCCGAGGACGTGGCCGGGCCCGCCGTCGAGGCCGGTCTCCGCGCGGATGGCGTCGAGGACCTCAGGGGTGGGCTGCCGGTCGCTGTAGCGGGCGTGCAGGATCGTCAGCGCCGGGTCGGTCGTGGTCAGCCAGGGCAGCAGGCCGATCAGGGCGAGGACGGCGAGCAGGGTGAGGGCTCGCCCGGCGAGGTGTTTCACGTCGGTCGCGGTGGCGGGCCGGTCAGCGCAGCCGGGTGTCGGCGGTGATCAGGCGGCGCTCCATCGGGTCGAGGGCGACCCCGTCGACCTTCCCGGAGTCGAAGCCCTGCACGAACCGCTCGTGGACCAGCGGCACGGCGGCGTCGGCGCCGAGGATCTTCGCCTCGGCGTCCATCTCGGCGGTGTGCCGCGCTTCCAGCTCGTCGGTCCCGGCCGCCTTGGCCACGGCCCGGTCGACGCCCTGGTCGCAGAGCTGGGAGATGTTGAAGCTGCCGTCGCAGGTGAAGTCGGAGCCGAGGTAGGAGACCGGGTCGGCGGTGTCGAGCAGGGTGTTGCGGGCCTGGATGAAGGCGTCGTACTTGCCCGCCAGCGCGTCCGCCTCCATCTGCGCGTAGTCGCGGACGTACTGCCGGACGGTGAACCCGCGCGCCTCCAGCTGCTGCTGGACGGCGGAGGCGACCTCGGGCAGCTCGGGCCGGTTGGTGTACGTGGCGAGGACGATCTCCTTCGTCTTCGCCACCTCGCCCTTCCCGGCGGCCTTCGCCCGGCCCTCGGGCGCCTCGCGCGCCTCGGCGGCCCACGGCACACCGGGCCCGAGCAGCCCCTGCGCGGTGTCGGCCCGGCCCTCGTACACCCCGTCGACCAGCGCCTTGGAGTCGATGGCCGAGCGGGCGGCGGCACGGATCGCCGGGTCGGCGAAGGCGCCGCGCCCGGTGTTGAGGTACAGCGTGTTGGTGCGCGCGGTGGGCACCTCGTGGATCTGCTTCTCGTCCAGCAGCGAGGCCTGCGCGACGGGGACGTACTCGGCGATGTCGGCGGTGCCGGTCCGCAGGGCGTTGGCCCGCGCGGTCCCGTCGGCGACGAACTTCACGTCGACGCCCGGCGCCTTCGCCTTCCCGCCCCAGTACGTGTCGTTCCGCTCCAGCGTCGCGGAGACGGCGCCGTTGACCTTGGCCAGCGTGTAAGCCCCGGTGGCGTGCCCCGCCGGGTTCACCTTGGCGCCCTTGTCGCCCTTCCCGTACGCCGCCTCGGAGAGGATCGCGAGCGAGGGGTTGGCGAGGCGCTGGGGCAGCAGCGGGTCGGCCTCGTCGGTGGTGACGCGGACGGTCCGCTTCCCGTCGGCCTTCGCGGTGAGCTTCACGTCGCTGAGGACGCGCGGCTTGGGCGAGGCCTCCTGGGCGGCGGTCAGCGAGCGGACGACCGCCTCGGCGTCGACGGCGCCGCCGTCCTGGAAACGGGCGTCGCGCAGGGTGAACTCCCAGCCCTTGTCCCCGTCCCGCCGCCACTCGGTGGCGAGCGCGGGTTTGGCGGCGCCGTCCTCGTCGATCCGGGTCAGCCCCTCGATGACGGAGAGCCGGCTGAGGGTCACCGCGTCGTCGCCGTAGGGCGACATGGCCTGCGCGGGCGGGAAGGCCATGACGGCCCGCAGCCGCTGGTCGCCGCCGCCGGACGCGCCCCCGCCGGTGGAACCGCCGCAGGCGGCCACGGGGACGAGCAGCGCGGCGGCGCCGAGCGCGAGCAGGGGGCGGCGGGCGCCCGTCCGAAGGAGGTTCCGGCGGGCCGACGGCGTGGACGACTGGGACGACATGAGCGAGACCTTATATGAAAACGATTGTCATATGACAGGGGGGTATGGAGGCACGGGTCACACGAGGGCGGAATCCGGTCGGGCCAGCCCCGCCACCTCCACCTCGAAGTGCACGATCCCCTGCCCGCCGCCGGGGAGCGCCCGCTCGTCGCAGACCTCCTCGGCGGTGGCCCGCCAGAACGCCTCGGCGCCGGGCACCGACGGGTCGGTGTGCAGGTAGACCCGCTCGTACCCGCCGGCCCGCACCGCGAAGTCGCACAGCTCCCGCACCAGGCGCCGGGCCAGCCCGTGGCGCCGGTGCTCGGGTCGTACGTAGATCCGGCAGAGCTGGGCGGTGCTGCCCGAGGGGAAGCGGTCGGCGACCCACTGCGGATTGGGCGGCGCGGCCGGGCCCCGGTCGCGGACGGCGCCGGTCGCCACGATCTCCCCGTCCCGCTCGGCGACGAGCAGGGTGCACCGCTCGGGCGCCAGGTAGGCGCCGACCGGGTCGATGATGTCGGCGTGCCAGCGGGGCACGTACCCGGAGCGCAGATCCCGGTAGACCGTGTCGAGCATCACGGCCCGCGCCCCCGGCACATCGGCCTCCAGCGCGGTCCGCACCACGTACGCACCCGGCCCGGCCACTTCCCCGGCCGAGCCCCTGACCGCCGCTTCCACTCCGGCCATCACAGCCATCCCGCCTGCCACCAGCCCCTCGTCAGCCACACGAACCTGCCCCGCCAGCGTACGTGCAACCGATGCGCAGGAGCGGCGCCCCACTCTTCCGGAAGAAATCATTCCGCCCTGTCGGTGCCGCCTGCCACCCTGCCTCCCATGGACAGCGACGACGAGCGGCTCCTGCGCGGCCGCGTCTACGGCCACGACCCGGCCGCCCCCGAAGCCTCCCCCCTCCCCGGCCACCACTACGCCGAACTCGTCGGCGGCCCCTTGGACGGCCTCCTCCTCGACATCACGGCCGTCCCACCCGAGGACCGCCCCCAGGGCGCCGCCCTCCCCACCGCCCTGAGCACCCACGGCCCCGACGGCCGCTCCGTCTACCAGCCCCGCCCCACAGCCCCGTCCCGCTGGGACTGGAGGGGCGACACCCGCTGACCCGAACCCAGCCCGGCCGGCGCTTGAGGCCGTCAGTGACGGCGCGCAGCTCCGGGCCCCACCCGAACGACCAGAATCAGCCCGGCCGGCGCTTAAGGCCATCGGTAACGGCGCGCAGCTCCAAGCCCCACCCGAACGACCAGAATCAGCCCGGCCGGCGCTTGAGGCCATCGGTGGGCCGCACGCGAACGGACACCTCAGCCCACCCGGATCCAGCCCGGCCGGCGCTTGAGGCCAAAGAGCCCGGCCGGCGCTTGAGGCCACCCCCTCGCCCCAAGCCCGGCCGGGCAACCCCCAAGCCGTCAGCCGACCCGGTACACCAGGGCGGTGGCAATCGCCGCCAGCCCCTCCCCGCGCCCGGTGAGCCCGAGCCCGTCCGTCGTGGTCCCCGACACGGAAACAGGCGCCCCCACAGCCTGGGACAAGGCGGCCATGGCCGCATCCCGCCGCTTCCCCACCTTGGGCCGCACCCCGACGACCTGCACCGCCACGTTCCCGATCCCGAACCCCTCGGCCCGCACGATCCGCGCCGCCTCCCCGAGCAGGGTCACCCCGGCCGCCCCCGACCACTCCGGCCGCGAGGTCCCGAAGTGGGCCCCGAGGTCTCCGAGCCCGGCGGCCGAGAAGAGCGCGTCGCACGCCGCGTGCGCCGCCACATCCCCGTCGGAGTGCCCGGCGAGGCCGAACTCCTCACCTTCCCAGAGCAGCCCGGCGCACCACAGCTGACGTCCCCGCTCGAAGGCGTGCACATCGGTCCCGATCCCGACCAGCGGCATCGCGAACCCTGCCCCACCCTGAGACCGCGTCTCAGTACCCATCGTTGGCCCTCCTCCGTGCCAGAACCGCCTCGGCCAGCACCAGATCGAGCGGCCGCGTCACCTTGAACGCCTCCTCGTGGCCGGGTACGACCACCACGGGCAGCCCGAGCCGCTCGCAGAGCCCGGCGTCGTCGGTGGCGCCCTCGCCCTCGACGGGTCCCTGCCGGTGTGCCCGGTCGAGGCTCTCCCGGTCGAAGCCCTGCGGCGTCTGCACGGCGCGCAGCCGCGCCCGCTCGGGTGTCGCGACCACCGGCTCGCCGGGGCCGGAGGCGCCCTCGGCGAGCGGCCCGACCTCCTTGACGGTGTCGCTCAGCGGCAGCCCGGGGACGACGGCCGGGGCCCCGGCTCGTACCGCCTCCACGACGCCGTCCACGATCTCCACCGGCACCAGCGGCCGCGCGGCGTCGTGCACCAGCACGGCCGTCACGTCGTCGGGCAGCGCGTCGAGCCCGCGACGCACCGACTCCTGCCGGGTCTCGCCGCCGGCCACGACCCGGATGTCGGTCTCCTCGCCCGCCCGCGCGGGGGCGAAGGACGGCCCCTCGGTCGGATGCAGGTGGTCGTCGACCATGGCCTGGACCTCGGCGAGGCCGTCCGGCGGGGCGACCACCACGACCAGGGACACGGCGCGCGAGGCGGCCATGGCCCGGACGGCGTGGACGAGCATGGGGGTTCCGTGCAGCGCACGCAGGGCTTTCGGGGTTCCGGGGCCGAGCCGCACGCCGCGGCCGGCCGCCGGGATCACCACCGCCGTGCGGGGCGCCTGGGTTTCGTCAGTCATCGGTTCCGTTCAGGTTTGTACGCTCGGGCGTCCTGGGTATGGCCACCAACGTGCCGGGCGCGACGTCTGGACCGGACCCTTCCGTGACTTCCGGTCGAGCCTTTCGCCGGGGGCCCGGCACGTCCAGGAAGCGACACGCCGGGGGCCATTCCGACCACAGACGCGACACCACCGGGCGGCGAGCACGCCTCGCACCACCGCCCCACACCGCTTACGGCACACGGCACGCGTCGCTCAGTATCCCGGTACGCCAGAGGGGCACACCGGCAGGCGTGCCCCTCTTTTTCGCGCTCTTCCGCGGATGACGCCGCGGGCATGCCGAATCGCCCGGTGAAGGTGATCAACGGGCGATACGGCAGATGGACGTGACCGCTTCCCGTGTGCGCGACCCCGGCGGGGGAAGCGCTCACGCGACGCCGCTCCGCGAGGAGCGGGATGTCAGGAGGCGAGCACCTCGTCGAGGAGGGCCTCGGCCTTGTCCTCGTTGGTGTTCTCGGCCAGCGCCAGCTCGCTGACCAGGATCTGGCGTGCCTTCGCCAGCATGCGCTTCTCACCGGCGGACAGACCGCGCTCGCGCTCCCGGCGCCACAGGTCGCGCACGACCTCGGCGACGCGGATCACATCGCCCGACGCCAGCTTTTCCAGATTCGCCTTGTAGCGTCGGGACCAGTTGGTCGGCTCCTCGGCATACGGCGCTCGCAGCACCTCGAAGACCCGGTCCAGACCGTCCTGGCCCACTACGTCGCGCACGCCGACCAGCTCCGCGTTGTCCGCG
The DNA here is from genome assembly GCF_042723275.1 of Streptomyces sp. NPDC058373. Classification (NCBI taxonomy): domain Bacteria; kingdom Bacillati; phylum Actinomycetota; class Actinomycetes; order Kitasatosporales; family Streptomycetaceae; genus Streptomyces; species Streptomyces sp. NPDC058373. The sequence continues at coordinate 15,612 of NZ_JBHXJE010000042.1, read as the reverse complement.
GGCACACGCACCGTCAGGTCGCCTTGCGCGACCTTGAGAACCAGGTAGTTCTTGTCCACACCCTTGATCTGACGAGTTTCGATTGCCTCGATCAGCGCGGCCCCGTGATGGGGATAGACCACGGTGTCGCCAACCTTGAACGTCATGTGACAGGTACCCCTTCCGTGGCTATCAAGGGTAACACGAGAATCGGGACCCTTGAATGGCGTTTCCGCAGGTCAGGCCATATCTCGGGGCTTGACAACAACAACGCGAACGTGCTGCGAAGTGCCCGCGGAACGAGGTATTCGCAGGTCGGGGCAGCTCTCCGGGGAAAGAGAAACGCGTACGTTACAGGTGGTTGAAGCCGGAAAGACAGGGGCAGATGTCCCGTTTTGTCCGGTACGGCGACCCCCTGTGCGGCTCCGGCGTTCGAGGGACCCCGTCACACTTCCGGGCATTGCCGGAATTGATCACACCGGCCTCCCGGCACACCCGAGATCACCTTCCCCGCCACCCCCGGACGGCCCCGCCGCCGGCTCCCGCGGAAACGATTCACGGGATCACGGCGTGATCACGGGGCGATCACGCCGCAGAGCGCGGGCGAGAGGCCGGACCGCTCTGATCCTTTTCCCCGGACACCCATGCATTCCTTACCGAAAAACCAGGGAATCCCCCACGCCGGAGCCGCCCGCGCCATTTCCGGGATTGCCGAGGCCCGGCGCGTACGCCGCGTGCCCCTGCGGCCCGCCCGCCGTGGCCGCGTACGGCTGCCCGGGGGTGTCCGTGGTCCGGGAGGGGGCGGGTCGGGTGAATCCCGGTGGCGACGGCTCGGTAACCTGATCACGCTTGACCGGGACGGTCCCCAACCGCCCGCTTGTCCCGTACCGCCCTCGTTCCGTCCTCGTTCAAGGAGTTGCCCGCACCGTGAGCAGCAGCCTTCGACGCGGCGCCCTCGCCGCCGCCGCCATCGCGTTCTCGATCGCCTCGCTCGCCTCGTGCGCCGCAGGGAACAACGCGGAGACCAACCAGATCCGGCCGGACAACGCGGCGGCCTCGGTCGGTGACATCCACGTCCAGAACGCCACCATCGTGACCCAGCCCGACCGCGAGTCGACCGGCCCCGCGATCGTCGCCGCCACGATCTTCAACAGCGGCACCAAGGACCAGACCCTCGACTCGGTCGTGGTCGACGGTGTGAACAAGAAGGCCGAGCTGACCGCCGCCCAGGGCAACGGCCCGCTGACGATCCCGGCCGGCGGCCGCCTCGTCGTCGGCGGCGAGGACAACGCCTCGGCCGTCCTGCCCAGCAGCCGTACCGCCGTCCTCGACGGCAACGCCCAGGCCGTCACCTTCACCTTCAGCCGCACCGGCGACGTGAAGCTGAACACCCTGGTCGTCCCGGCCACCGGCTACTTCGAGAAGTGGGGCCCGAGCGACACGCCGAGCGCCCCCGCCTCGGGCAGCCCGTCCCCGAACGGCTCCGAGACCCCGGGTGAGGGCACCGAGACCCCGGCCGACGAGACGGAGTCCCCCGCCGCGGGCGCCGAGGGCGCGCAGGGCGAGGCGGACGGCGCGTCGCACGCCGGCCACTGAGACCACGCCCCCGCCCGGGTGGCGGGGAGCACGCGGAGGGCGGGACCCAGTCGGCCGGGTCCCGCCCTCCGCGTATGACCGGCCCGCCGGGGGCCGGGCCCTGTCAGGGCTCGAACTTGTAGCCCAGGCCGCGCACGGTGACCAGGTAGCGCGGGGCGCCCGGGTCCGGCTCGATCTTGGCGCGCAGGCGCTTGACGTGGACGTCGAGGGTCTTGGTGTCGCCCACGTAGTCGGCGCCCCAGACCCGGTCGATGAGCTGCATCCGGGTCAGCACCCGGCCCGCGTTGCGCAGCAACATCTCCAGCAGGTCGAACTCCTTCAGCGGCAGGTCGACCTTGCCGCCGGAGACGGTGACCACGTGCCGGTCGACGTCCATCCGCACCGGACCGGCCTCCAGCGCCTGCGGCACGGCCTCTTCCGGTTCGCCGCGGCGGCGCAGCACGGCGCGGATGCGGGCGACCAGCTCGCGCGAGGAGAAGGGCTTGGTGACGTAGTCGTCGGCCCCTATCTCCAGGCCGACGACCTTGTCGATCTCGCTGTCCTTGGCGGTGACCATGATCACCGGCACGTTGGAGCGGCCGCGGAGCTGGCGGCAGACCTCGGTGCCGGGGAGCCCGGGCAGCATCAGGTCGAGCAGGACCAGGTCGGCGCCGTTGCGCTCGAACTCGTCGAGTCCCTCGGGCCCGGTGGCCGCGATGGCGACCTCGAAGCCCTCCTTGCGAAGCATGTAGGACAGGGCGTCGCTGAAGGATTCCTCATCCTCGACGACGAGCACTCGGGTCACGGAAGGACCTCCGGGGCAGGAATGACGGATGGTGGGGCGGACGACGGCGCGGTGGACGCGGCGGGAGCGGCCGAGCGGGAGGCCGCCGAAGCGGGCGGCTCCCCGTGACCGTCCGCGGCGTCCGCGCCGCCGGGTACGTCGTCGGTGCGGGGGCGCCGGGTGGCGCCGGAGCCCTCGGCGGCGGTGCCGGGGGCGTGGCTGGTGGTCGTGGCGGGGCCGCCGGGGGCGTCCGGGGCGGTCTCGGGCCGGGGCCGGGTCTTCGGCCTCGTACGGCGGTCGCGGGTGGCGCCGGCCTCGGGGAGGCGGAGGGTGAAGGTCGAGCCCTGGCCCTCGGAGCTCCAGACGGTGACCTCACCGCCGTGCGAGGCGGCGACGTGCTTGACGATGGCGAGGCCGAGGCCGGTGCCGCCGGTGGCGCGGGAGCGGGCGGGGTCGACGCGGTAGAAGCGTTCGAAGACCCGCTCGCGGTCCTTCTCCGATATGCCGATGCCCTGGTCGGTGACGGTGATGTCGATGTAGTCGCCGTCCGGCTCGCTGACGCGGCGGGCCGCCACCCCGACCCGGGTGCGCGGCGGGCTGTAGTTGACGGCGTTCTCGACGAGGTTGCCCAGGGCGCCGACCAGCGCGCCCCGGCTGCCCCAGACGAAGAGGTCGATGTCGCCGCCCCAGGACATGGTGATCTGCTTGTGGGCGGCGGCCTGGCGGCTGCGGTCCATCGCCTCGGCGATCAGCTCGTCCACGTCGACGGGCTCGGCGTCCTCCATCGGGTCGTCGTTCTGGACCCGGGAGAGGTCGATCAGCTCCTGGACGAGGCTGGTGAGGCGGGTCGCCTCGATCTCCATCCGCCCGGCGAACCGCTCGACCGCCTCCGGGTCGTCGGCCGCGTCCCGGACCGCCTCGGAGAGCAGCGAGAGGGCGCCGACCGGAGTCTTCAGCTCGTGGCTGACGTTGGCGACGAAGTCGCGGCGTACCGCCTCGATGCGGCGGGCCTCGGTCAGGTCCTCGACCAGCAGCAGCACCAGGCGGGAGCCGAGCGGGGCGACCCGCGCGGAGACGGCGAGGCCGTCGCCGCGGCCGGCGCCCCGGCGGGGCAGGTCCAGCTCGGCCTGGCGTATCTCGCCGTCCCGCCGGGTGTCGCGGGCCATCTTCAGCATCGGCTCGACCGCCAGCTTGCCGCCCCGGACCAGCCCGAGGGCGTACGCGGCGGAGCTGGCCTTGACGACGCCGTCCCCCTCGTCGAGGACGACGGCGGAGGAGCGGAGTGCGGAGAGGACTGTGTCGACGCCCGGCGGCAGCACCGGGGTGCTGTGCAGGGAGGCGCGGGTGGGCCGCCGCAGCTCGCGTTCGCTCCAGCGGAACGCCAGCATCGCGATGACGCCGGTGCACAGTCCGGCGAGCGCGGCCACCGCGGCCACCGCCGTGTTCACGTCCATGTGACCAGGTTATGCGGGCACGAGCCCCCGCTCCCAGCGGCGGGAGTGCGGCCCGCACCACTCGTCGCCCAGAGTTCACCGTGGCGACGGGGCCGGTTCACCGGAGGTGCCGGATGCCGTCGCGCGGGCAGCCGATCGTGGGAGCGTGGGGCCAGGAGGCGCCTCCCCGGGCCTTCGTGGGCCCGCGGCGCCTGGCACGGCGCCTCGCCGCACGGCCGAGTCACCCGAGTACGTCCAGTACGAGGGAGACCCGGCCGCACGCCGAGGCACAGCACCAGACACCGCGGGCTGAACCGCGAAGACCGGGGAGACACCCCCAGAGTCCCCCGGAACCGGGAGAGAGGGAGCCCATGCGGGACGCGTACCACGAGGAACTGGACTCGATCGGCGACAGCCTGGTCGAGATGGCGCGGTTGGTCGGTTCGGCCATCGGACGCGCCACGACGGCGATACTCGACGCCGATCTGAATCTGGCGGAGAGCGTGATCGCCGGTGACCAGAAGATCGACGACCTCCAGCACGACCTGGAGGCGCGGGCCATCGCCCTGCTGGCCCGCCAGCAGCCGGTCGCGACCGATCTGCGGATCGTCGTGACCAGCCTGCGGATGAGCGCCGACCTGGAGCGCTCCGGCGACCTGGCGAAGCACGTGGCGAAGCAGGCGCGGCTGCGCTTCCCGGACTCGCCGGTCCCCCGGGACCTGCACGCGACGCTGCTGGAGATGGGGCAGCTGGCGCAGCGGCTGATGGCGAAGGCCGCCGAGGTGATCATCACCAAGGACGTCGACCTGGCGCTCCAGCTGGAGACCGACGACGACGAGATGGACCTGCTGCACCGCACGCTCTTCCAGCACCTGATGGACGACCGCTGGCAGCACGGCGTGGAGACGGCGGTCGACGTGACGCTGCTCGGCCGCTACTACGAGCGGTTCGCCGACCACGCCGTCTCGGTCGCCAACCGCGTCGTCTACCTGGTGACCGGCGAGCACGCCGACGACATCCAGTCGCCGGGGGTGCCGGTGGAAGGGGTGTAGCCGCCGCGAGCGCGCGAGGAGGAGGGGGCGGGGCGCCGACGGGCACCCCGCCCCCTCCCGTCACCTCCGCCCCCGCTCGCCCCTGCCGCCCCGGCCGTTCCGTGCGGGGGTGCGAGCGGGCGCATCGGCGTGCGGCCCCCTCGGCCCGCACGCCCATGTGCGCCGTTGATGCGCCCGCCGGTCGGGGCGTCCAATGGGAGGGCGGTACGGCTCCGAGCCGTACGCGGCGCCGTAGGTACGGCCCCGGCCGCACGGTCCTCCCGTGCGGCCCGGCCGTGTGGACCCGCCGTGCCGCACCGCCCGCCTGTCCGCGAGATCCGGACGCGTACCGCCGCCCGCGCCGCCGCCACCGAGCCGGCCCGGTCGCGTGCGCCGTCCGCTTGTGACCCGTGAAGGGAACGCCATGGCCCAGGCCCGCACACCCGAGACCTCCCAGGAACAGCGCGTCCGCCCCGACCTCCGCCGCGACCTGCCCCGGCTGCCCCTGCTGGGCGCCTGCGGCTGCGGTTCCAGCTGCGGCTGCGGCTGCCAGTCCGGCGGTTCGTGCCAGTGCGGGGGCGGCTGCGGCTGACCCCGGCCACCCCGCCGACGCCGACGGGCCCGCGTTTCCGGTGACATCCACCGGGGGCGCGGGCCCGCGAGCGTGGGGCGGGAAGCGCAGGCTGGAATAACTGGACAAACGTCCAGGTTGTTGCCGACCGGGGCGAGCGGGGCCTCCCTTCAGGAGGTACTCGGCGCACTCGACGCTGCACTCGACGACGTACTCGCACCACCCCGCGAACGGAACGGAGCATCACGATGACGTGGGTCCTGCTGGCGTGCGCGATCCTCGCCGAGGTGTCGGCGACGATCTCCCTGCGGCTCTCCGAGGGGTTCTCGAAGATCACGCCCTCGATCGTCGTGGTCGTCGGCTACGTCACCGCCTTCACCCTGCTCGCCCTCGTCCTCAAGCGCGGCATGGCCATCGGGGTCGCCTACGGCATCTGGGCCGCCGCCGGGGTCGCGCTGGTCGCGCTGATCGGCGCGGCGTTCCTCGGGGACAGCCTGACCCCGGTCCAGTACGGCGGCCTGGTGCTGGTCGCCGCCGGTGTGGTCGCGCTGGAGGCCGGCGGTGCCCACTGAGCCCCTGGCCCCCGGCCCCGGCCCGGGGGCGGACGGCCGCCGGGCGCGCGGCGAGGAGACCCGGCGGCGGCTGCTCGACGCGACGGTGCGGGTGATCGAGGGCGGCGGCGTCGCCGGGGTCACCCACCGGGCCGTCGCCGCCGAGGCGGGCGTCACCAAGTCCGCGGCCACGTACCACTATCCGGCCGTGGACGACCTCCTGACCGCCGCCCTCAGCGACTGCGCCGACACCTACGCCCGCGACCTCGCCGCCCGCCTCCCCGAGGGGTACGGCATCGGCGATCTCGCCGCCCACCTCACCGCCTACCAGGAGCAGAACCGCTCCCGCGCCCTCGCCGAGTACGAGCTGTACCTCCAGGCCGCCCGCCGCCCGGCCCTGCGCCCGGCCGCCGCCCGCTGGGGCGACCTCCTCGCCGAACTGGCCGCCCCCTTCACCACCGACCCCGCCACCGTCGCCACCCTCACCGCCACCCTGGACGGCCTCTGCCTCCAGGCCCTGCTGCGGGACGAGCCGCTGGACGCGGGGAAGGTGGAGTCGGTGCTGCGGCTGGTGCTGGCCGACCGCCCGGGGTAGGCAACGAGGGCCGGCCGGGTCTCAACCCGCTTACCCGGACCCGGTGTCCCAGTACCGCGGCCCGTCATCACCCGGCGCCTGGCGGTCGCTGCTCAGCACGGCGTCCGCCGCGAGGCCGGGCCGCTCGGCCTCGGCGTAGGCGTCCTCGGCGGGCATCCACTCCCCCGTCCACAGCGGCTCGGCCGCCGCGCCGTCACGCTCCAGGCCGCGCCGCAGGCGGGTCTCGCGGGCGGCGAGACAGAAGAGGCGGTGGTGGTAGAGGGGGCGGGCGGCCAGGTGGGTGCTGTAGACGCCCTCGACGATCAGCGGGGTGCGGGCGGGGACCGCGACCCGCTCCCCCAGCCGGTCGAGGCTCCAGTCGTACCGCTCGTAGACCACGCGCTCCCCGCGCGCGGCCGGGCCGAGGACCTGCGCGCGGAGGCGTCGGAGGTCGAAGCCGGGGCCGACCGGTGTGCCGGCGTGCGCGGGGCGGTCGGCGCTCGGCAGGTAGAAGTCGTCCACGTGGACGAGGTGGGCCTGCGGGAGGTGCCGGGCGAGCTGCCCGGCGAGGGTGCTCTTGCCGGAGGCGCCGGGGCCGTCGATCCCGAGCAGGAAGCGGCCGCCCCGGGCCTCGGCGCCTGCGCGGACGCGGGCCGCGTAGGCGGGGAGGTCGAAGGCAGGTCAGACACCCGCGCCCCTCGTCCTGCGCCGCACCATCTCGCGCGCCTCCTCGGGCAGCGCCTGGGCGGGCAGCAGCCGTGCCAGGAGCTCCGGTTCGCGGGTCAGGGCGCGGAAGGCGAGGGCCACCGTCACCTCGTGGCCGGGCCGGTGCACCACCTCCACCGGGTCCCCGGCGCGGATCTCCCCCTCCTCCACCACGCGCAGATACGCCCCGGGCTCGGCGGCCACGGTGAACTCCTTGACCCACCCCTCCCGCTCCAGCCACCCCTGGAACGTCCCGCAGGGCACCCGCGGCACCGCCACCTCCAGCACCACGTCCGCCCCGATCCGCCAACGCTCGCCGATCAGCGCGCCGTTGACGTCCACACCGCGCGTCGTCAGGTTCTCCCCGAACATCCCCCCGGCCAGCGGGCGCCCCAGCACGCCCTCCCACCGGTCCAGATCCTCGCGGGCGTAGGCGTACATCGCCTGGTCGGCGCCCCCGTGGTGCTTCACGTCGTACACCCGGTCCCCGGCCAGTCCGACCCGCCCGTCCCCCTTGGGCCCCGGCGCGGTCACCGCCACCGGCCCCTCGACGGGCCGCTTGTCGATCCCGGTGGTCGTCACGCCCTTCCACGGGTTGGGGCGGGGGCGGCCGACATTCACCGAGAGCAGTTCCATGCCCCGGACGCTATGCGCACCCCGCCCCCGCCGACCACAGGTTTACGCGCGCCCGCCGAGACCCCCGGCGGACGCGCGCACCCCGCCCCGGGCGCCTCAGCCCACGCCGACGGCCTGGTCAGCCGCCCGCACCGACGGCTTCCACCACGAGGTCACCGGCTCCCACACCTCGACGACCCGCCCGGCCCCCAACTCCCGCGCGGTGAACGTCCTCCCGTGGTGCGAGGGATCCCCGGCCACGGTCACCGTCCCCACCCGCCGTACATCGGCCGTCGGCTCCCCCACGGTCCGCACGGTCGCGTACGCCTTCTGCCCCGGCGCCAGCCGGTACGGCCCGCTCTCCCCGAGCGGCACGGGCAGCGCGGCCCCGTCGAGCTCCCCGAAGGTGACGGTGGGCAGCCGGTCCACGAGACAGGCCCGGGCGGCCCGGTTGGTCACGGTGATCCGTACGACGGTCGGGTCGGCCGCGTCAGCCTTGGCCCCGATCCCGGTCGCCGAGTCCCGGCAGGTGGGCAACGGAGCCCGCTCCCCGTCGGCGGCCCCGGCCTGCGGCGCGACGGAGACGAGCGCCGCGGCAGCGAAGGCGGGAGCGAGCAGTGGACGGACACGCATGGTGTACCCCCTGACGTCGAGTCACGCCCCGAGACGGTCGCCCGGGGCGTTTCTGGTCAGTTTGACCGGCTGGGGGCGGGCGGGGTTGTACCGGCGTGCCCGGTCCGGGGAACGACAACTGGCCCGCGGCCACGAAAACCGCGACCGGGGGCCAGTTCGGCGAGGAAGGCGGGCCCCAGCGGGTTCGGGCTAGACGAGTTTCACGCCGTCGTGGGCGCGAACGGCCGGCGGGGACGCCGCGTCGAGTGCGTCAAGGACGCGGATCGCGTAGGCCTCGTCGGTGAGTTCGATGACCTCTTCGCGGGTGGCCCAGCGCAGGGCGCGGGTCTCGGCCCCCGTGAGGGGAGCGCCAGAGGCCGCCCGGCAGCGGAAGACGAGGGAGACGATCAGACCCGTCATGTTCTTGTAGACGCCGGTGGGCGGTTCAAGGAAGGGGAGAAGCTGCCCTCCGAGGCGGAACTGGTCGAGCACTACGGCGTTTCCCGCATGACGGTCCGGAGCTCCCTCTCGGTCCTCCAGGGTGAGGGTCTGGCGCACGCCGAGCACGGCAAGGGTGTCTTCGTCCGGCCCCGGCCTCCGGTGCGCCGGCTCGCCTCGGACCGGTTCGCGCGGCGTCACCGCGAGCAGGGCAGGTCCGCGTTCATCGTGGAGGCAGACGCCGCCGGCAGTCATCCGGAGGTGGACAGCCTGGAGGTGAAGGAGGAGAAGGCCAGGCAGGACGTCTCCACTCGCCTCGGCTCCGTGCGGCGTGTGCTCACCCGGCGTCGCCGGTACCTGCTCGACGGCCGGCCCGTCGAATTCGCCACCTCGTACCTTCCGCTCGACATCGCCCGCGGGACGCGGATCGCCGAACCCGACTCGGGTCCGGGCGGCATCTACGCCCGCCTTGAAGAACTGGGCCACCACCTCGACCGTTTCGAGGAAGAGATCCGGGCCCGGATGCCCTCCCCAACCGAGGTCAAGACGCTTCAACTGGCCTCCGGAGTTCCGGTGATCCACCTGGTCCGTACCGCCTTCGACACTGCGGGGCGTGCCGTGGAGGTCTGCGACACGGTCATGGCGGCGGACGCCTACGTCCTCGCCTACCAGCTCCCTGCGACGTGATCAGCGGCGCGCGAGACCGCTCCGAGCGGCGACGGAGAAACCCCCCGCCCCCGCATTCCGGGGACAGGGGGCCTTCCGTACGCGCTGTACGTGCCTACTTCTTCTTGCCCTGGTTCTTCACAGCCTCGATGGCAGCCGCGGCTGCCTCCGGGTCCAGGTAGGTCCCCCCGGGGTTGAGCGGGCGGAAGTCTCCGTCCAGCTCGTAGGAGAGCGGGATGCCGGTCGGGATGTTGAGGCCCGGGATGTCGGCGTCGGAGACCTGGTCGAGGTGCTTGACCAGGGCGCGGAGGCTGTTGCCGTGGGCGGCTACGAGAACCGTGCGGTTCTCCAAAAGGTCCGGGACGATCGCGTCGTACCAGTACGGGAGCATGCGCTCGACGACCTGGAGGAGGGCCTCCGTGCGGGGGCGGGCCTCCGGGGGGATGACGGAGTAGCGGGCGTCGTCGAACTGGGACCACTCGGCGTCGGGGGCCAGCGGCGGGGGCGGGGTGTCGTAGGAGCGGCGCCAGAGCATGAACTGCTCCTCGCCGAACTCTTCGAGGGTCTGGGCCTTGTCCTTGCCCTGGAGGGCGCCGTAGTGGCGCTCGTTCAGCCGCCAGGAGCGGTGGACGGGGATCCAGAGGCGGTCGGCGGCCTCCAGGGAGAGCTGCGCCGTGCGGATGGCGCGCTTCTGGAGCGAGGTGTGTACGACGTCGGGGAGGAGTCCGGCGGCCTTCAGCAGCTCGCCGCCGCGTACAGCCTCCTTCTCGCCCTTCTCGGTGAGGTTGACGTCCACCCAGCCGGTGAACAGGTTCTTCGCGTTCCACTCGCTCTCGCCGTGGCGGAGGAGGATCAGCTTGTACGGTGCGTCGGCCATGTGCCCGAGCGTAATCCAAGGCCGGGGCGGTGGGCGCGGACGGCCCGTACAGCGAAATCGGATGGCTTTCGACGCCCGGGCGGACGTAACATGCGCTAGCCCAGTTCACCACTTACCGTACGCGGAGCCGCGATCATGCCCGTCCCGTCCCTGCCACCGCTGCCGTCGCTCTCCCCGGAAGCGGTGCGGGCGGCCGTACGGCGCAGCGTCTCGGGGCTGCCCCGGGAGTTCTGGTGGCTGTGGACGAGCACGCTCGTCAACCGGCTGGGCGGGTTCGTCGCCACCTTCATGGCGCTGTACCTGACGCTGGAGCGCGGCCACTCCGCCTCGTACGCGGGGCTGGTCGCGGCGTTGCACGGGCTCGGCGGGGTGATCTCCTCGCTGGTCGCGGGGGTTCTCACGGACCGGCTCGGGCGGCGGCCCACCATGCTGATCGCGCAGGTGTCGACGGCCCTTTCGGTGGCGCTGCTCGGCTTCATGACGCACCCGGTGGCGATCGCGGCCGTCGCCTTCCTGGTCGGCGCGTCGATGAACGCGAGCCGTCCCGCGGTGCAGGCGATGATGGCCGACATCGTGCGGCCCGAGGACCGGGTACGGGCGTTCTCGCTCAACTACTGGGCGATCAACCTCGGCTTCGCCGTCTCGGCGATGGCGGCCGGGTTCATCGCGCAGTACAGCTACCTCGCCGGGTTCCTCGGTGAGGCGGTGATGACGCTGACCTGCGCGATCCTCGTCTTCGTCAAGCTGCCGGAATCACGGCCGGAGCGGACGGCCGAGGAGCAGGGCGCCGAGGACGCGGTGAGTCTGGGGACGGTGCTGCGCGACGGCCGGTTCATGGGCGTGGTCGTGTTGTCGTTCCTCGCCGCGCTCGTCTTCCAGCAGGGGTCGGTGGGGCTGCCGGTGGCGATGGGGCGCGCGGGGTTCAGCCCGGCCGACTACGGGCTGGTCATCGCGGTCAACGGCGTGCTGATCGTGGCCCTCCAGATCCCGGTCACCCGGTTCATCGAACACCGGGACGCCGGACGGCTGCTGACACTCTCCACGCTGCTCGCCGGGTACGGCTTCGGGCTGACCGCCTTCGCCGGGTCGGTCGGGGTCTTCGCGCTGACCGTCTGCGTCTGGACCCTCGCCGAGATCATCAACGCGCCGACCCAGACCAGCCTGGTCGTCCGCCTCTCGCCGGTCCACGGACGCGGCCGCTACCAGGGCATGTACACGCTGTCCTGGGCGGTCGCCGCGATGGTGGCCCCGCTGATGTCCGGCATCGTCCTGGACCGCTGGGGCGCGGCCTGGCTGTGGGGCGCGTGCGCCGTCATCGGCACGGTCGCGGCCGCCGGATACTGGCTGCTCGTCCGCGGCCTGCCCGAGGAGACCCGCCCCACGCCCGCCGCCACCGGCTCCGTCCCGCTCACCCCGGAACCGGCGGTCGAGCTGCGGGCGCCGAAGCCGGACGGGGAGCGGGACGGGGAGCAGGACGCGCTGCGCAAGGCGGTCTGAGGGGCCGGGGTTTGCGCCCGGTCGGCCCGGTCAGGGCGCCACGATGCCCTCGCCGCCGACCGCGTTCGGCACGGTGGTGGTGCCGGTCCTGGTCAGGCCGCCGTCGGGGCCGATCCGGTAGGTCTCCAGGCCGCCCGTCTCGGCGGTCTGGACGTAGAGGTAGTCGCCCGCGGGCGAGACGGCCAGGTCGGTGGGGCCCGCGCCGGTGGCGGTGCGGCCGGCCGCGGTGAGGGCGCCGTCGGCGTCGACCCGGTAGGCGCTGAGGGCGTCGCTGCCGGAGTGGGAGACGTAGACGGTCGCGCCGTTGCGGGCGATGCGGCCGGTTCCCATCTCGCCGGTGTCGGCGGAGTCGGCGGGCTGCACGGTGTTGTCCTTCCACAGGGTGAAGGTGTCGACGGTGTTGGCGGCGTCGGCGACGACCAGGCGGCCGTCCTCGCCGGTGACGAAGGCGAACGGGGCGCTCGGCGATCGGTCGTTGGTGACCGGCTCTGCGGAGAGCAGGCCGTCGTCGTCCACGTCGAAGACCTGGAGGGAGCCGTTGGTCTTGGTGGTGACGATCAGCCGCGAGCCGTCGTCGGTGAAGCCGACCTGGCCGGGGGTGCGGGCGTACTGGAGCGGGCCCCGGTCGGTGGAGAGGCCCAGTTCGCGGCGGCTGCCCGCGATCGGCTCCAGGCGGGGGCCGTCGATGGTGAACCCCTGCACGGACCCGCCCGTCCCGGCGTTGAGGACGTACGCGATGCCGTCGTGCACGGCGATGCCGGCGGGGAAGCCGCCGCCGGAGGGGGTGACCTGGCGGAGGGTCAGGCGGACGCCGTCGACCTCGAAGACCGAGACGGTGCCGTTGCCGGAGTTGGCGGCGATGAGGATGCCCTCCTCCGGGTCGTACGCCAGGGCGCCCTGCGACGCCTGGTGGCCGTCGGACCCGGCGCCGGCCAGGCGGCCGCCCTCGCCGCCGGTGGCGTAGCTGCCCTCCTCGCGGAGGGTTCCCTCGGGGGTACGGGTGTAGGCGACGATCCGGTTGCCGTCCTCGGCGCCGGTCTGCACGAAGACCACGTCGTGCGGCCCGGCGGTCCCACCCGACTCGGTCTCCTCGCCCGGCGCGGGCTGCCGGGCCACCGTGCCGGCGGGCGCGGGGACGGCCGAGGCGAGGGCGGCCGGGGTGGCGGCGCAGGCGGTGACGGCGGAGAGGGAGACGGCGGCCGCCTTGGCCGCCGCCCGGGCGGGCTTGCTGGTGGGACGGAACATCGGTCGTCCTTTCCTACAGGGCCGACGGAACGGTCCCGCCGGGCGGCCGGACCTGCCCTCACCCTCGGTACGCCCCCGGTCACCCGCCACTCGATCGGCCCCGGCCGCGACCGCCCGGGCACCTCGGCGACCTGCGCGGACGCGGGGCGCCGCACGGGCAGCCGGGTGACGGCGCGAGGTGCGGACGCCCGGTCCGCCGGTTGGGCCTGACGGGTGAAAGAGGCGCGGCGGACCCATCCACCGGGCCACGGGCGCCGAAACCCACCCGGGACGGGGCCCGTCGCCGGACCCGGCCCGCCTGACCGAAAGGAGCGGGGCGCCGGGTCCCGCGCCCTCCGGCTCAGCGCGGGCCGCGCTCGATGAGGTGCTGGAACGCCTCCAGGTTCCGGGTGGGCTCGCCGCGCGCCACCCGCCAGTCGTACTCCTTGCGGATGGCGGAGGCGAAGCCCAGTTCCAGGAGGGTGTTGAAGGCGCCGTCGGAGGCTTCGAGGACGGCGCCGAGCAGCCGGTCGACCTCGTCGGGGGTGACGGCGGCCAGCGGGAGCTTGCCCGCCAGATAGATGTCGCCGAGGGAGTCGACGGCGTAGCCCACCCCGTACAGCTTGAGGTTCTTCTCCAGGAGCCAGCGGTAGACGGCCTCGTGGTTCTCGTCGGGGCGGCGGACGACGAAGGCGTTCACCGAGAGGGAGTGGCCGCCGAGGATGAGCGAGACCGTGGTCCAGAGCTTCCGGCTGCCGGGCAGCTTGACCACGTAATGGCCGCTCCTCGGGCTCTCCCACTCCAGCTCCGCGCTGTCGAACGCGCCCTCCAGGACGCGCCGGTGAGCGGCCGCGTCCGGGGTCTTGGGGGACTGGTGGGACGGGGTGTCAGCCATGGTGCGAGCGTACGCGACGGCGCTGGTCCTGCACGGCCGCCGTGTAGGCGTCCGCCGTCCCCGACGCCGCCGTGTCCCAGCCGAACGACTGGGCGTGCCGGGCGGCCGCCGCGCCCATCCGGTCGGCGAGCGCCGGGTCGTCGGCGAAGCGGGCGAGGCGGTGGGCGTAGTCCGCCGGGTCGTGGCCGTCGACGAGGAACCCCGTCACGTCGTCGCGTACGGCGACGGGCAGCCCGCCGACCCGGGCCGCGAGCACCGGGGTGCCGGTGGCCTGCGCCTCGATGGCGACCAGGCCGAACGACTCGCTGTACGAGGGCATCACCAGCAGCGACGCCGCCCGGAACCAGTCGGCCAGCTGCTCCTGCCCGACCGGCGGCCGGAACCGCACCACGTCCGAGACGCCCAGCCGCGCCGCCAGCTTCTGCAGCCGCTCCGGCTTGGCCATGCCGCTGCCGGACGGACCGCCGACCACCGGCACGACGATGCGCGACCGCAGTTCGGGCCGCTCGTCCAGCAGGACGGCGACGGCGCGCAGCAGCACGTCCGGCGCCTTCAGCGGCTGTATGCGCCCGGCGAAGAGCGGGATCAGCGCGTCCTGCGGCAGCCCGAGCCGCTGCCGGGCGGCCGCCCGGGCCTCGGGGACGGCACGGCCGTCGAAGGCGCCGGAGCGGCGGGGGTCGACGCGGAACAGGTCGAGATTGACGCCCGGGTGGACCACCGCGACCTTGGTCGGGTCGGCCGCGTAGTGGTGGATCAGCTCGTCGGCCTCGCCTGAGGTGTTGGCGATGAGGCGGTCGGCGGCGTCCACGATCTGCGTCTCGCCGATGACGCGGGCGGCCGGTTCGGGGGTGTCGCCCTCGGCGAGCGCCGCGTTCTTGACCTTGGCCATGGTGTGCATGGCGTGGACCAGCGGGACGCCCCACCGCTCGGCGGCCAGCCAGCCGACGTGGCCGGAGAGCCAGTAGTGGGAGTGGACCAGGTCGTAGTAGCCGGGCCGGTGGCCCGCCCACGCCTGCATCACGCCGTGGGTGAAGGCGCAGAGCTGGGCGGGCAGCTCCTCCTTGGCGAGCCCCTCGTACGGGCCCGCGTCGACGTGCCGGACGAGCACGCCGGGGGCCAGTTCCACGGTGGGCGGGAGGGTGCCGGTGGTGGCCCGGGTGAAGATCTCCACCTCGATGTTGATGGCGGCCAGCCGCTTCGCCAGCTCCACGATGTAGACGTTCATGCCGCCCGCGTCGCCGGTACCCGGCTGGTGCAGCGGCGAGGTGTGCACACTCAGCATGGCCACCCGCCGGGGCCTGCGCCCTCCACCCGGCAGCCGCAGCCTCGGCTGGGCGGCGCGGCGCGAGAGCCGGGACACGTACTGGGTCACCTGGCGATCCTCCTTGCAGTCCCGTCGGGACACACGGATGCCCCGACGGGAAAACAGCCAGGAGGGCCGAGGGCTTCCCGTTTTGCCGAAACGTTACTGGGACGGGGTCGGGTGGGGCGGGGCGGGGGCGAGCGCCCGCCCGGCGGGCGGGAGACCCCCCCCCCGCCCCCCGCGCCGAAACACAAAAACAACCCCAACAAACAACACAACAAC
>NZ_JBHXJE010000041.1:0-62008 GCF_042723275.1 Streptomyces sp. NPDC058373 | reverse complement strand
AGGCTCAACAGCCTCGGCCCGCACCGCCTTTCGGCTGCCCGCCGCCCTCCCCGCCGCTTGTCTGCCGGACGCGGGGGTACGCGCCTCTTGCACAGGCTTACGACAGGACGCGCGGCAGCCGCCCCTCCAACCGGGAAGGGAGCCCCGCCGTCCACCTACAGGAGGCGACAGCCATGGGCCTCGGCGGATGCATCATCCTCATCGCCGTGGGAGCGATCCTCACCTTCGCGACCGACTGGGAGATGGAGGGCGTCAACCTCACCGTGGTCGGCGCGATCCTCATGCTCGTCGGCGTGATCGGCACCATCGCGTTCACCAGCATCGCCCGACGCCGGCGCCTGCTCATGACGCAGAACCCGCCGGTCGTCGAAGGCGGCCGCACCCACGACGACCGCCTCATCTGACGGCGGCCGGAGCGGCGGTCAGGAGCCGGCCCCGTCCTCGTCCATCCCGGCGAGGACGAGCGCCAGCCGGTCCGTACCGTCGCCACCGCCGTCACCCTCGCCCGGCGCCACGACCCGCACGGGGACGCCCCAGTCCTGCTGGTGCACGTGGCACGCCGGATATTCGTTGGCGGGGTCGTCGTCGCACGAGGCGGCCATCGCCGACACGTGCAGGACCCCTTCGCCGATCTCCGGGTTGAGCGGCAGCTCCCGGAAGAGATCCGTGCCCGCACCGTCCCCGTCGAGCAGCAGCTCGGGCGGGGTCGCCGAGACGAGCAGCCGCGTGGACGGCCCGTACCGGGTGTCCAGCTTCTGGCCGGCCGGGGCCTGGAAGACCACGTCCAGCCGGAGCTGGCCCGGCGCGATCTCGGTGGCGGCCCGCTGTGTGCGGTGGGCGACCGCCTCGACGCGTACCGCCTCCTCCGGCAGCCTCAGCCGCGTCAGCCGGTGCCGCGCCGACTCGACCACCACGATCTCGTCCCCGGCCAGCACCGCCCCCGACGGCTCCCGCAGATCCGTCGCCACCGTGCTCACCTCGCCGGAGGCCGGGTCGTACCGCCGCAGCGCGTGGTTGTACGTGTCGCTGACCGCGACCGAGCCGTCGGGCAGGACGGTGACCGCCAGGGGGTGCTGGAAGAGGGCCTGTCCGGCCTCGCCGTCCCGGTGCCCGAAGTCGAAGAGCCCCGTGCCGACCGCCGTGTGCACGGTTCCCTCGGGGTCGACCCAGCGCAGCGCCGAGGTCTCCGAGTCGGCGACCCACAGCCGCTCGTCCCCGTCCGCCGCCAGCCCCGAGGGCTGCGCGAACCACGCCTCGGCCCCGGGCCCGTCGACCAGCCCCTCGTTGGTCGTCCCCGCCGCCACGGAGACCGCCTCGGCCGCCGGGTCGTACGTCCACAGCTGGTGCGTGCCCGCCATGGCGATCCACACCCTGCCGCCGAAGTAGGCCACGTCCCACGGTGAGGAGAGGTCCACCTCGCGGGCCGGGCCCGAGGTCGGTGAGCCCTGCCACCACTGGCGCCCGGTCCCGGCCAGCGTCGACACCGCACCGCTCGCCAGCTCGACGCGGCGCAGCGCGTGGTTGACGGTGTCCGCGACGATCACCGCGTCCGCCTCCGGGGTGAGGGCCAGCCCCTGCGGCTCGTTGAACCGCGCCTCGCCCGGCCCGCCGTCGGCCAGCCCGCGCAGCCCCTCGCCGCCGATCCGCCGGACGACGCTCTCCCCGTCGTCCGCCAGCTCCACCAGCTGGTGCCGCGTCGTGTCGCTGACCAGGAAGTTCCCCGAGGGCAGCAGCACCGCCCGCCCCGGGAACCGCAGGGCACCCGCCACCGGCTCCGGCGGCACGTACGGCCCGTCGCCGCGCCGCAGCGTCCCCCTCACCCCGTGCTCGGCCTCCAGCTCCGCCACCAGCTTCTCGATGGCGTGCGCGTGCCCCTCCCCGGCGTGCTGCGCGACGACGTACCCCTCGGGGTCGATCACCACCAGCGTCGGCCAGGCCCGCACCGCGTACTGCTTCCAGGTGGCCAGCTCCGGGTCGTCGAGCACCGGGTGCTCCACCCCGTACCGCTCGACCGCGTCCACCACGGCCTGGTGCTCCGCCTCGTGCACGAACTTCGGCGAGTGCACCCCGACGATCACCACGGTGTCCCGGTGCCGCTCCTCCAGCTCCCGAAGCTCATCGAGAACGTGGAGGCAGTTCACACAGCAGAAAGTCCAAAAATCGAGGATCACGATCTTCCCTCGGAGACCCCCGAGGCTCAGCTCATCGCCACCCGTATTGAGCCAGCCGCCCTTTCCCACCAGCTCAGGGGCGCGGACACGTGCACGCTTACTCATACGACAAGGGTGCCATCCGCCGGGGCGGGGGTCGGATACCCGCCACCCGTTCATGGACCCGACACAGTCCCGCCGCCCCGGCGGCAGGGCCGCCCCTCACCCCTCCCGCGTCACCCGCGCCCGATCGGTGAGGACCCGCCGGTACTCCCCATGCCCCGTCCGCCCCGCATGTCGCAACGCCCAGCCTTCCGCTCCCTCGGCCTGCCCGGTGCTCCCGGACCCGGCCCCACACCCCGGCTCCTCACAGAACACCTCACACGCCGGAGCCACCCCCTCCACCCGCCGCATCGTGTGCACCACAAACCGGAACACTGCCCGCCGACTCACCGGTGCCCCTCAGGATGCCGCCGCAGAAACACGTTGCAGTCACTCACAGTCGTCATGTCCCCACCGGCCCGAGCCCAGCTCCGGACACGGGCCAGCTCGGTGCAGTAGGGGCAGCCGTCGACCGGGAGCGGTTCCGGTTCCAGAGGTAAGGGGAGTTCCAGCGGGCCTGTCGTATAGCGCGTCGGCTCGGTCATACCGAAATCGTGGTGCAGGGCCACGTCACGGAACAGGGACGTAACGTCCTACTTCGGTACGCCTAATCGGCGACCCCTAGGAATTCGGCGAGCCACCGCAAGCCGGGTGGACGGCTCGGTCCATTCCAGAGATCGCGCACGATGGCGACCGCGAGTGCGTGGTGTCGCATCCAGCCCGGGGCCACCCGACGCAAGCGCTCCAATGCCCTGACCGCCTCGGCGGCATTCCCCATGTCCGTGTGCGCCCGGGCCACGTCGAGCAGGAGCCAGGTGCGCCACGACGGCGGCGTGTCCCGGCTCAGCCGCATTCCCCTGGCCAGCATCAGCGCCTCCTCCGGCCGCTCGTTCTGGACGGCGAGGCGGACGCGCTCGATCCGTACAGAGGAACGGTTGAAGACGGAGATCAGCTTGCCGTCCGCCGAGGACGGGAGCTTGGCCAAGCGTTCCGTTGCCTTCTCCGCCGTGCGCATCATGTCGTTGGCCGTGTCGTAGTCGTCGCTGCGGGCGTACGAGGTGGCGGCTGACATCAGCAGGCCGCCCCAGACACGTACGCCCTCCGCCGTGTCGGTGTGGTGGCGCTCCACGCCGTCCGCCGCGTGGACGGCCAGTGCTGTCGCGTCGTCCAGCCGCGCCTGGCGCTGGTACGCCCAGGCCACCGAGTTGGCGATCATGGGGTCGAGCAGCGGGTCGGACGAGTCGGCTGCCGCATTGTGGGCGCGTTCCAGCGCGGCCAGCGCGAGGTCGGTCTTGCCCAGGCGGATGGCCAGGTGGCCGCCGAGTTGCAGTGCCTTGCCCAGGGCTGCCTGCCCGGCAGCGCGCTCATCGGTGCTGCCGACAGCGGCCAGGAGCCGGGCGTCCTCGATGATCCCGGGCAACACCTCCATCAGGGGCCCGAACTCGGCGTCGTGGTACAGCGTCCAGCCCTGAGCGATTTCCGCCCTGACCAGGGCGACGGTGAGCCGTTCCGGCCCTCGGGGCTCGGCGGGGGCCGCGAAGAGCGGAGGCATGATCGCGCGACGCACCGCGACGAGTTGGGGCGGGTCGGCCTCCCCGCTGGACGGCACCCCGGGAGGATCGCCGAGCAGTGCCGTCAGCTCGACGCCGAGGCCGCGCGCCAGCGAGTGGAGGGTCGGCAGTCTCGCACTGTGCTTCCGCCGCTGTTCCAGCTTGCGGACCACGTCCACGGACACATCCGCGCGTGCGGACAGTTCCTCCTGTGAGTAACCGGCGACACGACGCAACCTGCGCAGCCGTTCACCCAAGTGCTCTGCAGCCATGCGGCAGACGCTACTCCCAGGCAGGGGGCGACATCGGGGACTTGTACCGTCACGGTCCGGGTACTCCGCCGCCCCCGCCGCGCGCCGCCCCCGCATTCCCGCGTCCGCAGCGGGAACCTGACCCCCATGAGATTCCTAGTGCGTGAGCGGATGTTCGCTGTCGGGGACGACTACTGGATCGAGGACGCCGACGGGCGGAAGGTGTATCTCGTCGACGGCAAGGCGATGCGGTTGCGGGACACCTTCGAGTTGAAGGATGCCGACGGGCGGGTGCTCATCGACATCCGGCAGAAGCTGGTGAGTCTGCGGGATGCGATGGTGGTCGAGCGGGGGGACGAGAAGCTCGCCACCGTGAAGCGGAAGCGGTTGTCGCTGCTGCGGAACCACTTCCGGGTCACCATGGTCGACGGGACCGAACTGGACGTCAGCGGACGCATCCTCGACCGGGAGTTCGCGGTCGAGTACGACGGGGAGCTGCTGGCGCAGATCTCGCGGCGCTGGCTGACCGTGCGGGACACCTACGGCGTCGACGTCGTCCGGGACGACATGGACCCGGCGCTGGTCATCGCGGTGGCGGTGTGCGTGATCACGCTCGCCGAGAAGGAGCGGGAGGGCTGAGGGCGGTGCCCCCAGCTCCCGCCCGGCCGCTACGGCCGCGGATCCTTCGGCTCGGCCAGCCCCAGCCGCCGGTCCTTCAGCGCCGGGAAGCGGTCGCGGGTCGCGGCGACCGTGGACGGGTCGAAGTCGACGGTGAGGATCTCCTCGTCGGTCCCGGCCTCGGCCAGCACCTCGCCCCAGGGGTCGACGACGACGGAGCGGCCGGCCTGCTCGGTTCCGGCGTGGGTCCCGGCGGTGCCGCAGGCCAGGACGTACGCCTGGTTCTCGACGGCGCGGGCGCGGGCCAGCAGGCCCCAGTGGGCGGCGCGGCGGGCGGGCCAGCCGGCGGGGATCACCAGGGTCTCGGCGCCCGCGTCGACCAGGCCGCGGAACTGCTCGGGGAACCGCAGGTCGTAGCAGGTGGCGAGGCCGAGGGTGGTCTCGGGGAGGCCGACGGTGACGAGGCTCTCGCCCGCGCCCATCAGGACGGCCTCGCCCTGGTCGAAGCCGAACCGGTGGATCTTGCGGTAGGAGGCGGCGAGGGTGCCGTCGGGGGCGAAGACGAGGGAGGTGTTGAAGAGGCGGCCCGCCGCGTCGTGCTCGGGGATGGAGCCGCCGTGCAGCCAGACCCCGGCCTCGCGGGCGGCCTCGGAGAGGGCCAGGAACGTGGGGCCGCGCAACTCCTCGGCGTGCTCGCCGAAGTGGTCGAAGGCGAAGGCGCCGGTGGTCCACAGCTCGGGGAGGACGACCAGGTCGGATCCGGATCGCTCGCGGATCAGGCCGACCGCGCGATCCCTGCGGGCGCCCACCGATTCGGCCGGGTCGACACAGAGCTGGATGAGCGAGGCGCGCACACTACCACCGTCCTGGCATTCGGGCCGTCAACACGGGCCTACGATCGTCACACGAAAGCACTGCCGGGGTGCCATGGGGAAGCGTACTGTGCTGTTCCACGAAGGGGCGCGTCGGAGGGGACCGATCACCCGGCATGTCCGCCCCTCGTCCCGAGCAGCGCGCCGCCCGCCAGCCCGACGCCCGCCAGCCGCCAGCCGTCCGTCCACTTGCTGCCGTTGTCCGACTGCCCTTGTCCGAAAGCGACCGGGGCCCGGTGGTCCGTACGATTCGCGTACGGAGACGGCCCGTACGACCGTACGGTCCGCTCGCACCGCCGTTCGCCCGCACCCGCCGCCATCCGACCGCCCGCGCACCACTCGCCCGAGGGATCACGTGAGTCTCCATCCCAGCCTTCAGTCCTACGCCGATGCCTGGACCCACTCCGTCGAAGCGATATCCGAGCTGGTCCAGCCACTTCCCGAGGCCCAGTGGAACCTCGCGACGCCGTGCCCGGCCTGGTCGGTGCGGGACCTGGTCTCCCATGTCATCGGTCTGGACTGCGAGATGCTCGGCGACCCGCGTCCGATCCACACGCTGCCCCGGGACTTGTACCACGTGCGGACGGACCATCAGCGGTACATGGAGATGCAGGTGGACGTGCGGCGCCACCACACCGGCCCGGAGATGACGGCGGAGCTGGAGTACACGATCATCCGGCGTTCGCGCCAGCTGCGGAACGAGACGCGGGAGCCGTCGGCGACGCTGCGCGGGCCGCTGGGCACCGAGCAGACCCTCGAAGCGGCCATGTACGCCCGCGCGGTGGACGTCTGGCTCCACGAGCAGGACCTCAGGACGGCCCTCGGGCAGCCGGGCAACCTCGACTCGCCGGGCGCGTACATCGCCCGCGACATGCTGCTCTCCGCGCTGGCGAAGGTGGTGGCCCGCGAGGCGGGCGCGCCCCCCGGTACGGCCGTGGTGATCGACGTGCAGGGCCCGGTGGAGTTCCTGCGGACGGTACGGGTCGACGCCGAGGGGCGCGGCTCGGTCGACGGTTCGCCCTCGCTGGGCCCGGCGGTGACGCTGAGTCTGGACTGGGAGACGTACATCAAGCTGGCGGCCGGGCGGGTGCGGCACGAGGCCGTCGGCGACCGGGTGAAGACCGAGGGCGACCCGGAGCTGGCGCAGGCGATCCTGGACAACTTCGCCGTCACGCCGTGAGCGGTCGACGGTCACTGAGTACGAGCTGAGGACGACAGGGCCCCGGCCCCCGGAATGCCCGTGGCCGGGGCCGGTTGCCGGCGCCGTCAGGCCGGTACGTGCACGGTCTCCACGCGGCTGGCGACCAGGCGCTCGCTCTCGCGGCGCAGGGCGGCGCGGCGCAGCCGCAGGATCTGCGCGGTGCCCAGCGCCTGGAGGACGAAGAGGGCGCAGAAGGCGATGCGGTAGTTGTCGCCGGTGAGGTCCAGCAGGATGCCGATGGCGAGCAGCGAGGTCATGGAGGCGGTGAAGCCGCCCATGTTGACGATGCCGGAGGCGGTGCCCTGCCGCTCCGGCGGGTTGGCCGGGCGGGCGAAGTCGAAGCCGACCATCGAGGCCGGTCCGCAGGCGCCGAGGATCAGGGCGTGCACGACCAACAGCCAGGCCGGGGCGGTCCCGGGCCAGCTCAGCACGGTGGCCCAGCTCGCGGCGGTGGCGAGGATCGTGCCGAGCACGATGACGCTCCGGGCACGGTGGTTGCGGGCGATGAGCTGGCCGTAGACCAGGCCGATCACCATGTTGGAGAGCACCACCAGGGTGAGGAGTTCGCCCGCTTCGGCGCGCGTCATGCCCTGTGCCTCGACGAGGTAGGGCAGGCCCCAGAGCAGCAGGAAGACCATGGCGGGGAACTGCGTGGTGAAGTGGGTCCACAGGCCGAGCCGGGTGCCGGGTTCGGCCCAGCAGCGGGCGATCTGGTGGCGGATGAAGGCGGCGCCGCGGTGGCCCTTGGGGACGGGCGGCGGCGCGTGGCCCTCGGGGTGGTCCTTGAGGAAGACCAGCATGAGGACGAGGACGAGGACGCCGAGCAGGGCGCTGCCGCCGAAGGCCGCCTCCCAGCCGATGCCGTGCAGCAGCCGGGCGAGGACCAGCGTCGAGACGAGGTTGCCCGCCATGCCGACCAGTCCGGCGAGCTGGCCCACGAGGGGGCCGCGCCGGGCGGGGAACCAGCGGGAGCCGAGCCGCAGCACGGAGATGAAGGTCATCGCGTCGCCGCAGCCGAGCAGAGCGCGGGAGACCAGCGCCATGCCGTAGTGCGGGAAGAAGGCGAAGCCGAGCTGGCCGAGGGTGAAGAGGATGACGCCCCAGGTCAGGACCTTCTTGGTGCCGACCCGGTCGACCATCAGACCGACGGGTATCTGCATGCCGGCGTAGACCAGCAGCTGGAGGATGGAGAAGGTCGACAGGGCCGAGGCGTTGATCTCGAACCGGTCGGCGGCGTCGAGTCCGGCGACGCCGAGCGAGGTGCGGAAGATGATCGCGACGAAGTAGACCGAGACGCCGACCGACCAGACGAGGACCGCGCGGCGGCCGCCCGGCGGGTCCAGCGGGCGGAAGCCGGAGCTCGGGTCGTCGCCCGAGGAGCCGGGAGCGCCGGGCGGGGTGGGGGTGGAGCTGGTCACCGGTCCTCCCCTCGGATGAGCTCGCGGACGCGGCCGACGTGGCTGCGGACACGGGCGGCGGCGGCCTCGGCGTCGCCGGAGCGGATCGCTTCGAGGAGCTCGGCGTGCTCGGTGAGGTTGGCGGCGATCCGGTCGGGGTGGGCCTCCATGACGGCGACGCCCATGCGCAGCTGGCGGTCGCGGAGCTGGTCGTAGAGGCGGGAGAGGATCTGGTTGCCCGCGTTGCGGACGATCTCGGCGTGGAAGGAGCGGTCCTTGTCGGAGACGGCGGCCAGGTCGCCGGCCTCGGCCAGTTCCCGCTGCTCGGCGAGGAGGAGTTCCAGCCGGGTGATGAGGGCGGCGGGGGCGGGGACGGCGCGCCGCGCGGCGTGCTCCTCGACCAGCAGCCTGGTCTCGACGACGTCGGCGATCTCCTGGGCGGAGACCGGCAGGACCAGGGCGCCCTTCTTCGGGTAGAGCTTCAGCAGCCCCTCGACCTCCAGCTTGAGCAGCGCCTCGCGGACCGGGGTGCGGGAGACCCCGACGGCCTCGGCGAGACCGCCTTCGGTGAGGAGGGTGCCGCCTTCGTAGCTGCGGTCCAGGACGGCCTGCTTCACGTGCTGGTAGACGCGGTCGGCGGCGGGCGGCTTCTTCTCGGCGGCGGTGGCGGGGGGTGCTGAAGGCATGGACACAGGATAGATACATGACCCGTACACCATCAGTGCCGCGCCTTTCGCTTCCCGGGATGTGGACGATGACTTTGCTCACACGCGGTGGGGCACGGTGTCCGCCGCCTGCCACCTGCGCCTTCCCCCCGTAGGGCCGTGGCGGTCCCAGAGCGAGCGGCTGTCACCCGGGCCCGCCAAGGCAGTGGGTGTACAACCCTTGGCCCGGTTCGGGAGTCTGCTCTGCGCACCCGGAATCCAGGGAGATCCCGGGCAAGGAACGCGAATTCGGAGCTTCCACTGTGACTTTCGGCATTTCGGGCGGTCGCCGCGCGGCCGCCGTCCTCCTCACCACGGGGGCCCTGTTGGCCGCCGGCCCCCTCGTCAGCCCCGCCGCCGCCGCCGCGACGCCCGCGCCCAAGGTCACCGCCAAGGGCGCCTTCCTGATGGACTCCGGCAGCGGGAAGACGGTGTTCAGCAAGACCGCCGACACCAAGCGGCAGATGGCCAGCACCACCAAGACCATGGCGGTCGCGGTCGTCCTCGACACCAAGGGCGTCAACCTGGACAGGAAAGTCACGGTCAAGCAGGCCTACCGTGACTACGTCACCAAGAACGGCGCCTCCACCGCCGATCTGCGCACCGGCGACAAGCTGACCGTCCGCCAGCTGCTCTACGGCGCCATGCTGCCCTCCGGCTGCGACGCCACCTACGCCCTCGCCGACACCTTCGGCACCGGCTCCACGGTCTCGGCCCGGACCAAGTCGTTCATCTCCAAGATGAACGCCAAGGCCAAGTCGCTGAAGATGACGAACACCAAGTTCGACTCCTTCGACGGGATCTCCCAGGGCGGCAACAACTACTCGACGCCGCGCGACCTCGCCAAGCTGGCCCGGCACGCGCTGAAGAACAGCACCTTCCGCACGGTGGTGAAGGCGGCCTCCACCAAGCAGAAGGCGACCGCCAAGAGCGGCGGGACGCGTACCTACACCTGGTACAACACCAACAAGCTGCTCGGCTCCTACAAGGGGGCCACCGGCGTGAAGACCGGCACCGGGACCGCTGCGGGGCCGTGCCTGATCTTCTCGGCCACCAAGAACGGGAAGACCCTGGTCGGGGTCATTCTCCATGACAACAACCGGTACGAGGACGCCGGGAAGATGCTCGACCACGGCTTCGGGACGAAGACGACGAGCACCCTCAGGGTGAAGCCGCTGCCGCAGGGAGCCCAGCAGGACTGAGGTGCTGACGCGCCGCGTTGACAGGGCGTCAGTGGTTTCACGTGAAACAGAGCGACGTTTCACGTGAAACGGGCCTATGTTTCACGTGAAACCAAGAGGGGGCGCCCGCGATGTACGGGCGCCCCCTCAGGGCGTTGCTGCTGTCAGTTACTGCCGTCGGCGGCTCATGTCCAGGTCAGCAGCCGCTTGGGGTGTTCCAGGACGGCTGCCACGTCGGCCAGGACCTTGGAGCCCAGCTCGCCGTCGACCAGGCGGTGGTCGAAGGAGAGGGCCAGGGTGGTGACCTGGCGGGGCTTGACCTTGCCCTTGTGGACCCAGGGCTGCCACTTCACCGCGCCGAAGGCGAGGATGGCGGACTCCCCCGGGTTGAGGATGGGGGTGCCGGTGTCGACGCCGAAGACGCCGACGTTGGTGATGGTCACCGTGCCGCCCTGCATGTCGGCCGGGGAGGTGCGGCCCTCGCGCGCCGTGCTCACCAGCTCGCCGAGGGCGCCCGCCAGCTCGGGCAGGGTCTTGGCCTGGGCGTCCTTGATGTTCGGGACGATCAGGCCGCGCGGGGTGGCGGCGGCGATGCCCAGGTTCACGTAGTGCTTGCGCACGATCTCCTGGTTGGCCTCGTCCCAGGCGGCGTTGACGTCCGGGTTGCGGCGGATGGCGACCAGCAGGGCGCGGGCCACCATCAGCAGCGGGTTGATCCGCACGCCGGCCAGCTCCTTGTCGGCCTTCATCTTCTCGACCAGCTTCATCGTGCGCGTCACGTCCACCGTGACGAACTCGGTGACGTGCGGCGCGGTGAACGCCGAGCCGACCATCGCCTGCGCCGTCGCCTTCCGTACGCCCTTGACCGGGATCCGCGTCTCGCGGGCGTCCGGAGCCGGGGCGGCGGAGGGCTGCGGAGCGGCGGGGGCGGCCTGCGACGGGGCGGCGGCCGGGGCCGGTCCGGGCGCGGCCGGGGCCTGAGGGGCGGCCGCCGCGTGGACGTCCTCCCGGGTGACGACGCCACCCTCGCCGGTCGGCACCACGCTGGCCAGGTCGACCCCGAGGTCCTTGGCCAGCTTGCGCACCGGCGGCTTGGCCAGCGGCCGGCCGGCGCCGGAGACCGGGACCCCGTTGGCCACGGGGGCGGCCGGGGCGGGCGCCGGAGCCGGGGCGGGCGCGGCCGCCTCGGGAGCCGGGGCGGCGGCCGGGGCCTCGGTGGCCGAGCGGCGGGCCCGGCGCTTGGTGGAGGACTCGGAGACGCCGTAGCCGACGAGGACCGGCTGGCGGCCCTTCGGCTCGGCGCCCTCGGCCTCGGCCTCGGTGGCCTCCGCGCTGTCGGCGGCGGGCGCCGCTGCCGGCTCGGGGGCCGGTGCGGCACCGCCTCCGGTGGCGACCGAGATGATCACCTGGCCGACGTCGACCGTGGTGCCCTCGGCGAACCGCAGCTCTCGCACCGTCCCGTCGAAGGGGATCGGCAGCTCCACCGCCGCCTTGGCCGTCTCCACCTCGCAGACGACCTGGCCGTCGGTGACCGTGTCGCCCGGCTGGACGTACCACTTGAGGATCTCGGCCTCGGTGAGGCCCTCGCCCACATCGGGCATCTTGAACTCGCGTACCGCCTGGGCGGATTCCGTCATCGTCGTCACGTCCCTCTCCCTCAGAACGCCAGCGAGCGGTCGACGGCGTCGAGCACCCGGTCGAGGCCCGGCAGGTACTCCTCCTCGATCCGCGCCGGCGGGTACGGCGCGTGGTAGCCGCCGACCCGCAGCACGGGCGCCTCCAGATGGTAGAAGCACCGCTCGGTGATGCGGGCGGCGATCTCCGCGCCCGTGCCGAGGAAGACCGGGGCCTCGTGGACCACGACCAGCCTGCGGGTGCGCTCCACCGAGCGCTGGACCGCGTCGAAGTCGATCGGCGACATCGACCGCAGGTCCAGCACCTCCAGCGACTTGCCCTCCTCGGCGGCGGCGTCGGCCGCGGCCAGGCAGACCTTCACCATCGGCCCGTAGGCGGCCAGCGTGAGGTCGGTGCCCTCGCGGGCGACCTGGGCGCGGTGCAGCGGGGCCGGGATGGCCTCGCGGTCGACCTCGCCCTTGTCCCAGTAACGGCGCTTCGGCTCGAAGAAGATGACCGGGTCGTCGCTCTGGATGGCCTGCTGAAGCATCCAGTAGCCGTCGGCCGGGTTGGCCGGGGAGACCACCTTGAGACCCGCGACGTGCGCGAACAGTGTCTCCGGGGACTCGCTGTGGTGCTCGACCGCGCCGATGCCGCCGCCGTAGGGGATGCGGATGACGATCGGCAGCTTCACCGTGCCGAGCGAGCGGGCGTGCATCTTGGCGAGCTGCGTGACGATCTGGTCGTACGCGGGGAAGACGAAGCCGTCGAACTGGATCTCCACGACCGGCCGGTAGCCGCGCAGGGCCAGGCCGATCGCGGTGCCGACGATGCCGGACTCGGCGAGCGGGGTGTCGATGACCCGGTCCTCGCCGAAGTCCTTCTGGAGTCCGTCGGTGACGCGGAAGACACCGCCGAGCTTGCCGACGTCCTCGCCCATGATGAGGACCTTCGGGTCGCTCTCCAGGGCGGTGCGCAGCGATTCGTTGAGGGCGCGGGCGAGCGCCAGCTTCTCCGTGGCCATGATCAGTTCGCCTTCCCGGAAACGTCGGCGTGCCCGCCGTCGGCGTCCTCGAACGACGCCTGGTACGCCGCGAACTCGGCCCGCTCCTCGTCCACGAGGGCGTGCCCGTCCGCGTAGGTGTGCTCGAACATCGCCATCGGGTCGGGGTCGGGCATCGCCCGTACCGCCTCCCGTACGCGGCGGCCGAGCGCCTCGCTCTCCTCCTCCAGCGCCGTGAAGAACGCCTCGTCGGCGTGGCCCTCGGCCTCCAGGTGGGTGCGCAGGCGCTGGATCGGGTCGCGGGCCTCCCACGACTCCCGCTCGTCGTCGGAGCGGTAGCGGGTCGGGTCGTCGGAGGTGGTGTGGGCGCCCATCCGGTACGTGAACGCCTCGACCAGGGTCGGGCCCTCGCCCCTGCGGGCGCGGGCCAGCGCCGCCTTGGTGACGGCGAGGCAGGCGAGGACGTCGTTGCCGTCGACGCGGACGCCGGGGAAGCCGAAGCCGCTGGCGCGCTGGTAGAGCGGCACGCGGCTCTGCTTCTCGGTGGGCTCGGAGATGGCCCACTGGTTGTTCTGGCAGAAGAAGACGACCGGCGCGTTGTAGACCGCGGAGAAGGTGAACGCCTCGTTCACGTCGCCCTGGGAGGAGGCGCCGTCGCCGAAGTAGGCGATGACGGCGGAGTCGGCGCCGTCCTTGGTGATGCCCATGGCGTAGCCCGTGGCGTGCAGCGTCTGGGAGCCGA
Organism: Streptomyces sp. NPDC058373; assembly: GCF_042723275.1. Taxonomy (NCBI): domain Bacteria; kingdom Bacillati; phylum Actinomycetota; class Actinomycetes; order Kitasatosporales; family Streptomycetaceae; genus Streptomyces; species Streptomyces sp. NPDC058373. The sequence continues at coordinate 48,623 of NZ_JBHXJE010000041.1, read as the reverse complement.
TGACGATCGTGTAGAGCTGGAAGTTGTTGCTGTTCGGGTCCCAGCCGCCGTGGTTCACGCCGCGGAACATGCCGAGCAGGTTGGCCGGGTCGACGCCCCGGCACCAGGCCACGCCGTGCTCCCGGTAGGTCGGGAAGACGTAGTCGTCCTGGCGGGTGGCGCGGCCGGAGCCGATCTGCGCGGCCTCCTGGCCCAGCAGCGAGGCCCACAGGCCCAGCTCGCCCTGGCGCTGGAGCGAGGTGGCCTCCGCGTCGAAGCGCCGGGTGAGGACCATGTCGCGGTGGAGCCCGCGCAGCTCCTCCGCGGTGATGTCGGCGACGTACGGGTCGTACTCGGCATCGGCGACGCGCTTGCCCTCGGGCGTCAGCAACTGCACGAGCTGGGGCTCGGCGGGGCTCTCGGCCTTCGCGCGCCCGGCAGGCTTCGCGGTCCTGGCGTTCTTGGCGGGCGTCCGCTTGGCCGGAGCCTTGCCGGACGCCTTACGGGCGGGGGCCTTGGCAGCGGTCTTGGCGGGCGCCTTCGCCGTCGCCCGCTTGGCGGGCTTCGGGGACTGCTCGGCACGGGCGGTCCGTCCGGCGTCGCCGCCGGTCTCGGTCCCGCCGCGGCGCGTCCCTCGCGCGGCACTGCTCTCCACGGTCACGTGTGCTCCTCCGTCGGTCCGGCCCCCGGGGTCCACCGGGAGCCTGGTGCCCCCTCGTCAGTGACGGGGGGAGGCTCGCCCGTCCCCGTTCGCGCACGGGGTGGGTGCGAGCCCGGGAACAAGGCGTGACAGGTGCCCCGGCGAACGCCTGTGACATGCACGTTACCCAGTGCTGCGCAAATCTGCGAAACCCCACCTGACCTGCGATTTTCCTCGGAAGTCCAAGTAAATCCGGAAAGCGGCGCACAGCTCCAGGTCACAGCCTCGCAGGGTGCCGGAACACCGGCACGTTATCCCGGCCACCCCGGGCGCGGGAAGAGTTCGCGTGCGACACTGCTTCCGTGCGCGAAGGCGGAAAAATCACCGTATTCCTTCTCGACGACCACGAGATGGTGCGACGAGGGGTGCACGAGATGCTGTCGGCCGAGGACGACATCGAAGTGGTCGGCGAGGCGGGGACCGCCGCCGAGGCCCTGGTCCGCATCCCGGCCACCCGCCCCGACGTCGCCGTCCTCGACGTACGCCTGCCGGACGGCAGCGGGGTCGAGGTCTGCCGCGAGGTCCGCTCCCAGGACGAGTCCGTCCACTGCCTGATGCTCACCTCGTACGCCGACGACGAGGCCCTCCTCGACGCGATCATGGCCGGTGCCTCGGGCTACGTCCTGAAGGCCATCCGCGGCGGCGACCTGCTCGCCGCCGTCCGGGACGTCGCCGCGGGCAAGTCCCTGCTGGACCCGGCCGCCACCGCCCGCGTCCTCCGGCGGCTGCGCGACGGCGACAGCCCGAAGGGCGACGAGCGCCTGACCGGCCTGACCGAGCAGGAGCGGAAGATCCTCGACCTGATCGGCGAAGGCCTCACCAACCGGGCCATCGGCGCCCGCCTCCACCTCGCCGAGAAGACCATCAAGAACTACGTCTCCGGCCTGCTCGCCAAACTCGGCATGGAACGCCGCTCCCAGGCGGCCGCGTACGTGGCGCGGATGCACGCGGAGCGCGGGGAGTAGGGCGCGCCCCGGCACGCCTACGCCGACGGGCCCCCGGTCGTGGTGACCGGGGGCCCGTCGGTGTGCGCGCGGTGAAGCGCGGCCGGGCTTCAGGAGCCCTGGCCGCCCGTCTCCGGGTCCGGGAGCGGCAGGTCCGGGCCGGGCGACTCGTCCGGCGACGGAGGCGGCTCCTCCTCCGACGCGGTCGGGTCCGGGTCCTCCGGCTGCGAGGGCTGCTCGTTCGACGGCGCCGGGTCCTCCGGCGTCTCGGGGACCTCGTTGGTGGGCTGGTCGCTGGACCAGCCCGGGTCGCCGGTCTGCTCCGGCGGGTACGGCTGCTGGTTGCCGCCGGTGTCGCCCGGCACCGTCTCCTCGTCGGTCTCCTCGTCGGAGGGCGAGGGGGACGGCGACGGGGACCCCTGCGAGGACGAGGTGGACGGCTTGACCGGCGTCTTGTTCTCGTTCCCGGTGTCGCTGTTCTTCACCGCCCAGGCCACGCCGCCGACGACCGCCAGCACCGCGAGCAGCGCGATCAGCCACATCCGGCCCTTGCCGCCGCCCTTGCCGGGCCGGCCGCCGCCCTCGTAACCCCCGTCGTCCATGCCGGGCTGCCGGATCATCGGCTGCTGCATGGTGCCCGGGTCGGGGTGCGGGAGGCCGGCCTGGCCGCCCATGCCACCGACGCCCATGGCCGGGGTGTGCCCGCCCTCGTGCATGTCGACGGGGCCGGTGTTCCAGGTGTGGGTGTGGCTGCCCTGCTGCTGGAGCATCTGGAGGCCGTACTGGACGAGGCCGCGCATCTCCTCGGCGCTCTGGAACCGGTCGTCCGGGTCCTTGGCGAGGGAGCGCATGACCAGCCCGTCCAGCTCCGGCGGCGCCGCGTCGGAGACCTCGGAGGGCGGGACCGCCTGGTCCTGCACGTGCTGGTAGACCACCGAGAGCGGCGTCTCCCCGGTGAAGGGGGGCCGCAGCGCCAGCAGCTCGTAGAGGAGGCAGCCGGTGGCGTAGAGGTCGGAGCGGTGGTCGACGGCCTTGCCGAGCGCCTGCTCAGGGGAGAGGTACTGCGGAGTACCCATCACCATGCCGGTCTGCGTCATCGTCGACTGGGCGCCGTGCAGCGCGCGGGCGATGCCGAAGTCCATGACCTTGACGGCGCCGGCGTGGGTGATGATGACGTTGGCCGGCTTGATGTCGCGGTGGACGATGCCGTGCTGGTGGCTGTAGGCGAGCGCCTCCAGGACACCGGAGACGATGATGAGCGCCTGCTCGGGTCCGGGTGCCTCCGCGTTGACCAGGAGGTCGCGGATGGTGTGGCCCTCGACGATCTCCATCACGATGTAGGGGACGGTGCTGTTGCCGACCCGGTCCTCGCCCGAGTCGTAGACCGCGACCACCGCGTGGTGGTTGAGGCCCGCGACCGACTGTGCCTCGCGGGTGAAGCGGGCCTTGGAGACGGGGTCCTCGGCCAGGTCCGAGCGGAGCAGTTTCACGGCGACGGTCCGGCCGAGCCGGACGTCCTCGGCCGCGAAGACCTCCGCCATACCGCCCCGGCCGAGTCTGCGGGTCAGCCGGTAGCGGCCGTCGCCGACGAGACCGCCGTTGCCCCACAGTTCCGGGGCGTCATGGGAGTCCGACATGTCGCCGCCAGTCGCCTCGGGGTCGGACGGGCCCTGAGCGCGCTGCGTCTGTGCCATCGGTCCTCGCCGTCGTGTCTTGATCGTCACTGTCCACGCGCTCGACGTACTCAGAGGTACTCGGCTCTCGCCCGGAGAGTCGCGCGGGTGCTCCGACGGGTCACGCTACAGCCTCATGAGGCCCCGCCGTTCCGAGATGGACCGGCCATCAAACCTCGAAACCCGCCTACGGGGCAAATCCCCCACCGCCCCTACCATCCCTTCCCCGGCGCTCCCGCGCGCCCTTCCGCGATTCCCCCGCGGCCCCCGGGCCTCAGGCGCGGGCCCTGTCTCGTACGGTCACGGAACGGCCACCCGGCTTGACGTGTCCGTGGCCTGCGGCAGACTTGGCCAGAATGTAGGGATCACCGACCGGCGGGCACTCACCGTGCCGATGGGGGACGCACGACATGAGCCAGGACGGCGCACAGGGCCGGTACGCGGGGCGGGCGGTGGCCGGTGGGCGCTACCAGCTCCGGGATCTGCTGGGCGAGGGCGGCATGGCCTCCGTGCACCTGGCCTACGACTCGGTCCTCGACCGCCAGGTGGCGATCAAGACCCTCCACACCGAGCTGGGCCGCGAGGCCGCCTTCCGCGAGCGGTTCCGCCGCGAGGCGCAGTCCGTGGCCAAGCTCACCCACACCAACATCGTCTCCGTCTTCGACACCGGTGAGGACGACCTCGGCGGTACGGCGACGCCGTACATCGTCATGGAGTACGTCGAGGGGCGGCCGCTCGGCTCGGTCCTCGACGATGCGGTGGCGCGGCAGGGCGCGATGCCCGCCGACCAGGCGCTGAAGATCACCGCCGACGTGCTGGCGGCGCTGGAGATCAGCCACGAGATGGGCCTGGTCCACCGCGACATCAAGCCGGGCAACGTCATGATGACCAAGCGCGGCGTCGTGAAGGTCATGGACTTCGGCATCGCCCGCGCCATGCAGTCCGGCGTCACCTCCATGACGCAGACCGGCATGGTCGTCGGCACCCCGCAGTACCTCTCGCCCGAACAGGCCCTTGGCCGCGGCGTCGACGCCCGCTCCGACCTGTACTCGGTCGGCATCATGCTCTTCCAGCTGGTCACCGGCCGGCTGCCGTTCGAGGCCGACTCGCCGCTCGCCATCGCCTACGCGCACGTGCAGGAGGAGCCGGTCCCGCCCTCCTCGGTCAACCGCGCGCTCCCCCCGGCGGTGGACGCGCTGGTCGCCCGCGCGCTGAAGAAGAACCCGAACGAGCGGTTCCCCACCGCCGAGTCGATGCGCGACGAGTGCCTGCGGATCGCCCAGTCGCTCCAGCCCGCCGCCCCGAGCATCGTCCCCGGCTCGCAGACGCAGAGCGGCGCGGGCGTCGGCTCGGCCGTCTTCCCGCCGGTCGGCCAGCAGCCGCCCAGCACCGGACCGGTCCAGACGCCGTACCAGCCCGGCCCGTACACCGCGCAGACCCCGCCGCCGCAGCACCACCCCGTCCCCACCCCGGCGCCCGGCTACGGCTACCCGCAGCAGTCCGGCTACGCCACCCCGCAGCCCTACGGCCACCACCAGGCCCCGGCCACGCCGCCGCCGTACGCGGTCCAGCAGCAGGGCCAGGACGGCGGTGGCAAGCGGCCGATGCCGCTGATCGCCGGCTCGATCGTGGTGGCGCTGCTGGCGATAGGCGGTCTGATCACCGCCCTCGCCCTCCAGAACGACGACGAGAACAAGGCGGGCGGCTCCGGCGACCCGGGCACCTCTCAGGGTGAGGAGAAGGGCGCCGAGAAGCCCGGCTTCCGCGGCCCGGACCTCACCAAGACGATGGACGTCGAGGAGTGCACCGAGCCGGACGAGTCGTACAACGACCCGGACAAGATCCGCGTCCCCGACTTCACCTTCACCAACATCACCTTCGTGAAGAAGTGCATGCAGGCCGCGAAGTGGAAGTACGACACCACCAGCATCGACGAGAACGCCTACGGCAAGGACACGGTCATGCGGCAGACGCCGAAGGCCGGCAGCGAGGTCGACCCGGACGACATGCCGGAGATCCAGCTCGACGTCTCCAGCGGCAACCCGAGCTGACCCGCGACCGACCTGCCCGAGGGGCCGGGAGCGCCACCGCGCGTTCCCGGCCCTTCGGCGTCCCCGGCCTTCCGCTTCGGGGCGGGGCCGCTCACCCGGTGACCGGCCCGGCCCGCAGCCGCTCCACCAGCTCCTGCTCGGCCGCCTCCGCCCCGGCATCGGTCCATTCGCGCCCGAACGGCACCCAGCGCAGCCGCCTGCCTCGCGGGTCCAGCACGTGCCCGGCGTGCTTGATCTGCCAGAGGGTGACGGCCCGGTCGGCGACGGTGAGCTGCGGGAACCGCTGGAGGAGGGCGGCCTCGAAGGGCTGGATCCCGGCGGTCGAGCGCAGCCAGACGGTGAACATGAGGTTGTACGGGCCGGAGAGCGTCGTGCACTGGCGGGTCTCGCGGAGCGCGGAGAGGCGGGCGGTGACGCGGGCGGTGTCGGCGGCGGGCACCGTCCCCCAGAGCGTGGCGCTGACCGGCCAGCCCGAGACCGAGTGGGCCGCCTCGCAGCGGTAGGAGATCGCCCCGGCCGCGTCCAGCCGCTCCAGCCGCCGCCGCACCGTGGTGGGGCTGAGGCCGGTACGCGCGGCGAGGTCGGCGGCGCTCTGCCGGCAGTCCTCGCCGAGCCGCAGGATGAAGTGGACGTCGGCCTCGCTGAGCGCGCCCGTCGGCCGTCCCGCCCGGTCGTGCGCGGCCGGGCCGAGGGCGGTGCGCCGGTCCGGGGTGAGGCGGTCCAGGCGCCAGCGGCTGCCCTCGGTGTGCAGGGCGGTGGCGAGCTGGGTGCGGGTCCGGGCGACGCCGGGGAGCCGGCCGAGGCGGAAGGTGAGATAGCGGTTGAGGTCGGCCGGGGTGGCGAAGACGGCGGTGAGGATCAGGTCGCGGGAGCCGGTGGCGTGCTCGATGTTGAACAGCGGCCGGTCGTCGACGAGTTCGGCGCACACCTCGTGCAGGCGGCCCGGCACGCAGTCGACCTCGATGTAGGCGACGAGCATGCCGTCGAGGTGGGCCGGGTTCGGGTGGCAGCTCTGCCAGGCCAGTCCGGCCCGGGTCAGCCGCGACCAGCGGCGGGCGGCCGTGGTGGCGTCCACGTCGACGGCGGCGCCGATCTGCCGCCAGTCGGCGCGCGGGGCGTGCTGGAGCGCGGTGATCAGCAGGAAGTCGAGCTCGTCCAGCACGGGCACTCCGGTCGCCTCGGTCCGCCTCCCCGGCCCCGCACAAGCCCCGGGGGGCGTGCGGGACGTGGCGGATTGCTGCAATGGATCATGTGCGGTGGCGGATTCCTGTGCGTACGGCCGGACACCTGCACGTCGGGCGCACGATACCGGCCATGACGCATCTCACGGACTCCCCCGCCGCCCCGGGCTCCCCCGCCGAACCGGCCACGCTCACCGACCTCCGACGGCTGCGCCGCGCCCTGCACCGCGAGCCGGAGATCGGCCTCCACCTGCCCCGTACCCAGGCGGCCGTGGTCGACGCGCTCGCGGGACTGCCCCTGGAGGTCACCCGCGGCAAGGCGCTCAGCTCGGTCACCGCCGTCCTGCGCGGCGGCCGGCCGGGCCCCGCCGTCCTGCTCCGCGCCGACATGGACGCCCTGCCCGTCCAGGAGGAGACGGGACTGCCGTACGCCTCCCGGACCGACGGGGCGATGCACGCCTGCGGTCACGACCTGCACACCGCCGGGCTGGTCGGCGCGGCGCGGCTGCTGGCGGCGCGCAGGACGGAACTGGCCGGGGACGTGGTGTTCATGTTCCAGCCGGGTGAGGAGGGCTGCGACGGGGCCGCCCTCATGATCGAGGAGGGCGTGCTGGAGGCGGCCGGGCAGCGCGTCGTCGCCGCGTACGCCTTGCATGTCTTCTCGACGCGGCTGCCGCTCGGCATGGTCACCACCCGCCCCGGCACGATGCTCGCGGCCAGCGACGCCTTCGACGTCACGGTGACCGGGCGCGGCGGCCACGGCTCCATGCCGCATCTGACCCGGGACCCGGTGGTGGCCGCCTGCGAGATGGTCACCGCGCTCCAGACCCGCGTCGCCCGCGAGATCGACGTGCAGGACCCGGCGGTGGTCAGCGTCGGCTCCCTGCACGCGGGGACGGCCCGCAACGTCGTCCCGTCCGAGGCCCGCTTCGAAGCGACCGTGCGGACCTACTCCGAGACCGCCCGCGACCAGGTGCAGCGGCTGGTGGAGCGGACCCTGCACGGCATCGCGCTCGCCCACGACGTCACGGTGGACGTGGAGTACGCGCGCCAGTACCCGGCCACCGTCAACCCGCCGGAGGAGGCCGCGTTCGCCCTCTCCACCGCCGCCGGCCTGTTCGGGACGGACCGGGTGGTCGAGGGGGAGCGCCCGGTCTCCGGCTCCGAGGACTTCTCCCGCGTGCTGGAGGAGGTCCCCGGCGCTTTCCTCGCCGTGGGCGCCTGCCCGCCCGGGGCCGACCTCGCCACCGCCCCGGTCAACCACTCGGCACAGGCCGTCTTCGACGACGCGGTCCTCGGCGACCAGGCAGCGCTGCTCGCCGCGCTCGCCGTCGGCGCGCTGGACCGGCACGCGGCGGGAGACGGGGCGTGAGCGCGGGCGGGGTTCCGCCGGTGGACAAGGGCGGCGTGGCCGACGCGGCGCCGGGGGCCGGGCCGGGGGAGCTCAAGGTCGGCGCCGTCGTCGGCGTCCTCGTGCTGTTCGAGCTGATGAGCGGCTTCCTCCAGACCGGCATCACCCCGCTGCTGCCCGCCCTCGGCGACCACCACGGAGTCTCCGACTCGGCGCTGAACTGGGTGATCTCGGTGCAGTTGCTCTCCGGTGCCGTCCTGGTGCCGGTCTTCGGCCGGCTCGGCGACCTGCGCGGCCGCCGGCTGATGCTGCGGATCGCCCTCGTCTGCGTGGCGGCGGGCAGTTTCCTGGTGGCGCTCGCCCCGAACTTCACGGTGCTGCTGCTCGGCCGCGTCCTCCAAGGCGCGCTGGTGGCGCTGCTGCCGCTGGAGATCGCCCTGGTCCGCGACCGGCTCCCGGTCGACCGCGCCCGCAGCGCCATCGCCCGGCTGGTGGGCGCGCTCACCCTGGGCAGCCTGATCGGCGCCGTGGTGATGGGCGCGGTCGCCAAGGCGGTCGACGACCTCACCGTGGTCCTGCTGCTGCCCGCCGTCTTCGCCCTGGTCTGCGTGCCCGTCTCGATGCGCTGGGTCCCCGAGACCCGGGCCCGGGCGGGCGGCTCGGCCGACTGGCCGGGGATGGTGCTGCTGGGCCTGACGCTGCTGGCGCTGCTCGGCGGGGTGTCGCGTGCCGAGGAGGGGAGCTGGCTCTCGGCGGCCGTGCTGGGGCCGCTGCTGGTCAGCGTGGTGCTCGGCGTCTGCTGGGTGCGGTGGGAGCTGGGCCGGGCGGAGCCCCTGGTGGACCTGCGGGCGATGCGCGGGCGCCGGGTGGCGCCCTTCTACCTGGTCTCGTTCTTCTTCGGCGTCATGTACTTCGGCAGCCAGTCGCCGAACACCACCTTCCTCGCCGCCGACCCGGCCGAGACCGGCTACGGTTTCGGGCTCTCCGCCCTGCAGATCGCCCTGGTCACCCTCCCGGCCACGGTCGCGGCGCTGCTCACCTCGTCCGGGACGGCGCTGATCGCCCGGCGGCTCGGCTACCGGGGGACGCTGGCGCTCTCCTTCGCCCTGATGACCACCGGGTTCCTGGCGCTGGCGGCCGCCCACGGCAGCGTGACGCAGGTCGTGGTGGCGCTGCTGGTCTGCGGTACGGGCATCGGGGCGGCGCTCAGCGCGATGCCGACGGTGATCGTGGAGGCGACCGACCCCGCCAGGACCGGTGTCGCCTCGGCGCTCTACAACAACGTCAAGACGGTCGGCGGCGCGGTCGCGGGCGGCGCCGCCGCCTCGGTCCTCGGCGCCTTCACCCCGGCCGGCTCCCACACGCCGGGCGAGTCCGGCTACCTGGTGCTCTGGCTGGTGTGCGCCGTCTGCGGCCTGGGCGCGGTGGCCGGGGTGGCGGTCGCCCGGCGCTCGGAGGGCACGGGGGCGGACGGCCCGGCAGCGCCCGTCGCCTCGGCGATTCAGGCGGAATCCGCCCGCTGAGCGGGGCGTAAGGCGGGGGGCGGGCCCGGGCCGGGGCGCCCGGCTGCGTCCCGTGCGGGACGGCGGTCGGGCGGCCCTCGGCGGGGGCGACGACCCGGTGGGCCAGGGACCCGGTGGGCCAGGGACCCGGTGGCCGTGGCCTAGAGGTACGGGCCTCCGGTGCGGCCGGCGGCGGGGGAGGCGCCGTCGGCCTCCTCGGGGGCGACGCCGGGCGGCAGTGCGCGGCGCATCTGCTCCAGCTGGGCACGGGCCGCCATCTGCTGGGCGAAGAGCGTGGTCTGGATGCCGTGGAAGAGGCCCTCCAGCCAGCCGACCAACTGCGCCTGGGCGATGCGCAGCTCCGCGTCGCTCGGGGTGGCCTCGTTGGTGAAGGGCAGCGAGAGCCGCTCCAACTCCTCGACCAGTTCGGGGGCGAGGCCGTCCTCCAGTTCCTTGACGGAGCTGGAGTGGATGTCCTTGAGGCGGTTCCGGCTCGCCTCGTCGAGAGGAGCCGCGCGCACTTCCTCCAGCAGTTGCTTGATCATGCTGCCGATGCGCATGACCTTCGCGGGCTGCTCGACCATCTCGGTCACCGGCACTTCGGTGGATTCGTCGTCGCCGCCGCCCAGCGCCATCCCGTCCTCTCCCACGATCAGGACCTGCGGGTTCTCCGTCGAGCGTGACGACCGTTCGTTCCTGGGCATCTCCATGGCCCCATTCTGTCGCACTCAGATCCGACGCACGCGCAGGGCGACGAAGACCAGGCCGAGGCCGAGCCCGACCATGATCAGTCCCCCGCCCAGCGGCAGCGTGTGCAGGGAACGCCCCGAGGTACGGGCCATCGCCCGCTGCTCGGTGCTCTGCCCGGTGCCCGGCGCCTCGGCGACGTCCGACGCGGCGTCCTCCTCGGTGGGCCCCGCGTCGGCGCCCTGATCGCGCGGGACGACCGGCGAGGTGTGGGGGGCTGCCCGGTACGCCGTCTCCCCGTGGGGCGCGGGCAGCGACTGCGCGGGCTCCCGCCGGTGCTCCCGGGGGTGCGGCGAGGGCGAGGGCGGCGCCGAGGGAGAGGCGGCCGCCTCCGGCTCCCGCGGCACCGCCTCGACCCCCGGGAGCTGCCCGGTGGGGTCCACGGCGGCTCCGGGAAGGTCCGGGGTGGCCTCGGGGCTCGGCGTACGGTCCGGCGGAGCCGGGCGGGCAGGGGGCCTCGGCGGGTCCAGCATGCCGAGGGGGTGGTGGTCCTGCGGCAGGGCTGACTCCGTACCCGGGTCGTGGCGGTGGGCGTCGCGCGGGTGGCCGAGCATGCCGGTCCGGCCCGCGGTCTCGCTCTCGCCGAAGCCGGGGGACCGACCCCAGGGAGCCCCCGGGTCGGTGCGGCCAGGCCGCTCCCGTCCGGCACCGGCCGCGTTCCCCACGGTGGAGGGGCCGGGGTCGGGCCGGGCGGGCGGGGCCGCGAGTGCGGGGTCCGCCGGGACGGCGAGCAGAGCCAGGGCGGTGAGCAGGAGTGCGGGGAGCGCGGTACGCCGTGCGGGCACGCGCCGGTTCTCGCCGGTGATCACGTCATTGCCCCCTGTCGGAGCCGGGTCGCTGAGCCGTCCGGGAAGACGACCGCGCCCACGGGCCTGAGCCGTACTGCCCCGGCCCCCATGGATCGATCGACGGAACCAGCGTCACACGGGCCCCGCACCCCGGCATCTCGGTTACCCAGCGCTTCCGCCCCCAAGCCCCGCGTACGGGTGAGCGGGGCGCCGCCTGTGCGGACGGTGCCCGAGTCCGGGCGGGCGTCAGCCGGTGGCGCGCTCCAGATCGGTGGTGAGGCGGCGGGTGCGCTCCATCGTCCAGCCCGCGGCGAGCAGACCGGAACCGGCGGCGAAGGCGGGGACGGAGACGACGAGGAGCGTGACCGGCGTCGTCCAGTCACGGGCGGTCGCGCACTGCCGCTCGTGCCGGTCCTCGTCGTTCATCATCGACGGATCGCGGTACCGGTCCGAGCGGTCCGCGAAAGCCGGCGGCACGCAGCTCTCGGAGCTCCCGTCCACCCCATGCGGCACGAACACCTGCCAGGCGGCCCACCCCCAGCCGACCACGGCGACCACCAGCGACGCCAACCCCCAGCCCTGGAGGCGGCCCGCCTGGGCCTGAAAGTCCCGTTCAACGGCTGCTGGATGCATGCCAGCTCTCCCCACGATCGTCCCGCCACCTGTCGCCATCCCGCCGAGCCCACCGAACCACCGGTGCGGTCACCCCGCGGCCGACGTGGACGATAACGCGCCCAGGCAACAGCCCTGCGACAGCCACGGCATGACCGCCCGTCATCCACCACCCAGCAAAGAAATCAGCTCGACCAAAACTCAGCCCGGCCAGCGCTTGAGGCCACAGTTCACCCCCATCAGCCGACGCGGAAGAGGCCAGCCCAGCCAAAACCAGCCCGGCCGATGCTTGAGGCCACACTCCATGCCCAGCCAAAATCCAGCCCGGCCAGCGCTTGAGGCCACACCCCATGCCCAGCCAAAATCCAGCCCGGCCGGCGCTTGAGGCCACACCCCAAACCCAGCCGACGCCGGGGAGCACAGCCCATAGCCAAAATCCAGCCCGGCCGGCGCTTGAGGCCACCCCACCCCTCACCCCAAGCGCAGCCGGCCAAGGCTCACCCGGTGGTGAGCAGCACCTTGCCGATGTGACTGCTCTCCTCCAGGACCTGGTGCGCGACAGCCGCATCCCGCATGGGCACCTCGCGGTCCACGATCGGCCGGACGCGCCCGGAGTCGACGAGCGGCCACACATGCTCCCGCACGGCGGACACAATGGCCGCCTTCTCGGAGGCGGGACGACCTCGGAGCGAGGTGGCGGTGACGGCGCCCCGCTTGTTGAGGAGGGTGGCGATGTTGAGTTCCGCCTTGATGCCGCCCTGCATCCCGATGATGGCGAGCCGCCCGTTGGTGGCGAGCGCCTGCACGTTCCGGTCCAGGTACTTGGCGCCCATGATGTCGAGGATGACGTCGGCTCCCGCGCCGGCGGTGACCTCGCGGATCTCCTCCACGAAGTCCTGCTCGCGGTAGTTGATCAGGAAGTCCGCGCCCAGCTCGCCGCAGAACCGCAGCTTCTCCTGACACCCCGCGGTCACCGCGACCTTGGCACCGACCGCCTTGGCCAACTGGATCGCCATGGTCCCGATACCGCTGGCCCCGCCGTGCACCAGCAGCGTCTCGCCCGGCCGGAGCTGCGACACCATGAAGACGTTGGACCAGACCGTGCAGACCACCTCCGGCAGGGCCGCCGCCGTCTTCACGTCGACTCCGGCCGGTACGGGCAGGAGCTGGCCCGCCGGAACGGCCACCTTCTCGGCGTACCCGCCGCCCGACAGCAGGGCGCACACCTCGTCGCCCACGGACCACCCGGAGACACCGGGGCCGAGCTCCGCGACACGGCCGGAGCACTCCAGGCCGGGGTAGGGGGAGGAGCCGGGCGGCGGGTCGTAGAAGCCCTGCCGCTGAAGCAGATCGGCTCGGTTGACGGCGCCCGCGACGACCTCGACGAGCACTTCGCCCTCGCCGGGCACCGGGTCGGGGACAGGGGCCCAGACCAGGGCCTCGGGTCCGCCGGGTTCGGGGATCGTGATCGCATGCATAGCCGCGAGGCTACGCCAGTGGGAGGCGGTCCCGGCTGCCCGACGGGCCCACGCCGCGCCGGGGCTTGAGACGAAGCCGGGCGGACGTTTCACGTGAAACATCCATCGAAAGGCGGCGACTCCGCTTCTCGCGATGTTTCACGTGAAACATCGCGGCTCGGCACGGGTTCGGCAGCTTCATCCGGCTTAAGAGCTTGTGGGCGTTGAGCGACGTTTCACGTGAAACATGTCCTGGCCCGCGCCCGGGGGACAGGCCACAGAGCGCGAGCCGCAGGCCGACTCACGGCAGCGGGCGCTTCGGCCCCGCCGCCGTGGGGCGGACCGGGGTCGTCCCGGGCTTGTTGTGGATGATGGTGATCACCCGGTCGGTGAGCTGGAGGGTGCCGATGGCCGGGTCGTCGTAGCCCATGAGGCGGTGGCCGCGCAGGACGCTGACCACGAGGTCGCCGGTCTCCCGGGGCGTCTTGCCCACCTCGGCCTTTATCACCGGGCGTTCGACCAGGTCGAGGCCGCTGCCCTGCTGGATCAGGTCCTCCATCACCGTGCCGGCGCTGGGGCTGAGCACGGAGAGGCCGAGCAGTCGTCCGGCCGCGCTGGCGCTGGTGATCACGGCGTCGGCGCCGGACTGGCGGAGCAGCGGAGCGTTCTCCTCCTCGCGGACCGCGGCGACGATGTTGGCGCCCCGGTTGAGCTGGCGGCCGGTGAGGGCGACCAGGACGGCGGTGTCGTCGCGCTGGGTGGCGATGATGATCCGGCGGGCCTTCTGCGCCTCGGCGCGGAGGAGGACATCGCTACGGGTGGCGTCGCCGACGACCCCGACGAACCCTTCGGCGGCCGCCGCGTCGATCACCTTCTCGTTGGGGTCGACGATGACGATCTGCTCCTTGGAGAGCCCGGAGGCGATCACGGTCTGGATCGCCGACCGGCCCTTGGTGCCGAAGCCGACGACGACAGTGTGCTCGCGCAAGGAGGACCTCCAGCGGTTCAGCCGCCACTCCTCCCGAGTCCGCTCGGTGAGGACCTCCAGCGTGGTGCCGACCAGGATGATCAGGAAGGCGACCCGCAGAGGGGTGACGGCGAGGATGTTGATGAGCCGCGCGCTGTCGCTGACCGGCACGATGTCGCCGTAGCCGGTGGTGGAGAGCGTGACGGTGGCGTAGTAGAAGGCGTCGAGGAAGTCGACGGAGCCGTCGGCGTTGTCACCGTAACCGTCGCGGTCCAGGTAGACGATGAGGACGGTGATCATCAGGACGACGAGCGCCATCGACAGGCGCTTGGCCACCTGGAGGAGCGGACGTTCGACGACGCGGTGCGGCAGTTTCACGCGGTGCGTGACGAGGTGTTCGTCCGCGTCCCGCGCCATGGCGTCCTGGCCGGGCAGTTTCACGTGAAACCGCCGCCCCCACCCGACCACGGCAGAGCCAGCAGCTCCACCAGGTCTCCGGCCTCGGCCCCGCCGGGGCCCACCACCGCCAGCGCGTCCGCGGTGGCGACGCCGCGCAGCATCGCCGGACCGCCGAAGCTGAGTGCCCGCGCCTGTCCCGCCTCCACCCGCACCGGAATCAGCCGGGTGTCGGACGGGTGCCCCTGAGTGGGGGTGTCCAGGATGGCAGTCGGGGCGGAAACCGTGGTCGCGGTGCCAGGCGACGCGGTGGCCGCGAGCGGGTCGGTGGAGAGCTGCACCCGGCGAGTCTCGTACACGTCCGGGAGGACACCGCCGCCGGGGGTACGTCCCGCCGCCGGCCGCTGCCGGAGCGGCGCACCGGCAAGGCCGCGCAGCAGGGGGACGGCGAGAGTGAGCAGCCCGCAGACGGCGGCGAGCGGATTGCCGGGCAGGCCGACCAGGTGCTGGCCGGGAGCGGTACGCGCCAGCAGCATCGGATGGCCCGGCCGGACCGCGACGCCGTCGACCAGCAGCTCGGCGCCGAGCCGGTCGAGCGTCGGGTGGACGAAGTCGACGGGCCCCGAGGCGGTCCCGCCGGTGGTGACGACGAGGTCGGCCTCCGAGGCGGCGAGGGCCCTGGCCAGCGCATCGGGCCGGTCCCCGAGCCGCTCCACCGTGCGGACCTCCGCGCCCAGCACCCGCAGCCAGTGCGGCAGCATCGGGCCGAGGGCGTCGCGGATCAGGCCGTCCTCGGGGAGTCCCGAGGTGAGCAGTTCATCGCCGAGGACGAAGAGATCGACGGTGGGGCGGGCGTGGACCGCCAGCGCGTCGTACCCGGCGGCCGCCGCCAGCCCCAGAACCGCCGGGGTCACCGCACTCCCGGCGGGCAGCAGAGTGTCACCGGTGCGGCACTCCTGGGCGCGCGGACGGATGTCCTGACCCTGGATCACCTCGTGCCGCGGGTGGAGCCGACCGTGGGCGTCGAGGTGGCCGTGCTCGGTGCGGATGACGGCGGTCACCTCACGCGGGACCCGGGCGCCGGTGGCGATCGGCACCGCCTCCCCGTCGGCCATCGCCTCGCCCGACTGCCCGGCCAGCACGCCGTCGGGACGGACCTGCCAGGGGCCCGGACCGGCGACCGCCCAGCCGTCCATCGCCGAGGTGTCGAAGGGCGGCAGATCGGTGAGGGCGGCCAGCGGCCGCGCCAGGACCAGCCCGAGCGCGTCGGCGGGCGGGAGTTCCAGCGCGGGCCGTGCCCCGGCGGTCCGCTCCCGGACGGCCTGCCCGGCCCGCCCGGCCACCTGTACGGCCTCGGACCAGGCGGTCACGGCGTGGCTCTCGCGCCTGGCACCGCCCGTTCGGTGGCCCGCCGCCGCACCACTGTCGGCCACGGCGGTCGCCGTGCGGCCCGACCCGGTGGCCGCCCGCTCGCCCCCCTCCCCGTCCGGAGCCGCGTACGACCGTGCGCCGCCACCCGGGCCACTGGGCCGGGGCGGGCTCGCCTGGCCGGGCGGCTCGGGCCCGTACTCGGCGGGCCATCCGGCCCGGGCGGAGGGGGCCCCGGCCTCGGGAACGGCCTGGTCGGCGGAGGCGCGGGCGTCCACCGGCCCGTCGGCGGCGCCCCGCGGCACGTCACCGGTCTGGCCGTCGGCCTCCTGGTCGTACGGAGCGGGGGCGGGCTCGTCGCGGGTGCGGCGCGCGGAGGCGTCGTTGACCAGGGCGAGGAGGCTGTCGAAGCCGTCCGGGTCGGGGGCCGGGCCGCCGCTCATCCGGTGCCTGCCCCGGGCTCGGGCGGTACCTCGGCCGCCCAGCGCTCGGCGAGGTCGGCGGCCTTGCGGGCCGCCTCGGCCACCGCTTCGGGCCCGCCGCCCGCACGGCCCGCCGCGTACCCCACCAGGAAGGTGGTCAGCGGGGCCGCGGGGCGCTCGACGCCGTGGGCGGCGTCGCGGGCGAGGTCGAGAAGAAGGCGGATGTCGACGTCCAGGTCGATACCGAGTTCTTCCTTGGCTGCCAAGATCCATTCATCCAACACGTGTCCATGCTCCCTGATCCGCGCCCGGGCCGCCGCGAGGTCCCCCCAGGTGTCGCAGTCGAACGAGATCGGCGCGTCCGGCGCCTCGGCCAGGTGGGCCAGGTTCAGACGGGAGGTCAGCCGCCGCAGCGGAAGCCCCGTCAGGTCGCCCTCCTCGGAGTGGATCCGGTCGAGTGCCCGGGCCAGCGGGGCTCTGCGATAGGCGCCGACCAGCGGCTGGTCCCGGCCCTCGGCGTCCCGGGCCAGAACGGCGTCCGCCTCACTCTCCGCGAGCCGCCCGAGCAGGGCGCGTACGGCCGCCGCGTCCACGAACGGCAGGTCCGCCGAGAGTACGACCACGGCGCCGGGCCCGTCCCCGCCACCGGCAGCCCGCACCCCCGCCGCCAGCGCGGCGAGCGGCCCCCCGCCCGCAGGCTCCTCCCGAGCCCACACCACCTCCCGGAAAACCGTCCGAGGCTCCGCCACCACCACCGTGGTCACCGCCCCACCGCAGGCGGCGAGCACCCGGTCGAGCAACGCCCGCCCCCCGACCCGCAACCCCGGCTTGTCAGCACCCCCGAGCCGCCGCGCCCCACCCCCGGCAAGCACCACGGCATCGAACGCCACCACCGCGGCGGACGCTTCGCCCCCGCTCCCAGCCCGCGCACAGCCCACCTCGGCGCGAGCGACATCCCCAGACCCAATGACCATGCCCCCGAGTATGCGCGGGCCCGCCCCGCACCCCTCCGCCCCCACCGCCGACTGGCCCTGCCAAACAACAGCCCCACTGAAGCCGCAACCACGCAACCTCACCCACCCCGGCCCGCCCCTCCACGACCCCGGACCAGGGCTGAACCACACCGGACCGCCCCCCAGCCCACCCACAACCGACCAGCACTGGAGCCCACACCCCACCCCCAATCCCAGCCCGCCGACGCTTGAAACGACACCCCCCCGGCCGACGCTTGCGACCACACCGCAGCCCACATCCAGCCCGGCCGGCGCTTGAGGCCACACCCCAGCCCACCCAGCCCGGCGGGCGTAGGCCCACACCTCAGCCCAATTCCAGCCCGGCCGGCGCTTGAGGCCACACCCCAGCCCGGCCGGCGCTTGAGGCCACCCCAGCCCGGCCGGCGCTTGAGGCCACACCCCGGCCCGCCGGAACCCAAGGGCCCCCAGCCAACCGCCCCCTAACTCAGCCCGGCCGGCGCTTGAGGCCACACCCCGGCCAAGCGGCGCAGCCCACCCCTTCACACCCCCCGCAACAACACCGCCGGCTGCTCCACACAATCAGCCACGTACCGCAGGAACCCCCCGGCCGCCCCACCGTCACAGACCCGGTGGTCGAAGGTGAGGGAGAGCTGCGTGACGTGCCGGACGGCCAACTCGCCCTCGTGGACCCACGGCTTGGGAATGATGCGCCCCACGCCGAGCATCGCGGCCTCGGGATGGTTGATGATCGGTGTGGAGCCGTCGACCCCGAAGACGCCGTAGTTGTTCAGCGTGAAGGTGGACCCGGTGAGCTCCCCGGGGGTAAGCGACCCGGCCCTGGCCGAGGCGGTGAGGCGGGCCAGTTCCTCGCTGAGGGACTCGGCGCTGCGGGTGTGGGCGTCGCGCACCACGGGCACGACCAGCCCCCGGTCGGTCTGCGCGGCGAAGCCGACGTGGACCCGCTCCAGCCGGACGATCTCGCGGGCCTCGGTGTCGACCCGGGCGTTCAGCTCGGGACAGCGGGCCAGCGCGGCGGTGCAGATCCGGGCGAGCAGCGCCAGCAGCGAGATTTTCGGGGCGTCCGGCCCGCCCGCCGCGTTCATCGCCCGCCGGGTGGCGAGCAGTTCCGTGGCGTCGGCGTCGACCCAGCAGGTCGCCTCCGGGATCTCCCGGCGGCTGCGGCTCATCTTGTCGGCGACGACCCCGCGCAGCCCGCGTAGCGGAATCCGCACCTCGCCCGCGTCGGCGGCCACCGCCGCGACGGCCGATGCCGCCTGCTCTGCGGGTGCCGCGGCCACCTCCGAGGGCTTGGCGCCCGCGCCGATCGCGCGCTCCACGTCCGCCCGGAGGATCAGCCCGTCGGGCCCCGACCCGGTCAGCGTCCGCAGCTCGACCCCGTTCTGCCGGGCCAGCCGCCGGACCAGCGGGGAGATGACCGGCACCGGGCCGGTCGAGGGCGCGGTGGCGTCCCGCCCCGGCACGTCGGGGGTGACCGCGTGGCGCCCGTACCCGGAGGCCACACCGTTCACCGAGCCGGTGCTCGGCGCCGGCGCGGGAGCGGAGACAGCGCCGGGCGTGCCCTGAGCGGGCCGGACGCGTCCGCGGCGGGCGGGCGGCGCCCCCGTGCCGTACCCGACCAGGACGGCCCCGGAGGTCTCCCCCGCGTCCTCGTCCTCAGCCGCGTCGGGCGCCTGGGCGCCGGTCACGTCCGCGTCCGTACCGCCGGCCGGCGGGCCCCCGGCACCGACGGTGCCGGCCGCTCCGACCGCGACGGTCAGCAGCGGCGCCCCGACGGCCAGTTCCTCGCCCTCCTCGCCGAACCGCGCGGTGACCACGCCCCCGTACGGGCAGGGCACCTCGACCATCGCCTTGGCGGTCTCGACCTCGACCACGGGCTGGTCGACGGTGACGACCTCGCCGACCTCCACCAGCCAGCGCACGACCTCCGCCTCGGTCAGTCCCTCACCGAGGTCGGGCAGCTTGAACTCCTTGACCTCGGCCATCAGCTCCGCGCCTCCCACTGCAACCGCTCGACGGCGTCGAGGACCCGGTCGACGCCGGGCAGGTGGTGCCGCTCCAGCATCGGCGGCGGGTAGGGGATGTCGAATCCGGCGACCCGCAACACGGGCGCCTCCAGGTGGTGGAAGCAGCGCTCGGTGACGCGGGCGGCGATCTCCGCGCCGGGCCCGCCGAAACCGACGGCCTCGTGGACGACCACGGCCCGCCCCGTCCTGCGCACCGAGGCGCAGACGGTCTCGTCGTCGAAGGGGACCAGCGACCGCAGGTCCACCACCTCCAGCTGCCGCCCGTCGGCCCGCGCGGCCTCGGCCGCCTCCAGGCAGACCGGCAGCGAGGGCCCGTAGGTCAGCAGGGTGGCGTCGGTGCCGGTGCGGCGGACCACGGCCCGCCCGATCGGCTCGACCTCGGTCGGCGCCTCGGGCGACCAGTCGGACTTCGACCAGTAGAGCCGCTTCGGCTCCATGAAGACCACCGGGTCGTCCGAGGCGATGGCGGCGCGCAGCATCCCGTACGCGTCCTCGACGGTCGCCGGGGTCACCACGTGCAGGCCGGGCGTGGCCATGTAGTACGCCTCGGAGGAGTCGCTGTGGTGCTCGACGCCGCCGATCCCGCCGCCGTAGGGAATGCGGATGGTGATCGGCAGGGGCATGGCGCCCCGGGTGCGGTTGCGCATCTTGGCGACGTGCGAGGCGAGCTGCTCGAATGACGGGTAGGCGAACGCGTCGAACTGCATCTCCACCACCGGCCGCAGGCCGTACATGGCCATGCCGACGGCGGTGCCGAGGATTCCGGCCTCGGCGAGCGGGGTGTCCGTACAGCGGTCGTCGCCGAACTCGGCGGCCAGGCCGTCGGTGATCCGGAAGACGCCGCCGAGCGTGCCGACGTCCTCGCCGAGCACGTGGACGGATCCGTCCTCGGCCATGGCGTCGCGCAGGGCGCGGCCGATGGCCTGGCCCATGGTGGCGGGCTTGGCCGCCTTGGTGCGGCGGGCCGGGCGCGCGTCGGCGGACCCGGTCTTCCCGGACGTCCCGGTCGTCTCGGGGGCGGAGGCGGTCATCGGAGTTCCTCCCCGTGGGCGGCGGTGTCCTGCTCGGCGGCGGCTTCGGCGTCGAGTTCGGCGCGCAGTTGCGCGGCCTGCTCCCGCAGCTGCGGGGTGGGCTCGGCGTAGACGTGGGCGAAGAGGTCGGCGGGGGCCGGCTCGGCGTCGGCGTTCATCCGCTCGCGGAGGGAGGCGGCGAACCTCTCGGCGTCCTCGCGGACCGCCGCGAACTCGTCCTCGTCGGCGAGCCCGCGGGCCCGCAGCGCGGCCTCGACCAGCTCCACCGGGTCGTGGGCGCGCCATGCCTCGACCTCGTCGGCGCTTCGGTAGCGGGTGGCGTCGTCGGCGTTGGTGTGGGCGTCGACGCGGTACGTGATCGCCTCGACCAGGGTGGGGCCGCCGCCCTCGCGGGCCCGGCGTACCGCCTCGGCGAGGACGGTGTGGACGGCGGCCGCGTCGTTGCCGTCGACCAGGCGGCCCGGCATGCCGTAGCCGACGGCCTTGTGGGCGAGGGAGGGGGCGGCTGTCTGCTTGTCGAGCGGGACCGAGATCGCGAAGCCGTTGTTCTGCACCAGGAAGACGACGGGCGCCTGCCAGACGGCGGCGAAGTTGAGCGCCTCGTGGAAGTCGCCCTCGCTGGTCCCGCCGTCACCGACCATGGCCAGCGCCACCACGTCGTCGCCCTTGAGCCGCGCCGCGTGGGCGAGGCCGACCGCGTGCGGCAACTGGGTGGCGAGCGGCGTGGAGAGCGGCGCGATCCGTACGGCTTGCGGGTCGTACCCGGTGTGCCAGTCACCGCGCAGCAGCGTGAGCGCCTCCATCGGGTCGAGGCCCCGGGCGACGGCGGCGAGCGTGTCGCGGTAGCTGGGGAAGAGCCAGTCGCGCTCCTGGAGGACCAGTGCGGCGGCGACCTCGCAGGCCTCCTGCCCGGTAGAGGAGGGGTAGACGGCGAGGCGGCCCTGCTTGGTGAGGGCGGTGGCCTGCGTGTTGTAGCGGCGGCCCAGTACCAGCTCGCGGTGGAGGCGCTTGAGGAGGGCGGGGTCGACGTCC
Organism: Streptomyces sp. NPDC058373; assembly: GCF_042723275.1. Classification (NCBI taxonomy): domain Bacteria; kingdom Bacillati; phylum Actinomycetota; class Actinomycetes; order Kitasatosporales; family Streptomycetaceae; genus Streptomyces; species Streptomyces sp. NPDC058373. The sequence goes on along the minus strand of NZ_JBHXJE010000041.1, from coordinate 27,403 downwards.
CCGGCCGCGTCCGTCCCGAGGACCCGGAAGGGCGACTCGTCGGGCAGCAGCGGCCCGGGGTCGACGCGCGGGCGCCAGGCGGGCGGCGTGGCGGTGTGGCCCGCCGCCTCGGGTGCGTCTTCCGGGCCGGTGCGCCGGCGCCGGTCGACGACCGGCGTACTCTGCCGCTTCTTCGACACGTCGCCTCCTCCTCGTCACGAACAGTCACACAGGGACGGCGCGCCCGCACGGCGTGCTGTGACGCGCCTCACCTACCGATTGTTCGGTCGACAAGGCATTTTGGCTACAGGCGACCTCAGGATGTGGACGAACGGTTCTGCGCGGTACGGGTTGGGCACAGGTCGTCCATAGGGCGGGCCCGCCGGGAGTGGGGAGCGATACGAATGGCCGAGCACACGGAGCCGCGGCCGCTGGACGCCGTCGACCGGAACATCCTCCGACTGCTCCAGGCGGACGGCCGCGCCTCGATCCGGTCGGTCGCCGACACCGTGCACGTCTCCCGGGCCAACGCCTACGCCCGCATCAACCGCCTCATGGACGACGGCGTCATCCGGGGCTTCGGCGCGCGCGTCGACCATGAGCGCGCCGGGCAGGGGGCCTGCGCGTACATCACCCTCAAAATCGTCCAGAACTCCTGGCGCACCGTCCGCGAGGAGCTCCGCCGCCTCCCCGGCGCCGCCCACATAGCCCTGGTCAGCGGCGACTTCGATGTCCTCCTCATGGTCCACGCCCCCGACAACCGCGCCCTACGCGAACTGGTCCTCACCCGCCTCCAGTCCATGCCCGATGTCCTCTCGACGAGGACACTGCTGGTGTTCGAGGAGGAGGAGCTGCCTCCCGACGGGTGAGCGGGCAGGCCTGTCGGCCGACCTTCCAGCGCGGCCGACCCCACCGCGGCCGGCGCTTGAGGCCATCTTTGACAGTGGCTGGAGCGGCCACAGCCACCCTCGCAGCCAGACCGGCGACTGAGGCCCCCACGTCAGAGACGGCCTCAAACGCCGGCCAGGCTGAGATCGGTCGGCCGGACAACCACCGGCCAGGCTGAGGCCGGTCGGCCGGACCGCGTCAAGCACCCCCAGCCGACCACCAGGTCCCTACGCCGCCCGCAGCCCCGCAAAGGCGATCCGCACCACCGCGTCGGCAACGTCGGCCCCACTGCCGACGGGCCCCTCCTCGTAGGGCGACCCCTGATCCCCGGCCCGAGGCACCCCCTCGGGCCGATACCACTCGACCACAGAGTTGATCATCCCGAACAACAACCGCGTGGCCATCCGCACCTCGACGTCGTCCCGCAGCTCCCCCTCCTCCACGGCCGCCGAGAAGAGCCCGGCCACCCGGTGGTCGAACTCGCGGCGCCGCTCCAGCGCCCACCGTTCGGTGTCGGTGTTGCCGCGCACCCGCAGCAGCAGGGTCACGTAAGGGAGTTCGGTGACGAGCACCTCGACGGTGCGGCGGGTGACGTACTGCGCGCGCTCCAGCGGGCGGCCGGTGACCGCGCCCTCCTCGTCCAGGACGGCGAAGAGCCCGTCGATGGCGCGGCTGACGGCGCGGCGCAGCAACTCCTCCTTGCTGGAGACGTGGTGGTAGATCGAGGACTTGGAGATTCCGGCGGCCTGCGAGAGGTGCTCCATGGAGGTGCCGTCGTAGCCGCGCTCGTTGAAGACGCGCACCGCCACCGAGAGCAGCGTCTGCGGCGTGTACGTGTCGCGCCCGCTCCGTGCCCCGCGCCCCGCGCCCCGCCCCCGCTGCCCGGCCGTGGCCGCGCTCGGCGAGCCGCCGCCCTGGTGTGCTGTCATGCCCGCGATCCTCCCGTACGGATACCGGCGCCTCGCCCCGGGGGTCCACCCGCCCGAACCGACCGATCGTTCGGGCAATCTAACGCGATCCTGCCGCCGAGCCCACCCGGACCCTCAGGCGGACGGCGCCCCTGGGCCCGCTCCCGGCGCCGCCGCGGAGGCGGAGGCCCAGTGGAAGAGGGTCATGCCCACGCTGGTCGCCAGGTTGTAACTGGAGACCTGGGGGCGCATCGGCAGGGCGACCAGGTGGTCGGCGCGAGCGCGCAACGCGGCCGAGAGCCCGTGCCGCTCGGAGCCGAAGGCCAGCAGGGCGTCGTCCGGCAGCGTGGTCCCCCGGATGTCGGCGCCCTCCGGGTCGAGGGCGAAGAGGGGGCCGTCGGGGAGCTCTGGGACCTCCAGCGGGGCGACCGCCGTGGCGAAGTGCAGCCCGGCGCCGCCGCGCACCACCGTCGGGTGCCACGGATCGAGCGGCCCGGTCGTCACCACTCCGGTCACCCCGAAACCGGCGGCCAGCCGCACCACGGCCCCCGCGTTGCCGAGGTGGCGCGGCTGGTCCAGCACCACCACCGGCGTCCGGCGCTCCCCGGCCCGCAGCGCCGCCGCCACGGCGACCGGATCGGGCCGCACCGCGAGCGCCGCCACCCCGGTCGGGTGCGGGCGCGGCACCAGCCCGCGCAACGCCTCCGCGCCCACCTCGACCAACAGCCGCGCCAGCACACCCGCAAGGTCCGGCGCCAGCTCCGCCGCCAGCCCCAGCGCCCCCGCCCGGTCGGAGCAGAGCGCCACCGGGACCACCGCACCGAACCGGAGAGCATGCTTCAGCGCGTGGAACCCCTCCAGGAGTACGTGGCGGGGCGCGGCCTCCGGCGCCGCACCGCAGCCGGATCCGGGGGCCAGGCCGCGCCAGCGCGCCAGCGCCTCGTCCGGTCCGGCGGCGGGTAGCGGGACAACGGGCGGAACCGACGGCTCCGGGTGGGCCCCGGTCGGGCCGTACGCGTTCATGGCGGGAAGCCTACGACGGCCGGACGGGCAGCTTCCGCGTCGGCCCGGCGGCAGCCTCGCCCTCGCGACCGCCCTGCGCGCCCCTCCCGAGCGCCGCACGCGCCCGGCGCACCACCGCGTCCCGCACCCCACCGCACCGACGGCCCACCCACAGCAGGAAGAGCGTCGGCAGGAAGACCGAGTCCGCCGCGATCATCGCCAGCGAGAAGAACGGGAGCCCCAGCAGCACCGCGATGGCCAGGTGCTCGGCCATCATCAGCACCAGCAGCGCGTTCTTGGCCCGTCGGTCGAGCAGCGCGAACGGGAACGCCACCTGCGTCAGTACCGTCCCGTACGTCACCACCAGCATCAGCAGCCCGTGCCCGGCCAGCATCTGCGAGAGGCCGGGCCACGGCGAGAACGACTCCAGCTGCAACGGGTAGTAGACCGCCGTGCCGTCCTGCCAGCGGGAGCCCTGGATCTTGTACCAGCCGGCGGTCGCGTAGATCAGGCAGGTCTCCACCATGATCAGTAGCAGGGCGCCGTTGTGCACCAGATGCGCCACCACATCGCTCAGCAGGTACGCCTGCCCGTCCGGCGCCCGGCGCCCGAGCCACCACCACACCGCCTGCCCGATCAGCACCACCCAGAAGAAGAGCAGCCACCCCCAGCCGGCCGCCCCGAGGACCGTCACCGCCGCCAGGGCCGCCGCGCTCCCCGCCCACAGCACCGGTCCGGCCCGGTCCGCCCACGGCTCGCGCCCGGCGGCCCCCGCCCGCGCCGCCCGGCGCGCGTCCAGCGACCAGACCTGGCCGCACCGGGTCAGCACCAGGTACATCGCCAGCAGGTGGACGACGTTGTCCCCGCCGTCGCCGACGAAGATGTTCCGGTTCTGCAGCGACAGCACGCCCACCATGAACAGCACGGACATCGTCCGCGTCCGCCAGCCGACCAGCAACAGCGCGCTCGCCACCACCGCCAGCGCGTACACCGCCTCGAACCAGAGCCGCCCGTCCGACCACATGAGCAGGGTGAACGCGTCGTTCCCCGCGATCAGCCGACGCGCCATCGACCAGCCCCACGGCCCCTCGGGCCCGTAGAGCAGATGCCGGTGCGGGAACTCCCGCAGCAGGAAGAGCAGCCACGTCCCCGCCAGCCCGATCCGCACCACGGCGGTCTGGTACGGCCCGAGCGACCGCGAGGTCACCAGGTGCACACCCCGCGCGAACCCGGCCAGAGCCGTCCTCATCGCGCGCCCCCCGCCTCGTTCGCGCCCCGGCCGCCCCGGGCGGCGCCGTCCCGCCGCAACTGCAGGCTCCCGCCGAGCGGCACGTCCGCGTCCGTCACCGACCACCACGTCAGCTCGCGGTCGACCGGCTCCCGGCTCACCTTCTCGTCGCTCCACGGCGGCGGCTGCACCTGCGTGGTGCGCGACCGCACCTGTATCCGGTCGATCACGCCGTCCCGCGTTCCGTCCAGCTCCGTCCTCAGCCGCGCCAGCACGATCCGGCGTACGTACTGCTCGGAGAGCTCGCCCCGCACGCCGTTCGGGACCCCGGCGCTGTCGTGCGAGTTGACGTAGAAGTCCCAGCCCCGCCGCAGCAGGTTCTGCCGGGTGTGGCTCGGCAGCGGGTCCCCGTCGATCGCCGCGCCGTCCAGCGCCGACAGGTCGACCCACCGGGTACGCCCCACCGTCCCGTCCTCCGCCAGGATCTCGGCCCGCGCCTGTACGGCGATGTTCTGCTGCAAGGGGTTGGGCGCGAACAGCTTCCAGTTCTGCTCGAACTCCGGGTAGACGTAGTCGTCCACCGCCTGGCCGTGCTGCTTGGTCACCGTGTTGGCGGGCGCGACGTGCAGGAACACCATCATCACGTGCACCCCCACCCCCACCGCCACCAACGCCAGCACCACCGCCGCCACCACCTGGTTCCCCACCCGCAACGCCCCGATCCCGGGACCCGCGGCGCCCGGCTCGGGGGCGGGGCCGGTGGCCGCCGGGACGGGCGGGGGAGCGGTGCGGGGTGCGCCGGGGACCAGCGGGGCCGGGGTGGAAAGGCCGCTCACGGCGCCGGCGGTGTACGCGGTGCTGCCCGGGAAGCGGTACGCGGTGCCGTCCCGGAAGGAGATGGCCCCGGCGGGGTCGGCTGCGGAGGCGGCGGCCTGGTCCGACGCGTCGGCCTCGTCGGCTCGGCCGGACTCGTGGGCGCGCACGTCTTGGCCGGACTCGCCGGGCCGGTCGGCCTGGTCTGCGCGATCGGCCTGGTCTGCCTGGTCTGCCTGGTCGGACGCGTCGGCTCGGTCGGCCTGCTCAGCCTTGTCGAACTTGCCGGCCTCATGAGCCCGTTCGGCCTGCTCGGCCTGCTCGGCCTTGTCGAACTCGTCGGGACCACCGGCCTGATCGGCCAGTTCACCGTCGTCCGGTCGCGGGGACGCCTCGCCCGGGGAGGGCGCTCGGGAAGCGGGATGCTCCGAGGAAGGCGTCCGCTGGGCGCCGATCCCCCGCCGGGGCGGGTACGGGCCGTCCGTCTCCCTCGCCTCGACGTCCGTCGCCGGGGTCGCCTCCGCGTCCCCGGCGCCGCCGTATCCGTCCATCCGACCCGTCCCCGTTCACCGTGCGGCGGCGCTCATGGGCCGCCCCGCGCAGAAACCGTACTCACGGCACGATCCCCGCGCAGGGCCCCCGCCCACTCCTCCGCACTCCCGCCACGAACCCGCCCCGGCTCCGGGACGGACTGGGGTAGCGCACACGCCGCCGCGGACCGGCCACAGCGCGGCTGGCCCGGCGCCGGCCGCACCGCCGTCGGCGAGGGGGCCCGCCTCAGGCGACGAACCCCGGCTGCCCCTTCTCGTCCACCAGCGGCCGCCCCGCGAACTCCCAGGCCCGCATACCGCCCTCGACGTTCACCGCGTCGATCCCCTGCTGCCGCAGGTACATCGCCACCTGCGCCGACCGGGCCCCGGACCGGCAGATCACGTTGACCCGCCCGTCCTGCGGCGCCGCCTCGGTCAGCTCGCCGTACCGCTCGACGAAGGCGCTCATCGGGATGTGGAGCGCGTCGGCGGCGTGGCCCGCGTTCCACTCGTCGTCCTCCCGGACGTCCAGCAGGAAATCCTCGCCGGACAACGCTCCGACCTCGACCGTGGGTACCGCAGATCCGAAATGCATGAACCCGACGCTACCGGACGGGCCACGCCCTCCCCCGCCCCTGAGGAGGCGGGGACGACCACGGAGCGAGGCAGGTCAGCCCAGCAGCGCGGTCAGCTCCCGCTCACGCTCGGCGACCTCGCCGAGGAGCTGCTCGGCGATCTGGTCGAGCAGCCGGTCGGGGTCGTCCTGCGCCATGCGCAGCATCGAACCGATGGCCCCGTCCTCCAGCTCCTTGGCGATCAGCGTCAGCATCTCCTTGCGCTCGGCCAGCCACTCCAGCCGCGCGTACAGCTCCTCGCTCCGGCTCGGCGGCTGCTCCTCGGGAGCCGGACCCGCCTCCCACTCGGCCGTCAGCGCCCGCAGCGCCTCCTCGTCGCCGAGCGTGTACGCGTTGTTGACCCGGGCGATGAAGGCGTCGCGGCGAGCCCGCTCGGCCTCCCCCTGCGCCAGGTCGGGGTGGGCCTTGCGCACCAGGTCCCGGTAGAGGCGGCGCGCGTCGGCGCTCGGGCGGACCCGCTGCGGCGGGCGCACCGGCTGATCGGTGAGCATGGCGGCGCCCTCGGGGGAGAGCCCCTCGGAGTCGATCCAGCCGTGCAACAGCTCTTCCACGCCCGGCAACGGCATCACCCGCGCCCTGGCCTCCCGGGCCAGCCGCAGATCCTCGGCGTCACCGGTCCGCGCCGCCTTCGCCTCGGCGATCTGCGCGTCCAGCTCATCGAGCCGGGCGTACATCGGGCCGAGCTTCTGGTGGTGCAACCGGGAGAAGTTCTCGACTTCCACCCGGAAGGTCTCCACCGCGATCTCGAACTCGATCAGCGCCTGCTCCGCCGCCCGGACCGCCTTCTCCAGCCGCTCCTCCGGCCGCCGCGGCGCCTCCTCGGCCCCGGCCCCGGCCCCGGCGCCGGCGCCCGCACCGAACGTCCCGGTCGGCCCGGCAGCCCCAGTGGAACCGGGGGCCCCAGCCGCCTCGGAAGGCCCTGCGGGCCGCTGAGCCTCGCCCACGGAAGGAGCCGCAGCGGCGCCCGCATCCTGGTCGGCGGGCACACCACCGGTGGCCGCCCCACCCTGCGGTTCCTCATCGGCACGGGACGGCGCCCCGCCGGCGGCCCCCCCTGCGGAGGGCACGCCCGAGGAAGGCTCTTCCGGGGCGGAGTCGGCGGGCAGAGATTCGGCTTCCGGGCTCGTCACCCGTCCAGCCTAGGCCCTTCCGTCAAACCCCCGCGCCGGTCACCTCGGACGGCGGAATCCAGCAGCCACCCCGCGCCCGTGGCTCCCTCCCCCTCTTACCGCGACCGCCCCGGCCGCCCCGACCGCCAAACACCCCTTCTCCGTCAGCACCCATCTCCCCTACACCCCCACCTCCGCCTCCAACCGCCCCGCCCGCACCGCCGTCACCAGTGCCGCGTGATCCGCCTCCGTACGATCCGCGTAGGCCACGGCGAAGGCCGCCACCGCCTCGTCCAAGGCCTCCCCCTTGCCGCAGTACCCGGCTATGTGGCGCGGGTCGGCGCTGTGCGCATGGGCCCGGGCGAGCAGCGCCCCGGTCATCCGGGCGTAGTCGTCCACCTGGTCGGCCGGGAGCGCGGCCGGGTCGACACTCCCCTTGCGGTTCCTGAACTGCCGTACCTGGTAAGGACGTTGATCCACGGACGTCCAACCGAGCAGAACGTCGCTCACGACCTGGATCCGCTTCTGCCCCAGCACCACGCGCCGTCCCTCGTGACCGGCCTCGGGGACGGCGAACCCGGCCCGCCCCAGATGCGGGCCCAGCACCGACGGCCGGGCCTCCTTGACCTGGAGCACCAGCGGCTCGCCCCGGTGGTCGAGGAGCAGGACGACGTAGGACCGGGTGCCGACGCTGCCGGTGCCGACCACGCGGAAGGCCACGTCCTGGATCGCGTACCGCGCGAGCAGCGGCAGCCGGTCCTCGGGGAGGGTGTTGAGGTACGGGCCGAGGGCGGCGGCGACCCGCGCGGCCTCGTCCTCCGGGATGCGGGTCAGCACCGGTGCCGCGTCGACGAAGCGGCGGCTGCCGTCGGCCGCGGCCTCGGTGGACCTGGCGGCGAAGCGGGCGCTGGTGTTGCGCCGCGCCTTCTCGGCCACCCTGCCGAGGGTGCCGAGGAGGTCCCGGGCGTCGGCGTGCGAGACCAGCTCCTCGTCGGCCACGGCGTTCCACGCGTCGGCCACGGGCATCCGGGCGAGCAGCCGCATCGTCCGCCGGTAGGCGCCGGCGGCGTCCCGCGCGGCGGCCAGGCACCCGGCCTCGTCCGCCCCGGCCTCGCGTCCGGCCAGCACCAGCGAGGCGGCGAGCCGCTTCAGGTCCCACTCCCACGGGCCGTAGACCGTCTCGTCGAAGTCGTTGAGGTCCATGACGAGCCCGCCGCGGGCGTCGCCGTAGAGGCCGAAGTTCCCCGCGTGCGCGTCTCCGCACAGGTGGGCCCCGATCCCGGTGACCCGCGTCCGCGCCAGGTCGTACGCCATGAGCCCGGCCGAACCGCGCAGGAAGGCGAACGGGCTCGCCACCATCCGCCCGACCCGGATCGGCGTCAGCTCGCGGAGCCGGCCCCGGTTGGACTCCTCGACGGCCGTCACCGGATCGGGCCGGTCCGTGTCGAGCACCAGGTCGGCGTGGGTCCTGCGCGGCACCCGCCCGCGCAGGGCCTTGCCCGCGCGCCGGGGATCGTCGCGCTCCGGCCAGCTCGCGAACCCCGCCACCCGGGACAGTTTCGCGGCCCGCGCCGAGGGGATGGCGCCCGTGCCCCCGGCCACGCGGGACCCGCCCACCAGCGGAACTCCGGCCTCCTCGTCCAGCACCGCACCGCCACCGCCCACGGCCGGCCCGCTCGCCACCGCCACCGTCTCCGTCACTGGAACCGCCTCCCCCTCGAAAGCCCCGCCGCGTTCCCCTCCCAGCCCGTCACGGACACTCGCCCGCACCACGCCAGGGCAGGTCGTCTCGCGCCGCCCACCGCCCGCCCGTCGCGTACGGAAGGCCCTGCGAGAGCGACCGTACCGCCGCCGCGGACACCCCGCCGAGGCCTGTGGACAACCCCGCCCACCGCACCGCTTGTGGAGAACTCCGTCCCCCACACGGGTCACAGAAACCTCACGCACCCCACCGCCCCCACGGCTCCCGAGCCCGCTCCGGGACTGACCGCCCCAGTCGGCCTCAGCCCTCCCGCGTCACCTCGCACCCCGTGCCCGGCTCTCCGCCCGCCCCGCCCAGCAGGTGCTTCTCCCCCCAGCACCGGAGGGCGGACAGCGCGGGGCCGAGCTCCGCCCCGGGCTCGGTGAGCCGGTAGGAGACGCGCAGCGGTGGGCCCTCCGCCACCTCGCGGAGGACGAGCCCGGCCGCGGTCAGCTCCGTCAGACGGTCGGAGAGCATCCGCTCGCTGATGCCGGGGATGGCGCGCCGCAGGTCGGCGAAGTGCACGGGCTGCGTCATGAGGACGGCGATGATCGGGCCGGTCCAGCGCTTCCCGAGCAGTTCGAAGACCCGGGTGATGCCCAGGTCGACCTTGCCGCAGGCCTCCGGGACGTGCGCGACGTCCCCGCGCTCCTGGGCACCGGCCCCGTTCCGCGCACCGTCGTCCCCGGCGCCGCGCCCGCGCGCGCCGCCCGTTCCCGTGGCCCTGCCGTTGCCCGCCATACCTCTCAGACTACTGGCCACCCCGCACGGGATGAAAAAAAGTAAGTGACTGTGTTATCCATAGTTACGTACGGAACATCAGGCAGGGCCGGGCGCCATCGACGTCGCCGTGCCGGGCCCCGCCTCACCTCCCCCAGGAGACCCCCATGGCCACGCTGCTCCACATCGACTCCGCCATCTCCCCGGCAGGCTCCGCCTCCCGCGAGGTCACCGCCGCCTTCGTCAAGGCCTGGACCGAGGCTCACCCGGACGGGAAGGTCGTCCACCGCGACCTCGCCGCCCACCCGGTGCCGCACCTCGACTTCGCCGCCGTGTCGGCCGGCTACACCGACCCCTCGGAGCACACCGAGGAGCAGCGGGCCGCGGTGGCGCTCCGCGACGAGCTGGCCACCGAGCTGGAGTCGGCGGACGCCGTGCTGCTCGGCGCCCCCATGTACAACTTCACGATCCCCTCGACCCTCAAGGCCTGGCTCGACCAGGTGATCATCGTCGGCCGCACCGGCGGGGAGAGCGGTTCGGTGGCGGGACTGCCCTTCACCGTGGTGGCCAGTCGCGGCGGCTCGTACGCCGAGGGCACTCCGCGCGAGAGCTTCGAGTTCGTCCAGAACTACCTGGAGAAGCTGATGACCGGCATGCTCGGCGCCAAGGTCGACTTCATCGTCCCCGAGCTGACCCTGGCCCCCGTCAACCCGGCGATGTCCGAGCTGATCCCGCTCTTCGAGACCTCCCGTACCAAGGCCCTGGAGGAGGCGGGCGAGAAGGCCCGCGCTCTCGCCGCCCGCCTCACCGAGGCCCCCCAGGCCGCCTGACGCCCACCCCGGCCCCACCCCGCGCCCCGGAACACCTGCGCCCGCCTTCGGCGGAGCCGATCCTTCCGGGGCACGGCGCCGTCCGGGCGCCGGTCGGACGGGGCCGCGCACGGCGACCGGCCAGCCCCTCAACACCCCTGAGACAATCGTCACATCGTACGGTCCGCCGTCGCGCCGGCAAACGGGCCGCACCCCCGCACCGCCACCCACCGCCGCCCTGGAACCGCCCACCGGGAGCGGAGCCGCGGGGAGGGCGAGCCCCTCAGTACCCCCCGCGGAACGCGCACGAACAGGAGAAGCGGGCACAACGAAAACCGGGCCCCCACCAGAACTTTCGTCCTGATGGAGACCCGGTCTCCATGGTGCGCGAGGGGGGAGTTGAACCCCCACGCCCTTTCGGGCACTGGAACCTGAATCCAGCGCGTCTGCCTATTCCGCCACCCGCGCATTGGGTGTTGCCTTCCGGTCCGTCCCCTGGTGGGGCGCGGCGCCTTCCGACATCCAGAAGATTAGCACGGTGCCCAGGCTGGAATCACATCGCTTTCCCCGTGCCCGTCCGCGACCCGCCGTCGCGGCGGAATGCAATCCTCCGCGGTCCCCTTCCTCGCGCCTTCCCACCCGTCCCGCTCCACGACTCCGGCCGCGTACGCCCCGTACCGTCCCGGGATCGCCCTCTCGCCCCCTCCCGGGCGCGGTCGGCGGGGAGGCGATTCGCCGCCGGGCGCTCCCGTCCCCGTCGGGCATACGCGACACTGAACAGGGAGAGCGCCGAAGAAGCGTGGTGCGCACGCGGCGGCACGCAGTGCGGCGTGACCCGTGAAAGGGTCCGGACCGCGTCCGCGAGGACGCTGCCCGGCCGGTGCGGCACCCGGCAGCGGGCGCCGGGACCCAGGACCCTGGCAAGGCCACCCGTGGCCGTGGCAGGGTCCCACGGGAAGGTTCGCCCCGAGTCGTGAATCGGCGTGCGCGGGGCATGTCTTGTGAGGGGCGACACTCGTGGGCGGGGCCGACAGGGGGAACCAGCCGATTTCCCGGCGCGTGGATACGATCAGTAAGCAGTACCAGGAAGCCAACGACGGAGGAGGTGCCCCATGGGAGTCCTGAAGCGTTTCGAGCAGCGGCTCGAGGGTTTGGTCAACGGCACCTTCGCCAAGGTCTTCAAGTCCGAGGTGCAGCCGGTCGAGATCGCCGGCGCACTCCAGCGCGAGTGCGACAACAACGCGACGATCTGGAACCGCGACCGCACGGTCGTCCCCAACGACTTCATCGTCGAACTCTCCACCCCGGACTTCGAGCGGCTCAGCCCGTACTCGGGCCAGTTGGGCGACGAGTTGTCCGGCATGGTCCGGGACTACGCCAAGCAGCAGCGGTACTCCTTCATGGGCCCGGTCAAGGTCCACCTGGAGAAGGCCGACGACCTCGACACCGGCCTGTACCGCGTCCGCAGCCGCACCCTGGCCTCCAGCACCTCGCAGACCCCGGGCAGCGCTCCCGCACCCGGCGGCCACGCGTACCCTCCGGCACCCTCCCAGGGCGGCCACGCCCCCGCTCCCGGCCATCCGGCCCCGGGCGGTTACGGCTACCCGCAGCCCCCGGCCTCCCCGCCTCCCATGCCCGCCGGCCCCCCGCCCGGGACGCACGGCGGGGCACAGGGCGTCGGGCCCTCGCTCGCCGGGGCGGGCGCCACCACCCGGCGCTGGATCGAGATCAACGGCAACCGCCACCAGATCTCCCGCTCCACCCTCGTACTCGGCCGCAGCACCGAGGCCGACGTGCGCATCGACGACCCCGGAGTCTCCCGCAGACACTGCGAGATCCGGACGGGTTCGCCCTCCACGATCCAGGACCTCGGGTCGACCAACGGCATCGTGGTGGACGGACAGCACACCACCCGCGCTACGCTCCGCGACGGCTCGCGAATCGTCGTGGGCAACACCACCATCATTTACCGGCAAGCCGAAGGGTGAAGCGGGGGCAATGTCAGAGCTGACCCTGACGGTCATGCGGCTGGGTTTCCTGGCCGTTCTGTGGCTGTTCGTGATCGTGGCCGTCCAGGTCATCCGGAGCGACCTGTTCGGCACGCGCGTCACACAGCGCGGAGCGCGGCGGACCGCCGACGCACGTCCGCAGCAACAACGCCAGCAGGCCGCGCCGCCGCAGCAGCGCGCCCAGGGCGGTTCGAACCGCCAGCGCCGCGGGGCGCCGACGAAGCTGGTGGTGTCCGAAGGGTCACTCACCGGCACCACCGTCGCCCTCCAGGGGCAGACGATCTCGCTCGGCCGCGCCCACGACTCCACGATCGTGCTGGACGACGACTACGCCTCCAGCAGGCATGCCAGGATCTACCCGGACCACGACGGCAAGTGGATCGTCGAGGACCTCGGGTCGACCAACGGCACCTACCTCGACCGGACCCGGCTCACCACCCCGACACCGATTCCGCTGGGCGCACCGATCCGTATCGGCAAGACCGTCATCGAGCTGCGGAAGTAGTACGACAATGAGCGAGCGGAGCGAGCGGGCCGTCGTGATCCACCGCCAGGATCCGATTCAGGAGGCGCTCCCGACCGGAGGGTGGGCAGTGTGGCTCGATCAGACCGGCTGTACCCGGAACCGTCGACAGGCGAGGTGCGGCGCATGAGCCTGTCACTGCGGTTCGCCGCGGGGTCGCACAAGGGCATGATCCGGGAGGGGAACGAGGACTCCGGTTACGCCGGCCCCCGCCTCCTCGCCATCGCCGACGGCATGGGCGGCCAGGCCGCGGGTGAGGTGGCCAGCTCCGAGGTCATCACGACCCTCGTGGAGCTGGACGACGAGATCCCCGGCTCCGACATCCTCACCTCCCTGGGCGCCGCCGTGCAGCGCGCCAACGACCAGCTCCGGGTGATGGTTGAGGAGGACCCCCAGCTGGAGGGGATGGGCACCACGCTCACCGCCCTGCTGTGGACCGGCCGGCGCCTGGGCCTGGTGCACGTCGGCGACTCCCGCGCGTACCTCCTGCGGGACGGGGTGCTGACGCAGATCACGCAGGACCACACCTGGGTGCAGCGCCTCGTCGACGAGGGCCGCATCACCGAGGAGGAGGCGACGACGCACCCGCAGCGCTCGCTGCTGATGCGCGCGCTGGGCAGCGGCGACCACGTCGAGCCCGACCTCTCCATCCGCGAGGTCCGCGCCGGCGACCGGTACCTGATCTGCTCCGACGGCCTCTCCGGCGTCGTCTCCCACCAGACGATGGAGGAGGCCCTCGCCAGCTACCAGGGCCCGCAGGAGACCATCCAGGAGCTGATCCAGCTCGCCCTGCGCGGCGGCGGACCGGACAACATCACCTGCATCGTCGCCGACGTCCTCGACGTCGACTCCAACGACACCCTCACCACCCAGCTCAACGACACCCCGGTCGTCGTCGGCGCGGTCGCGGAGAACCAGCACCAGCAGCAGGACAGCGGTGCCATGGAGACCCCGGCCGGGCGCGCGGCGGGCCTCGGCCGTCGGCCGTCCGCCCCCAGCGGCTCCTTCGGCCCGCCCGGAAGCGGCGCCTCCGCCGAGTACGCCCCGGAGAACTCCTTCGGCGCGTACGGCGACGGGGACTTCGAGAAGCCGCGGCGCGGCCGCGCCTGGCTGAAGCGGTCCCTCTTCACGGTGCTGGCCCTCGCGGTCGTCGGCGGCGGCCTCTACGGCGGCTACCGCTGGACCCAGACCCAGTACTACGTGGGAACCAAGGACGACCATGTCGCCCTCTTCCAGGGCATCAACCAGGATCTGGCCTGGGTGTCGCTCTCCAAGGTCCACCGCGACCACCCCGAGATCGAACTCAAGTACCTCCCGCCCTACCAGCGCAAGCAGGTGGAGGCGACCATCGCCGAGGGCGGCATGGACGAGGCGAGGGGGAAGGTCGAGGAACTGAGCGTCCAGGCGTCCGCCTGCAAGAAGGACGCCGAGCGCCGCGCCGCCGCGCAGAAGCAGCAGCAGGAGGACGCGAAGCCCGGCAAGGGCGACTCCGACGCGGCCGGTGACCTCGCCGACGACCCGAAGAGCAAGAACAAGTCCGATGCCACTCCCACGCCCGGCCCCAGCCTCTCGGAGGAAGAGCAGAAGCTGGTCCCGCTGTGCGGTAAGCAGTAAGCAGCCGTTGGGGGCCTTTTCACGCCATGAGCAGTAGTACGACACAGACTTCCACCATCGGGGCGATCGGCGCGCCGAGCCGCCGCAACACCGAGCTAGCCCTGCTGGTGTTCGCGGTGGTCATCCCCGTGTTCGCGTACATCAACGTGGGCCTCGCGATCAACGGCGAGATCCCCACCGGCCTCATTGGCTACGGCATCGGCCTCGGCCTGCTGGCGGGCGTGGGCCACATCGTGGTGCGCCGCTTCGCGCCCTACGCCGACCCGCTGCTGCTCCCCGTGGCCACCCTCCTCAACGGGCTCGGCCTGGTGCTGATCTGGCGCCTGGACCAGTCGGAGCGGCTGCAGGCGCTGGCCAGGAAGGCGTACGGCTCCTTCTCGCCCTCCGCCCCCAGCCAGTTGATGTACTCCGCGATCGGCATCGCCTTCTTCGTCGCCGTGGTGGTGTTCCTCAAGGACCACCGCATCCTCCAGCGGTACACGTACATCTCCATGGTGGGCGCGCTGATCCTGCTGCTGCTGCCGCTCGTGCCCGGTCTGGGCACGGACGTCTTCGGCGCCAAGATCTGGATCAGGGTGGCCGGATTCTCCATCCAGCCCGGTGAGTTCGCGAAGATCGTCATCGCGATCTTCTTCGCCGGGTACCTGATGGTGAAGCGCGACGCCCTCGCCCTGGCCAGCCGCCGGTTCATGGGGCTCTACCTGCCGCGCGGCCGCGACCTCGGCCCGATCCTGATGATCTGGGCGGTCAGCCTCCTCGTCCTCATCTTCGAGAACGACCTCGGCACCTCGCTGCTCTTCTTCGGCATGTTCGTGATCATGCTGTACGTCGCCACCGAGCGGACGAGCTGGATCGTCATCGGCCTGGGCATGGCCGCCGCGGGCGCCGTCGGTGTCGCCTCCTTCGCCTCCCACGTGAAGCTCCGCGTCAACGCCTGGCTCGATCCCTTCGGCTGCTACGTGGACTCGGGGGCCTGCGAGCAGATCGGCCAGTCGATCATGTCGTTCGGCTCCGGCGGGGTGCTCGGCACCGGCCTCGGGCAGGGCGACTCCGACCTCATCGGCTTCGCCGCCAACTCCGACTTCATCTTCTCCACCGTCGGCGAGGAGCTGGGCCTGGCCGGAGTCATGGCCTTCTTCCTCCTCTACGCGCTGATCATCGAGCGGGGCGCCCGCACCGCGCTGGCCGCCCGCGACCCCTTCGGCAAGCTCTTCGCCATCGGCCTGACCGGCGCCTTCGCCCTCCAGGTCTTCGTGGTCGCCGGCGGCGTGATGGGCCTCATCCCGCTCACCGGTATGACCATGCCGTTCCTCGCGTACGGTGGTTCGTCGGTGCTCGCCAACTGGGCGCTGGTCGCCATCCTGATCCGCATCAGTGACACCGCCCGCCGTCCCGCCCCGGCGCCGGCTCCTTCCCCCGACGCCGAGATGACCCAGGTGGTGCGCCCGTGAACAAGCCCCTGCGCCGGATCGCGATCTTCTGCGGGCTGCTGGTCCTCGCCCTGCTGCTGCGGGCCAACTGGATCCAGTACGTACAGGCGGACTCGCTCGCCACGCACGACAAGAACCGCCGCGTCTCCATCGAGCGGTACGCCCAGCCGCGCGGCGACATCATCGTGGACGGCAAGTCCATCACCGGCTCCAAGGCCACCGAGGGCACCGACTACGAGTACAAGCGCACCTACAAGAACGGCGAGATGTGGGCCCCCGTCACCGGGTACGCCTCGCAGCTCGTCGGCGCCTCGCAGCTCGAGAACCTCGAGGACGGCATCCTCACCGGCAACGACGACCGCCTCTTCTTCCGCCGCACGCTCGACATGCTGACCGGCAAGAAGAAGGAGGGCGGCAACGTCGTCACGACGCTCAGCGAGAGCGCCCAGAAGGCGGCGTTCGAGGGCCTCGGCGACCGCAAGGGCGCCGTCGCCGCGCTCGACCCGTCGACCGGCGCGATCCTCGCCCTCGCCTCCACCCCGTCCTACGACCCCGGAGTCTTCGCCGGGATCACCAACAAGGACGGCGAGGAGTTCTCCAAGCTCGACAAGAACGAGGACAAGCCGCTCGTCAACCGCGCGCTGCGCGAGACGTACCCGCCCGGCTCGACCTTCAAGGTCCTCACGGCGGCAGCCGCCCTGGAGCACGGGCTGGTCACCGACATCGACGCGAAGACCGACACGCCGCTTCCGTGGATCATGCCGGGCACCACGACGCCGCTGCCGAACGAGGGCAACATCCCTTGTAAGGACGCCACCCTCCGCGACGCGCTGCGGGTCTCCTGCAACACCGTCTTCGGCAAGATCGGCTCCGATCTCGGCAAGGACAAGATGCTGGAGACGGCCGAGAAGTTCGGCTTCAACGAGGAGCAGTTCACCCCGGTCCGCTCCAACGCCTCGGTCTTCCCCAAGGAGATGGACAAGTCGCAGACCGCGCTCTCCTCCATCGGCCAGTTCGACACCGCCGCCACCCCGCTCCAAATGGCCATGGTCACCTCGGCCATCGCCAACGACGGTGTCCTCATGGAGCCGTACATGGTCAGCCAGCTGCAGGCGCCGGGCCTCGACACCATCGAGACGCACGAGCCGAAGAAGATGAGCGAGCCGCTCTCCAAGGAGAACGCGCAGAAGCTCCAGCAGATGATGGAGACGGTCGTCAACGACGGCACGGGCAGCAACGCGCGCATCCCGGGCGTCACCGTCGGCGGCAAGACCGGTACCGCACAGCACGGTGTCGACAACAGCGAGAAGCCGTACGCCTGGTTCATCTCCTACGCCAAGACG
Organism: Streptomyces sp. NPDC058373; assembly: GCF_042723275.1. Classification (NCBI taxonomy): domain Bacteria; kingdom Bacillati; phylum Actinomycetota; class Actinomycetes; order Kitasatosporales; family Streptomycetaceae; genus Streptomyces; species Streptomyces sp. NPDC058373. The sequence continues at coordinate 10,122 of NZ_JBHXJE010000041.1, read as the reverse complement.
GCCGAGGGCTCCCCGGTGGCGGTCGCGGTGGTTGTCGAGGACGGCAGTGCCGACCGCCAGGACATCTCGGGTGGCGGTCTCGCCGCGCCCATCGCCAAGTCCGTCATGGAGGCGGTCGTGAACAACAAGAAGTGAGCCCGCGGCCGGCTATGGCCCCCGTCACGGTCCGGTAGTTGTGGATCTTCACGCGCGGGGATACCGGTCAGGTATCAGCTCACGGCCAGGGCCGGACCGGCCTGTGCGGGGCGGGTACCGTATGGCCGGGCAGCACACCGCCGGACCACACACGGGTGCGGTCGGGACCGACGGAGAGAGCTGGTAGGTAGCTATGGAAGAGCCGCGTCGCCTGGGCGGCCGGTACGAGCTGGGCTCGGTGCTCGGCCGTGGTGGCATGGCCGAGGTGTACCTCGCCCACGACACGCGTCTCGGCCGGACCGTCGCCGTGAAGACGCTCCGGGCCGACCTCGCCCGCGACCCGTCCTTCCAGGCCCGGTTCCGCCGTGAGGCCCAGTCGGCCGCCTCGCTCAACCACCCGGCGATCGTCGCCGTCTACGACACGGGCGAGGACTACGTCGACGGGGTCTCGATCCCGTACATCGTCATGGAGTACGTCGACGGCTCCACCCTCCGTGAACTGCTGCACTCCGGCCGCAAGCTGCTGCCGGAGCGCTCCATGGAGATGACGATCGGCATCCTCCAGGCGCTGGAGTACTCGCACCGGGCGGGCATCGTCCACCGCGACATCAAGCCGGCCAACGTGATGCTGACCCGCAACGGCCAGGTCAAGGTCATGGACTTCGGCATCGCCCGGGCCATGGGCGACTCCGGCATGACGATGACGCAGACCTCCGCCGTCATCGGCACCGCCCAGTACCTCTCTCCGGAGCAGGCCAAGGGCGAGCAGGTCGACGCCCGCTCCGACCTGTACTCCACGGGCTGCCTGCTCTACGAGCTGCTCACCGTCCGGCCGCCCTTCGTCGGGGACTCCCCGGTCGCCGTCGCCTACCAGCACGTGCGCGAAGAGGCCCAGGCGCCGAGCGTCTTCGACCCCGAGATCACGCCCGAGATGGACGCCATCGTCCTGAAGGCCCTGGTCAAGGACCCGGACTACCGCTACCAGTCGGCCGACGAGATGCGCGCCGACATCGAGGCGTGCCTCGACGGCCAGCCCGTCGGCGCCACCGCCGCCATGGGCGCGGTCGGCTACGGCGGCTACCCGGACGACCAGCCGACCACGGCGATGCACCCGCAGGACGCCGCCGCCACCTCCATGCTCCCGCCGGCCAACCCGGACGACGGCGGCTACGGCTACGACGACCGGCCCGGGCGCCGCCGCCAGCAGCCGAAGAAGAACACCAACATCTCGACGATCCTGCTGATCGCCGCGGGCATCCTGGTCCTGATCGGCGCCATCTTCATCGGCAAGTCGGTCTTCGGCGACAAGGGCGGCGACACCAAGGTCAACGTCCCGAACTTCGTCGGGAGCACCGAGGCCCAGGCCAAGAAGAAGGCCGAGAACGTCGACCTGAAGCTGGACGTCTCCGCCCGCGAGGAGTGCGAGGACCAGCCGGCGAAGCACATCTGCAGCCAGGACCCCGAGCCGGGCAGCGGCGAGAGTGGCAAGGTCGAACGCGGCAGCACCGTCACCGTGGTCGTCTCCACCGGCGCGCCGAAGATCACGGTGCCGGACGTCAAGGGGCTCTCCTACGAGAAGGCCGAGGAGCAGCTCCAGTCCAAGGGCTTCACCGACATCGAGCGGAAGAACGAGGAGTCCGACCAGACCCCCGGCACGGTGATCGGCCAGGACCCCGACCGCGACTCCGAGGTCGAGAAGGGCTCCACCATCACGCTGACCGTCGCCAAGGAGAAGGCGATGACGGCGGTGCCGGACGTCAGCGGCAAGACCTGTGAGGAGGCGACCTCGCAGCTCGAAGGCAGCGGCCTCAAGGCCAACTGCGTCGAGGAGGAGAACGAGGCGGAGGCCGGCAAGGTCTTCTCGCAGACCCCCTCGCCCCAGTCCCAGGTGCAGCCCGGTTCCACGGTCACCGTGAAGATCGCCAAGGCGGCCGAGAAGGTCAAGGTTCCGGGCGGCCTGCGCGGCCAGAAGCTCGGTGACGTGAAGAAGGCGCTGACCGACGCGGGGCTGACGGTCGGCAACATCGCCGGCTCGCAGGACGACAACTCGCTCGTCGCCGCCCTCGACCCGGGTGAGGACGCGGAGGTCCCGAAGGGCACCGCGGTCAACCTGACCACCGTCGGCCCGCCCGGCGAGGACGGCGGCAACTTCTTCGGCGGGCGCGGGGACTGACCCCGCCACCAGCGGCGAACGCCCGAAGCCCCGGCACCGGATCACCGGTGCCGGGGCTTCGTCGTTCCCCGACCGCGCGCCGAAGGCGGGCGGTACGGCGCTTGCCGGGCTCCGGTGGCTACACCCCCTAGCGGAGTTCGGCGGGAGGCGTGCGCTGGTTGTCGACCTTCTCGACGCGGTCCAGCTCGCCCCAGACGATGTAGCGGTAGTCCGAGGTGTAGACCGGCGTGCAGGTGGTCAGCGTGATGTAGCGGCCGGGCTTCTTGGCGCCTGACCCCTTCGGGACGGCGTCCAGGACCTCCACGTTGTACTTGGAGGTCTCCGGCAGGATCGCGTACGTCTTGTAGACGTACCAGGAGCCCTTCGTCTCGAAGACGATCGGATCGCCCTTCTTGATCTTGTCGATGTTGTGGAACTTGGCGCCGTGCCCGTCGCGGTGGGCCGCGAGGGTGAAGTTGCCCTTGTCGTCGGCCGGAAGCGCCGACTTCACCGGGTCCGTGTAGTACCCCGCGACACCGTGGTTGAGGATGTCGCTCTCGGTGCCCTTCCTGACGAGCACCTCGCCGTTCTTCATCGACGGGACGTGCAGGAAGCCCACGCCGTCCTTGGTGTCGAGCTCTCCTGGACCCCCGGCCCAGCGGTCGCGGACCGCGTCCCCCTGCTTGCCGGCCTCGCGGTCGGCGACGACGTTGGTCCACCAGAGCGAGTAGGCGACGAAGAGACCGAGGATGACGCCCGCGGTGATCAGCAGTTCCCCGAAGAGCCCGACCGTTGTCGCGATGATGCCGCGCTTGCGTCCGCGCGGTGCGACGACGGACTCCTCGTCCGTCCTGTCCTGCGTCTTCGTCGCTGCCACTGACCCTGCCCCGTCCGTCCGGTCCGACTCAATCGACGAGCGCATCCGGCTTGCCCTTGCTGCGCGGCCGTTCCTCGACCATCTTGCCCCAGACGATCATCCGATACGTACTGGTGAATTCCGGGGTGCAGGTGGTGAGCGTGATGTACCGGCCCGGCTTGGTGAACCCCGATCCCGCGGGCACCGGGTCGATGACAGCGGTGTTCGACGGGGGCGTCTGCGGCAGGATGCTCGCCATCTCGTACACGTAGTAGGTGTCCTGGGTCTCCACCACGATCGGGTCGCCCGGGGTGAGCCGGTTGATGTACCGGAAGGGCTCGCCGTGGGTGTTCCGGTGGCCCGCGACGGCGAAGTTCCCCTCCTTCGCCTCGGGCAGCGCCGTCTTCAGCGCGCCCTCCGCGTAGTGGCCCGCCATGCCCCGGTCGAGCACGCGCTGCTTGTCGATGCCGGAGGCGACCGGGACGACGACGTCCAGCTTCGGGATGTGCATGATGGCGAAACCCTGCCCGGCCTCGAACGCCCCCGGCTTCCGCTTCCCCTGCTCCCAGTCCTGCTGAAGGCTGTTGGCGGCCCCGTCGGCCTGGTGCTGAGCTCGCACATTGGTCCACCAGAGCTGGTACGTCACGAAGAGCAGCATCAGTACGCCGATCGTGATGAACAGCTCGCCGACCGCCCGGCTGGCGACCGTGGCGGCGCTCGGCTTCCGCGCCCGCTCGGCCCGCCGCGCCTCGACACGGGTACGGGGGCGGTCGCGCGGCCCGGTGTCCGGTGAGGCGTCGCCGTCCTGCCCCTGCGGGCCGTCGGCCGGCGCTGATCCGGCGCGGCGTCGGCCGCCCCCGGCCCGCCGTCCACCCGACCGCGCGTTCCGCTTGGCGGCCTTGCGCCGGGCGGCCCGTCCGCCCTCAGCACCGTCGCTCCCGGCCGGCCGGTCGCCGTCCGGGTCCCGGTCCTGGCCGTCGCTGTCCCCGGCTGTGCGCACGGGGTCTGCGGTGTGGAGCGCCATCGTCTCGTCGTCGCGGGGGAGGGCGTCCGGCGTGGGGCTGTACGGCTCCGGCGGTGGCTGGGGGGCCGCGGGCCGGGCCGGGTCGCCGTGGGGCTGGGGAGAGGGCTCCGGCTGCCCGTACGTCTCGGTGGGGGCGGGGTAGGCATCCGGCAGGCCGTACCCTCCTTGAGCGTCGTACGGGGCCTGCTCGGCGTACGGGGGTTGCTCGGCGTAGGCGGGCTCGGTGCCGTACGCGTGCGGGGCCGCAGGGGGCTGGTAGGCCGACGGCGGGGGCACCGTGTAGGGATCGGCGGGTGCCGGGGCGTACGGGTCGGCAGAGGGGTGCTGGGGCGCGGGGTCGCCCTGGTGCTGTTCGGCGCGGAACCACGGGGAGCTGTGTCCGCCGGCGAGCACGTCGGGGAGCGGGCCCGTGAGCGGGTCGACCGGGCCCCCGGCGGCCGTCTCGCGCTCGGGCCGCAGCTCGGTCACTCCGTGGCCTTGCCCACCACCGGCGCGAGCCCCCTCGACCGGCCGACGGCCCCGGTGTCGCCGCACTCCGCCAGCCAGTTGGCGAGCATGAGGTGCCCGTGCTCGGTGAGGACCGACTCCGGGTGGAACTGAACGCCCTCGACGGGCAGTTCGCGGTGGCGGACGCCCATGATGATGCCGTCGGCGGTGCGGGCGGTGACCTCCAGCTCCTCGGGCATCCGCAGGGGCTCGGCCGCCAGCGAGTGGTACCGGGTCGCGATGAAGGGGGAGGGGAGCCCCGCGAAGACGCCCTGGCCCTCGTGGAGCACCGGGGAGGTCTTGCCGTGCAGCAGTTCCGGGGCGCGGTCCACGACGCCGCCGTAGGCGACCGCCATCGACTGCATGCCGAGGCAGACACCGAAGACCGGGACGCCGGTCTCCGCGCAGTGCCGCACCATGTCGACGCAGACGCCGGCCTGTTCGGGTGCGCCAGGGCCGGGGGAGAGCAGGACGCCGTCGAAGCCGTCCTGCGCGTGGGAGGTCCGCACCTCGTCGTTCCGGACGACCTCGCACTCGGCACCGAGCTGGTAGAGGTACTGCACGATGTTGAAGACGAAGCTGTCGTAGTTGTCGACGACCAGGATGCGTGCGCTCATCGGGTCACTCCACGGGCGTCGTCGACAGTCACGTCGTTGAAGGGAAGCAGCGGCTCGGCCCACGGGAAGACGTACTCGAAGAGCGCGTAGACCGCGGCGAGTGCGAGAACCAGAGAGATGAACGCCCTCACCCAGGCATTGCCCGGCAGATGCCGCCAGATCCAGCCGTACATGCCGTCCCCACTTGTCCTGCCCCACACGGTGGTTGACCGCTGGGCATACCGACTCACGTAGTTGCAGCACCAGACTAAAGGGATCAGCCATCTCCCCGGGGCGTCCCCACGGAATGCGGGACTTGCCACACCGGCGGGCGGGAGCGGGGAGCCGATGTTTCACGTGGAACCAGGGATGTTTCACGTGAAACCACCGCGATGTTTCACGTGAAACGTCGCGAGAGTCCGGAGACCCGCCCGCGCGAGGGTCCGGAGCCCGCGAGGGAAGGGGCCGAAGGCCTCAGGAGGTCGGCTTCGCGTAGTGCAGGTCGGCGGTTCCGGAGTAGCCGGGAAGCTTGGTCTTCTCGGCGTCCTCGACGTTCCAGCCGAGGCCGTAGGCGTTGACGTAGAGCATGTAGTTCTGGATCTCCGGGGAGGCGGCCAGCGCCTGCTTCAGTTTCTCCTGGTCGCCCACGGCCGTGACCGTGTAGGGCGGCGAGTAGACGCGCCCCTGAAGGATCAGGGTGTTGCCCACGCAACGGACCGCGCTGGTGGAGATCAGCCGCTGGTCCATGACCTTGATGCCCTTGGCGCCACCCTTCCACAGGGCGTTCACCACGGCTTGCAGGTCCTGCTGGTGGATCACCAGGTCGTTCGGATGGGGGTCGGGGTAGCCCGGCAGCTTGGCGGTGGCGTCGGGCGGGGCGTCCGCCAGCGTCACGGAGACGGAGGAGCCGGAGATCGCCTTGGTCCCGGCGGACCTCTCCAGGGCGCCGAGCTTCGCGTCCTCGGCCTGGGTGCTGCCGTCGTCCCGCTCGGCGAGCGACTCGACCTCTCTACGCAGCGCGCTGTTGGCCTCGTCCAGCTCACCGTTCTTGTGGCTGCGGTCGCGGATGAGGTCCGAGAGCTTCAGCAGGGCGGTGTCGGTGCGGATGTTGGTCCCGCGGGCCGTGTTGAAGCTGGTCACGAAGATCAGGCCGGCCAGCGCGAAGACGCCCACGGTGAGAAGACGCACGGGACGCCATCGGAATCGCCCACGGTCAGGACTGGAGTCCGCGTGGGGTGAGTCGGCAGAATTGCTCAACGTACCCTTGCTCTCCTTCGGCACCACGGAAGCACTACGCTAACGGACGGCCGGGGGAGACCACACCGCCCCGGTGCCACTCGCCCGGAGCCAGCCACCGTCCCCCTGCGCGGCCACGCAGCGCATCGACAGGAGAGACCCTCGTGCCGAAGTCACGTATCCGCAAGAAGGCTGATTACACGCCGCCCCCGGCGAAGCAGTCCACCGAGATAAAGCTCACCAGCCGCAGCTGGGTGGCTCCGGTGATGCTCGCCCTGTTCCTGATCGGCCTGGCGTGGATCGTCGTCTTCTACCTGACGGACGGCGGCCTCCCGATCGACGCGTTCGGCAACTGGAACATCGTCATCGGCTTCGGTTTCATCGCCGCGGGGTTCGGCGTCTCCACGCAGTGGAAGTAGCCGCCCCGCCCGCAGCACTTCCGGCTCTCTGAGGCAAGCCCTGCCCCAAGCTATCCACTGGGTTATCCACACCTGGGGAAAAGATCGGAAGATCTGTGGATAACTCATCTGCGGTTGACGCCGATATGACCGGCCGCCGATGCGTAGGAGCTCTGTTCGCCCCTTGCCTCTTCTGGAAAGCTCCAGGTCAGAGGCGAGGGGCGCAGTTTTTCCGCACCCCGTGCACAAGATCCGGCACAGACTGTGGATAACCCTCGAATCGCAATTCGAACATGTGTACAACCACCGCGTGTCACTAGGCCGTACGGGTTGCGCACACCCCGATGTACACAGGTGGCTGTGAGTACCTGCTAGAAGCGGTACGCCTCGCGGATCCGTCGGCGGGCACCTCGGCGCCGTGGCTCAGCTCAGCGCCATCGACCGAGCGACGATCATGACCAGGACGGCCACCAGGACCGCCCCGCAAGTGCCCCACTGGACCAGCGCCCGCCGCCCGCGCGGTGCGTGGACCATGCCGTACCCGATGATCACTCCGGCGACCAGGCCGCCGACATGCGCCTCCCAGGCGATGCTGCCCCGGGCGTACAGAGTGAAGGCCAGGTTCAGGCCGAGGAGGATGAGGACGGGCCGGAGGTCGTAGTTGAGGCGCCGCATCAAGATCGCGGTGGCGCCCATCAGGCCGAAGATCGCGCCCGAGGCGCCGAGCGAGGGCTGGCCGGGGGCGGCGATGACATAGGTGAGCGCGCTGCCGGCCAGGCCGGAGATCAGGTAGAGCGCCAGGAAGCGGACCCGGCCGAGGGCGGACTCCAGCGGTCCGCCGAGCCACCAGAGCCCGAGCATGTTGAAGCCGAAGTGCCAGAACTCCTGGTGCGCGAACATCGAGGTGACCAGCCGGTACCACTCACCGGCCGCCACACCCATGGCCGGTTCCCAGCCGGACCCCGGCGGGGGGAAGGCGCCGACCAGGACCAAGTGCATGACGAACTCGTCGCCCATCGCCAGGATGGCGACGAAGACGGCGGCGTTGAGCCCCAACAGGATCTTGGTGATGAGCCGGGGGTCGGCCGCGATGGTGCCGCCGGCGATGGTCCGCGGCGCGTTCACCGGGGAGGAGCCGGTGCCCGAGCCACCGCGGACGCAATCCGGGCACTGGAAGCCGACCGAGGCGCTGACCATGCACTCAGGGCAGATGGGCCGCTCGCAGCGAACGCAACTGATCCCGGTCTCGCGCTCCGGATGCCGGTAACAGCCTGGCAGGCTGTGCGCGTCCCGCGCGCCCTGCGCTCCGGATGGGCCCTGATCCATGGGACCTCTTCCCCTCAAACAGTCCTCGTACGGCGGTCCGGACCACGCGGCCAACGCGCCGCCCCGCCCATCCTCTGTACGGATGGGCGGGGCGGAAAGGTTCCCTGCGCGAGTTCACCGGGAAACGGCGAACCGTTGAGGACTCAGCCCTCGCGGTTCTCCACCACGACCGACTCGATGACCACGTCGTTGACGGGGCGGTCGGTGCGCGGGTTGGTCTGGAGGGCCGCGATCTCGTCGACGACCTTCTGGCTCGCCTCGTCCACGACCTCACCGAAGATGGTGTGCTTGCGCGTCAGCCAAGCGGTCGGGGAGACGGTGATGAAGAACTGCGAGCCGTTGGTGCCCGGGCCGGCGTTGGCCATGGCCAGCAGGTAGGGCTTATCGAAGGCGAGGTCCGGGTGGAACTCGTCGGCGAACTGGTAGCCCGGGCCACCGGTGCCGTTGCCCAGCGGGTCTCCGCCCTGGATCATGAAGCCGCTGATCACGCGGTGGAAGACCGTGCCGTCGTACAGCTTGTCCGTCGTCTTCTCGCCGGTCTCGGGGTTCACCCACTCGCGCTCACCCTGGGCGAGCTCGACGAAGTTCTTGACCGTCTTCGGCGCGTGGTTCGGCAGAAGCCGGACCTGGATGTCGCCGTGGTTGGTCTTCAGGGTGGCGTAAAGCTGCTCAGCCACGATCTGCCTTCCGTTGTCCTCTGTGACGCACCGATCCTCGCACGGACCGGACGTGCCGGGCACTTCACTCCCCCGGTTCCGCCGCTTACCCCCTGGGGGCAGTGCCGCGGACGGCCGTTCCCCATCAGGCCCCCTCAAGAGGCAGGACCACCAAGGATCGTGGGAGCCGCGACCGAGGAGTGCCCGGCCGACGAGCGGGCACGCGCTGTGGGGAGGGCCGCCGTGACCACCTGATCGCGGCACAGCATGACCCGGATGCCCGTCCCTGTGTGCTGTGGGCCCCGAAGGAAGGCATCATCGCGAAAAGGGTGGAAAGGCGAGCCATTTGGTGAACTATTCGCCTTCTGGGGCATACCCCAGGCACTCACGTACGCCACCGAGGAGGAGGAACCCGTGACCCGCATCGACAGCGTGCGCGCCGCGACCGGCTCGGCGAAGGAGAGCGCGCGGCACGCCGCGGAGGCGGTGGCTCCCTACGCCGAAACAGCCATGGAACGCGCCGCACACTTCGGGCAGGAGGCCCGCGTCCGGCTCGCACCCAAGGTCTCGCTGGCCGCCGCCCAGGCAGCCGACCAGGCCCGCGTCCGCTACGACGCCCACCTGGCGCCCCATGTGGAGCACGCCCGCGCCCATGTCCCGCCGAAGGTCGACGAGGCCGCTCACAAGGCGGTCGTCCACACCCGCCGCGCCGCGCACCAGGCCGCTGCCTACTCCCGGCCCCGGCTGGAGCAGGCCGTAGCCGCCGCCCAGCCGGCCCGCGAGGAAGCCACCGCCCGGTCGGCCGCCGCTCTGGCCGCCCTGCGGGGCCAGGTCAGCGCCAAGCAGATCGAGAAGCTGGCCCGGAAGAACCAGCGCCGGGGCCGTACCAAGCGCTTCGCTCTCTCCGTGCTGGTGCTCGGAGCCGTGACGGGCGGTGCGCTCGCCGCCTGGAAGTGGTGGGACAAGCAGGCCAACCCGGACTGGCTGGTGGAGCCCCCGGCTCCCACCGAGGTCCCGGACGGGCCGCCGCTCACCTCGGTAGACGGCACCGGGCAGGGTCTCCTCGACCCCGAGGTGCAGGCCAAGCAGGCGGACGCCGAGGCGGACGGCCGTGACGAGGAGGGCGGGTCGAAGTCGGCCTGACCCACGAAGCCGGCCGGGGCTTCCCCGGGTCGGCTCCATGAGGGCGGGGCCCGAAGGTCATCTTCGGGCCCCGCCCTCATGGGTGCGCGGGGGCGATGTTTCACGTGAAACATC
>NZ_JBHXJE010000040.1:0-62256 GCF_042723275.1 Streptomyces sp. NPDC058373 | reverse complement strand
CGACGGCCCCACCCACCACCGGCGGCTGGCCGCCGACGAGACGGGAGGGCGGGGACGGGCCGGGGTGCCCCCGCAGCAGACTGACGTGAGGAGCCCGCAAAACGCGACAGGCTCCCACCTCGTCAGTCTGTGAGGAGGTACACCGGTGCGGCCCCGCCCGCACCACCCCGCGGACAATCCGCGAAACCTCGGCAGGGCCACCGCACGAATGGCTAACGGCAACCGACAAAATCCCAGCCCGGCCGGCGCTTGAGGCCATCAGTGACCGGCACGGTCGAGACGGACAGACGGCCGAACGACAGCCCGGCCGGCGCTTGAGGCCAGCCACCCTCCCGAGCCCGGCCAGGGCCTGACCTGAGGCCAAGTCGGGGCCAGGAAGCCCAACTCCCCACACCCCCAGCCCCCTTCCGCGGCCCCGCCGCATCCCTTAGGTTTGGCATGATCAGGCCACGAAACCGCAGGCAGACCCGCTTCCACCCGTAAGGCGGGCCAGGGCAGCACAGGGCTGGAACACGTGATCCTCACCGTCACACTGAACACCGCCGTCGACCTGACCTACCGCGTCCCGGCCCTGCGCGAGCGCACCACCCACCGGGTCACCGAGACCCTGGAACGCCCCGGCGGCAAGGGCGTCAACGTCGCCCGGGTGCTGGCCCGGCTCGGCCACGACACCACCGTCACCGGCTTCGCCGGCGGCACCACCGGGGCGTGGCTGCGCGAGGCGCTGGACGGCGAGGCGCGCCTGCGGGACGCCCTGGTCCCGATCGGTGGCGCCACCCGCCGCACCGTCGCCGTGGTCGACGCGGCCGGCGGCGACACCACCCAGTTCAACGAGCCCGGCCCGACCGTCACCGCCGCCGAGTGGGAGGCGCTGAAGAAGGCGTACGCGGCGCTGCTGCCCGGCGCCCGCGCGGTCGCCCTCTGCGGCAGCCTGCCACCCGGTGTGCCCGTCGGCGCCTACGCCCACCTGATCCGCGAGGCCCGCGCCGCCGGTGTCCCGGTCCTCCTCGACACCAGCGGCGAACCCCTGCGCCGGGGCATCGCCGCCCGCCCCGACCTGGTCAAGCCGAACGCCGCCGAACTCGCCGACCTCACCGGCACCCGCGACCCCCGCCACGCCGCCCGCGCCGCCCGCCGCCGGGGAGCCCGCGCCGTCGTCGCCTCGCTCGGCGCCGACGGCCTGCTCGCCGAGACCCCGGCGGGCGCCTGGCGCGCCGCGCCGCCCACCCCGGTCCGGGGCAACCCGGCCGGCGCGGGCGACTCCGCCGTGGCCGGGCTGCTCTCCGGCCTCGCCGAGGGCGCCGACTGGCCGGCCCGCCTCGCCCGGGCCGCCGCCCTCTCCGCCGCGACCGTGCACGCCTCGGCCGCCGGGGAGTACGACGAGGCCGCCTACCGCGACCTCGCCGCCCGCATCACCGCCACCCCGCTGCCCGGGGCCGTCTGACCCCGTACAGCACCGAGCCCGACCGGACGCGGCCGACCGGCCGACGTCAGCCGACACCCGCAGGGGGAGAGCCGTGCCACTCGTACCGACCGGGGAACTCGTCACCGAAGCGGCGGCCGCGGGCCGGGCCGTCGCCGCCTTCAACGTCATCACCCTCGAACACGCCGAGGCCGTCGCCACCGCCGCCGAGGAGGCCGAGCTCCCCGCCGTCCTCCAGATCTCCCAGAACGCCGTCGCCTACCACGGCCACCGGCTCGGCCCGATCGCCGCCGCCACCGCCGCCGTGGCCCGCTCCTCCACCGCACCGCTCGCCCTCCACCTCGACCACGTCGCCTCCTGGGAGCTGGTGGAGGCCGCACCCGCCGAGGGGTTCGGCTCGGTCATGTACGACGCCTCGCGGCGATCCGCCGAGGAGAACCTGCTCCGCACCGCCGAGGCCGTACGGTTCGGCCACGCGCACGGCCTCTGGGTCGAGGCGGAGCTGGGCCGGATCGGCGGCAAGCCCGGCGAGGCCCCGCTCGACGCGCACGCCCCCGGGGTCCGCACCGACCCCGCCGAGGCGGCCGCGTACGTGAAGGAGACCGGGGTGGACGCGCTGGCCGTGGCGGTCGGCTCCTCGCACGCCATGACGGAGCGGACCGCCGCCCTCGACCACACCCTGATCGCCGCCCTGCGCAGGGCCGTGCCCGTCCCGCTGGTGCTGCACGGCTCCAGCGGGGTACCCGACGAGGAGCTGGCCCACGCGGTCCGCTCGGGCATGACCAAGGTCAACATCGGCACGGCGCTCAACCAGGCCTTCACCACCGCCCTCACCACCCACCTCACCGACCACCCGGACCCCCGCCCGTACCTCTCCCTGGCACGCGCGGCGGTACGGGGCCGGGCGCACCACTTCCTCACCGTGCTGGCCGGGGCCTGAGGGCGAAGTCCGGTCATGCCGGGCCGGCAGCCGCTGCCTGCTGCCTGCTGCCTGCTGCCTGCCTCAGTCGTGCCACCGCTTGCGGGCGAACGCGGCCGTTCCGGTCACCAGCGTGTTGGCGGGAACGTCCTTGGTGACGACGGCTCCGGCGCCGACCACGGCACCCCGCCCGATCGTGACCCCGGGGAGGACGGTGACCGCCGCGCCGAGCCACGCGCCGGCCTCGATCGTGATGGGCGCCCGTGTGATGAACTCCCGCCGCTCGGAGGCCGGGAGAGGGTGGTCGGAGGAGATGAGGTTGGTCTTCGGACCGATCAGCACCCCCTCGCCCAGCCGGATGCCGCCCTGGTCGAGGAAGGTGCAGCCCTGGTTGACGAAGACGTGCTCGGCGAAGTCGATGCCCAGCCCGTGGTCGGTGTAGAAGGGCGGATAGACGGTGACGGAGCCGGAGACCGGCTTGCCGACGATCTCGGCCAGCAGCGCCGCGCGCGCGGCCTCGTCGTCGAACGGCAGCACGTTGAGCCGCGAGGTCAGGGCGGTCACGTGCGCGATCCGCTCGGCCACCCGCGCGAACTCGGGCGTACGGACGTGAAGACGGTCTGGAGCAGTCACAGGAGTTCCTCACGGAAGGGGCTCGGAGAGCCGGGGCGACACACACCGAACGAGGCAACGGATCAACCAGGGGTTGCCTCTTGGGATCGACTCGGCCATCCAATGTCTTGTCGTGCCGCGGATCAAACAACACTGCCCACGTCAACGATCAACCATCAGTTGTCCGACGTACTCTGGGCGGGTGGACCTCACCGCCGTACGCACCTTCGTCGCCGTCGCGGAGGCCGGCCAGTTCCAGGAAGCAGCCGCCGACCTCTCGATCACTCCCCAGGCGGTGTCCAAGCGCATCGCCGCCCTGGAAGGGGACCTCGGCGTCCGCCTCTTCGACCGGGACGCGCGCGGAGCGCGACTCACCATCGACGGACAGGCGTTCCTGCCCCACGCCCGCGGGCTGCTCCAGGCCGCCGAGCGGGCCGTCGCCTCGGTGCGGCCGGGCAGCAGGGCGCTGCGCGTGGACGTGATCGGGCGGCAGCTCTCCCTGGCGGGCCTGCTGCGCGGCTTCCACCGGGCTCACCCCGAGACCGAGCTGGACGTCGTGACGCTGTTCGACTCCGACACGGCCGTGGCGGCGGTACGGGACGGCACCATCGACGCGACGTTCCGCGCCGTCACCATGCCGGGCCGCCAGCTCCCGAAAGGGGTGGCGGCCACCCCGGTCCTCGACGAACCGCTCCACCTGTTCACCGGGCCGGGCCACCCGTACGCCGACGCCCCCGCGATCACCCCCTTCCAGCTCGCGGGTCACCGGATCTGGATGCCCGGGAACGCGCCCGGCACCGAGTGGACCGCCTACTACGACGCGTTGGCGGACGCCTTCGGCCTGGTCATCGACACGGTCGGCCCGGACTTCGGCATCGAGCCGCTGCTGGACACCATCGCCGCGTCCACCACCCTGGCCACCTTCGTCAGCGAACAGACCCCACTCGTCTGGCCCGCCGGCCACGACCTGCGCCGCATCCCTCTCATCGATCCGACCCCGGTCTACCCGCACTGCCTGATCTGGCGCACCGACAACCCCCACCCCTCCCTGGCAGCCCTCCGCCGTCATCTCACCTCCGCCTCTCCCGGCCGACTCGGAAGCGGCGTCTGGGCACCGGCAGGGAGCCGCCCCGCTCGGCAAGAACACGGCCGGGGCGCCCCCTCGTGAGGGGGCGCCCCGGCCGTGCGCGTCAGTGCGGGGTGTCCGCCGGCGTCAGCCCTGCGTGCCTTCCTTCAGCCACATCTGGTCGAAGTTGGCGTCGCACTCGTTGCCGTCCTCGCAGGCGAGGGTGATGGTGTTGGTGCCCTTGGTGAGGTTGACCACGGCCCAGGTGTTGACCCACTTGTCGGTCCACTCGCCCTCTTCGACCTTGGCGAAGTTGTCCATGTTGAGCGGGCGCTCCTGGGCCTTGCCGTTGACGAAGATCGTGGCGTTGGCTGCCTTGCCGGGGACGCCGTAGGAGACGCGAAGGCTGTAGCCGGCGTCCTCCGGGATGCCGTTGACGGTCCAGGTCAGCTTGGCGCCGACGTTGTTGAACCCGGCGACGTATGTACCGGCCTCGGCGCCCTGGAGGTCGGAGGCGGTGACGGTGCCGCCCTCCAGCTTGAGGGCCTTGGCGTCGGTCTTCGGCAGGTCGACGGGCCTCTCCTCGTCCTCCTGTGGGTCCTGCTGCTGGTCGCCCTCGCCCTCGCCGCCCCCGGCGTCGGCGGTCGGCGCGGTGTCCTTGCCGGCCTCGTCGCCCTTGTCGTCGCCGGAGGTCATCGTGACGGCGATCACCACGATCACCGCGACGACCACCGCGATGGCGCCGATCAACAGCATCCGCGCGTTGGGCCCGCCCGAGCCGCCCGAGCCGCGCCCGCGCCCGCCGCCGGGCGCCACCGGCGGCGGCGCACCGTGCTGCTGCGGCGGCACACCCTGCGGGGCCTGCCCGTACGGCTGCTGCGGGTAGCCGTACCCCTGCTGCCCCTGGGCCTGCTGGCCGCCGTACCGCCGCTCACCGACGGGGCGCACCTGGTTGTACGAGGCGCGGGGGCCGGGGTAGCCGTAGCCGCCGCCCCCGCTGGGCGGGGTGGCACCGGCGGCCTGCCCGTCGGCGTACAGGTAGCCGAAGGGGTCGTCGCCCTCGGGCGTGCCGTTGTCGCCAGAGGCGCCGTTGTTGCCAGGGCCGGGTGTCATCCCGTGGTCACTCCTCAAACACGTACCGGAATCGCAGGGTCATCGACTCGGCGAGCCTACCCGCTCGATCTGACCGAACGGGGTGATGTGCGCCTCCTGAAGGTTTCAACTCGCCTACAGCTACAAGTGCGTTTACGCCTGGGGCCACCCGACCGCTGTGCGCGGACTCACCTTCGGCCCTCACCCGCGAACCCCCTGGCACGCCGCCACAGCCCGGCCGACCACCCCAGCCCGACCAGCGCTTGAGGCCACCCCACCAGCCCGGCCGGCGCTTGAGGCCACCCCACCAGCCCGGCCGGCGCTTGAGGCCACCCCACCCCAGCCCGAGCGCAGCTCAAGGCCGACAACACCCCAGCCCCGCAGAGCCAGCCAGATCAAGGCGGCCGGGCCCTATCCGGCCCGCCGCTGCTGCTTCGAGCGGGAACGTTTCTCGATGTACATGCGCTGGTCGGCGGATTGCAGGACCTCCTCCACCGACATGCCGCAGTGGGCCCAGCCGATACCGAAGCTGGCCCCGACGCGGACGGCGCGCCCGTCGACGCGGATGGGCGGGATGATCGCGTTCCGCAGCCGGACCGCGAGGTCCTGCGCGTCGGCATGGCAGAGGCCGTCGGCGAGGACGACGAACTCGTCGCCGCCGAGCCGGGCCACGGTGTCGCCGTCCCGGACGCCGCTGGTGAGGCGGCGGGCGACCTCGATGAGGACGGCGTCGCCGGTGTTGTGGCCGAACCGGTCGTTGATCGACTTGAAGCCGTCGAGGTCGCAGAAGAGGACGGCGAGGCCCTTGGCGCCCTCGCTCGTCTGGTCGCCGTCCTCGTCGGGGGCGACGGTGTGCACGTGGTGCTCGTACGGGGCGACGCCGAAGCCCGCGCCGGTGGGCCCGGCGCTCTGGCGGGCGCCGCCGAGGCCCAGGCCGAGGCCGAGGTCGAAGTCGTGGGCGTCCGGCTCGTAGGCGTCGCTCTCGCCGGCCAGCCCGGCGAACATCCCGGGGGCGGGCCCGCCGTACGCGGCGTCGAGGGTGTCGACGGCGCTGGGGCGGCCCGCGTGCGGGCGGGTGCAGAGGCGGGCGGAGAGCCGGGCGCGGAGTTCGGCGCTGTTGGGCAGGCCGGTGAGGGCGTCGTGGCTGGCGCGGTGGGCGAGCTGCATCTCGTGGCGCTTGCGCTCGGTGATGTCCTCCACGTGGGTGAGGAGCAGCCGGGGCCCGTCGGTGGCGTCGGCGACGACGGAGTTGCGCAGGCTCACCCAGAGGTAGGCGCCCTCGCTGGTGGAGAGGCGGACCTCGGTGCGGCCGCCCTCGGCGCTGGTGCGCAGCAGGGTGCCGATGTCCTCGGGGTGGGCGAGGTCGGAGAAGGTGTAGCGGCGCAGGGTGTTGGCGCGGCGGCCCAGCAGGCGGCAGAGGGCGTCGTTGGCGCGGAGGATGCGGCCGTGCTGGTCGCCGCCCATCTCGGCGATGGCCATGCCGCTGGGGGCGAACTCGAAGGCCTGCCGGAAGCTTTCCTCGCTGGCACGCAGTGCCTGCTGTTCGCGCTCCAGGCGGACCAGGGCGCGCTGCATGTTGGCACGGAGGCGGGCGTTGGATATGGCTATCGCGGCCTGGAAGGCGTACATCTGGAACGCCTCCTGGCCCCAGGGGCCGGGGAGGCGGCCGTTGCGCGGGCGGTCGACGGAGATGACGCCGAGGAGTTCGTCGCCGCCGGTGGCGTAGAGGGGGGCGAAGAGGCGGTCGCCGGGGTGCCACTCGTCCTCGAAGCGGGGGGCGGGGGCCGGGGTGTACCAGCCGGGGACGCCGTCCTCGTCGAGGGCCCACGCCTCGGTGTGCGAGATGAACCGCAGGTCGCCCCAGCGTTCGGCGATGGACAGGCGGTGCTCCCAGGCCTGCCGGGGGCCGATCTGGCCGGTGAGGAGGGCCTCGGCGGAGGAGTTGCCCGCGACGGCGGCGACGACGAGGTCGCCGTCTGCCTGGACGAGGTTGACCGCCGACAGCTCGTACCCGAGGCCGGCGACCGCGCCGTCGGCGACGGTCTGGAGGGTGTCCGCCAGACTGCGGGCGGTGTTCAGGTCCGCGACGACCTGATGCAGCTGCCGCAGGGTCGCAAGGCGGACGTAGGGCTCCGACTCGGTCTCCATGCGCTCTCTCCCCGAGACCTCGACAGCAACTCCAGGATGGGCAGCGTCCCTCAGTGTCACGTCATCCGTTCCCGGCCACTGAATCACAGTGAGCTGTTCACTCGGTACACAGGGTCAACAATATGTGCGTTCTGTGACTCAAGTCACATGATCGGCGGGTGACTTGAACGCCTTGCGGCATATTCACCCGGAGTTGCTCAGGGCCTGCCCGAACCTGGGCGGAACACGCATCCCGCCCGGTCCCGGAAGACGCTCTTCCGCTCACACTCTGCCACTCTCCCGCATACGCCGGTCGACAACGGCCTGATTCGGCCGACTCGGACCCGCCCGACGCGTCGGAACGACTGATTCCGAATGCGGCGAACCCGCGCGAACAGCGTCGAATCCACGCCGGAGGTCGGGCCGGGGACCTAGGTCGTGGCTGGTTCCCCCGGCCGATGCGGGGGCCACGGACCGAGGGCTACCGTGACGGACGTGTTCACGACCAGCGCCACCTCCGGCTCCCCCGCGCCCGCCGACTCCGCCGCCCCCGCCTCCGCGCCGGGGCATGCTGAAGGGGTGAGCAACGAAGAGTTCCGCGCCGCCATGTCCCGGCTGGCCGCCGGTGTGGTGCTGGTGACCGCGCACGACCCGGAGGACGGCCCGCGCGGCGAGGACGCCGGCATGACCGCGACCGCCTTCGTCTCCGTCTCGCTGGACCCGCCGCTGGTGATGGTGAGCGTGCGGACCGGTTCCCGGATGGACGACGTCCTGACCGACCAGCCCCTGTGGGCGGTCTCGCTCCTCGCCGACGACCAGCGCGACATCGCGGGCCGGTTCGCCATGAGCGGCCGCCTCAGCGACAGTCTCCTCTTCGCCTCGCTCCCGCACACCCGGGGCGAGTTCACCGGCGCCCCGCTGGTCGCGGGCGGCCTGGGCGCCGTGGAGTGCCGCACCGAGCAGCGCGTCGAGGCGGGCGACCACACCCTGCTCATCGGCCGCGTCCTGTCGGCCTCCCTGCCCTCCGCCGACGGCGGGCCGCTCGTCTACTACCGGGGCCGTTACCGCCACCTCGGCTGAGAAACGGCCCGCGCCGGCGGTCCGCGCACCCGGCCCGGCCCGTCAGCGGCTCACCAGTCGCCACCGCCCCGCCCCCGGTTCTTCTTCACCTCGGAGCGCTGCTTCTTCTCCCGGAGCCTGCGCTCGTTGATCCCGCGCGGGATGCGGGTGGCGCGGCGCTGCTTGGGCGGGGGCGCGGTGGCCTCGCCGAGGAGGGAGACCATCCGGTCGAGCGCGGTCTCGCGGTTGCGCCACTGCGAGCGGTGGTCGGAGGCGCGTACGGCGAGGACGCCGCCGGTGAGCCGGCCGGCCAGCCGCTCCAGCGCCCGCTCCTTCCACACCTCGGGCAGCGCCTCGGTCGCGGCCAGGTCGAAGCGGAGCTCCACCTGGCTGTCGCTGGTGTTGACGTGCTGCCCGCCGGGGCCCGAGGAGCGGGAGAACCGCCAGGTCAGCTCGGAGTCGGGCAGGACCACCGAGCCCCGGACGACCCGGCCGCCGGTCGGCGCGGCGGGCGGGGTGCCGGGGCGCGCACCGGTCGGTCGGCTGGGCTTTCGGTCGGCGGACATGCCTCCATGGTCGCGCGTGCCGGGGGCCGCCGTCACATCGTTTTCGCGCCGCCCGGCGGGCCCCGGGGCGCGATCCGGGCGCCTCGGCAAAGAAAGTAAAGCGAGATGGAACCCTCCGGGGTGGTTGCGGCGTTGCAAAGGGTGACGGCAGCTTCGTCCCGCGTACGAAGCCCGCGACACACGACGAAAGGGACATCCCATGGCTGTAAGCCTGTCCAAGGGCGGCAACGTCTCGCTCACCAAGGAGGCTCCCGGCCTGACCGCCGTCACGGTCGGCCTCGGCTGGGACGTCCGCACCACCACCGGTACGGACTTCGACCTCGATGCCTCCGCCATCGCGGTCAACGCCGAGGGCAAGGTCTACTCCGACGGCCACTTCGTCTTCTTCAACAACAAGCAGACGCCGGACCAGACCATCGTCCACACCGGCGACAACCGCACCGGCGAGGGCGACGGCGACGACGAGGCGATCAACGTCAACCTCGCCGGCCTCCCCGCCGACGTCGACAAGATCGTCTTCCCGGTCTCGATCTACGACGCGGAGTCCCGCTCGCAGAACTTCGGCCAGGTCCGCAACGCCTACATCCGCATCGTCAACCAGGACGGCGGCACCGAGATCGCCCGCTACGACCTGAGCGAGGACGCCGCCACCGAGACCGCCATGGTCTTCGGCGAGCTCTACCGCAACGGCGCGGAGTGGAAGTTCCGCGCCGTCGGCCAGGGTTACGCCTCGGGCCTCGTCGGCATCGCCCAGGACTTCGGCGTCAACGTCTGACCCGGTCCCCGCACACCGCCCCGCCCGGCCCTCCGTCCCACCCCGGAGAGCCGGGCGGTCGCGGTTCCGGACGCCTTCCCGCCCGCGGCTCCGCTCCGTACGGCCCTCCCCAGGTGCCCGCCCCCGCCCGCCGCCGCAGAATCGAAGCCCCGGCTCCGGCCGGACCGGGGTGGTGCGGACGAGGGAGTGAGCGCGCGTGGCCGCCATGTACGTCGACATCGTGACCCCGGACGACGCGGCGCTGCCCGGCGCCCTGCTCACCGAGATCACCGAGGTCTACGCCTCCGCGCAGGCCTTCCACGAGCTGACCGGGGACTTCCCGGACGCCGGTGACATCCGCGTCTCCCAGGTCGCGGCCGCCCTCGCCGACGAGTTGTCGGTGCCCGGCAGCGTCGTCCACCTGGCCCGGGTCAGGGGCGAGCTGGTCGCGGTCGCCGTCACCCTCGACCACCACCCGGCCGACCCCGGCGACCCGGACCCGTGGATCGGGCTGCTCCTGGTCCACGGCGAGCGGCGCCGCGAGGGGCACGGCCGCGCCCTCGCCGACCACTTGGCCGCCCGCTTCCGCGAAGCGGGCCGGTCCGGGCTGCGGCTGGCGGTGCTCGACACCGACGCGGCCGCCCTCGCCTTCTGGGAGGCGCTCGGCTACGTCCCCATCGACCACCGGCCGGACCTGCGGCGCGGCCGCCAGTGCGCGGTCCTCCGCAAGGGACTGGCCGAACCGCCGGGCTCCCGGCCCGAGGCGGGCGCGGCGGCCGACGGCTCCCCGGCAGCGGGCGACGCCTGATGCGCGCCGTCGTCTACGAGTCGCCCCGCCGGGTCACCGTCCGCGACGTCGAGGACGCCGTGGTCGAGGAGGAGACGGACGCCCTGGTCCGGATCACCTCCAGCGCCCTGTGCGGTACGGACCTGCACATGTACGACGGCCGGACCGGCGCCGAGGAGGGCATGGTCCTGGGCCACGCGCCACTGGGCGTGGTCGAGGAGACGGGGAGCGCGGTCACCTCGGTGCGCCCGGGCGACCGCGTCGTCCTCCCCACCCACCTGTTCTGCGGCACCTGCCCGCACTGCGCGCAGGGCCTGACGGCGGCCCGCTCCCGGATCCGCCCGGACGGTTTCGGCGCCGCCTACGGCTACGCGGGCATGGGCCCGTACCGGGGCGCGCAGGCCGAGCTGCTCCGCGTCCCCTTCGCCGACGCCAACTGCGTACCGCTCCCCGGCGTACCCGGCGACCGCTTCGAGGACGCCTTCGTGCTCCTCGCCGACGCCTTCCAGCTGCCGTGACCGGGGGCGTCGGGTCCCGTCACCGCCCCGGCTCAGCGCTGTCCGGCTTCCCCTCCGCGCGCAGCCACGCCGCCCAGGTGCGGGTCAGCGCCTCGCGGGTCTCGGTGTCGGGAGCGAGGGACTCGGCGTAGGCGGTGAAGTCGGCGGTGCGGGCGTTACCGTAGGCGTACTCCTTCGGCCAGCCGGTGAGGAGTGCGGCGAAGCGGCCCTCGCCGAGGACGCGGCGGACCTGGTGGAGGGTCATGGCGCCGCGCTGGTAGACGGGGTCGGTGAAGAGCGAGTCCTGGTCGGGCGGGTCGGCCGGGGGGAAGGCCCACAGGCCGGCCTCGTCCGAGGTGGCGTAGAGGCGGTCGAAGGTGTCCTGGGCGCTGGGCCCGTCGTGGTCCTCCTCCCAGAGCCACTCCGCGTAGGTGGCGAACCCCTCGCTGAGCCAGATGTCCTGCCAGGTCCGAGGCGTCACCGAGTTCCCGAACCACTGATGGGCGGTCTCGTGGACGACCAGGCCCACGCCGGGCGAGCCCGGGTAGACCGGCCGGGTCTGGGTCTCCAGCGCGTACCCGGCGGTGTCCGGCGCGAGGACGATGGCGCCGAACGAGTCGAACGGGTACGCCCCGAAGCGCTCCACCGACCAGTCGAGGACGTCCGGCTGCCGCTTCAGCGCCTCGGCGTCCTCGCCGGGCGCGACGGCGTCGACGACGGTCACGCCGGACCGGGTGCGGGACTCGGTGAGGCCGTAGCGGCCGATGGCCAGGGTGGCGAGGTAACTGGCCATCGGGCGACGCGAGTTCCAGACCCAGGTGGTGCGCCCGCCGTTGCCCGGCGTCGGCTCGATGGTCTCCGGTTCACCGTTGGAGACGGCGCGCTGCCCCTTGGGGACGGTGGCGCGAAGGGTGTACGTGGCCTTGTCGAGCGGGTGGTGGTTGCCCGGGAACCAGGTCATCGACCCGGACGGCTCGCCCAGCGCCACCGTCCCGTCCTCCCCGGTCAGCCACCCCTCCTCGCTCCCGTCGGCGTCCTCGACGGGCCCGGGCCGCCCCTCGTACGCGACGGTCGTCCGGAACGTCTCCCCCTTGTCCAGCTCGCCCTCGGGCCGCACGGTCAGCTCGGTCCCGGCCTGGCTGTAGCGGGCGGGCCGCCCGTCCACGGTGACGGCGGTGACCTCAAGGCCCTTCAGGTCGAGGTTGAAGGCGCTGAGATTCTGCGTCGCCCGCGCCGTGATCCGCGCGGTCCCCCGCAACGGCCGCTCGGCCCGCTCCCCGGACCGCGCGGGCTCCCAGTCGAGCGCCAGGTCGTAGTGCCGCACGTCGTACCCCCCGTTCCCCAGTCTGGGGAACAACGGATCCAGCACCCCGGCCGCCCCCGGCGTCCCCCGCACGCCATCGTCCCCGCACCCACCCACCGGCACCAGCACGACCAATGCCGCGACAGCGGCGAGAGCGGTACGGGAACGAGGGGCGAGACGGCGGCGCCGGGCAGCTCGAGACTGACGTGGGGAAAGCACCCGCTGATCCTAGGCGCCGCCCCCCGTCCACCCCGGCACTTGCCCGCGCGCCAGCCCCGCCCGCAACACCCTCCCCCGCGGCCAACCGCGCCCGGGAGCCGAAGGGGCGCGTCGGCGGTCTCGACACCGGCATGTGGCGCCCCGGAGGCGGACGGGTGCCTCAAAATAGAACCGTGCTTGATATCGGCTACGCCCTCTCCGCCCGCTTCCCCGACCCGTCCGACCTGGACTACGCCCGGGTCGACCGGCATGCCCTGCGGCACGATCTCTTCTGCGGGGACGTCTATCTGGCGGACACCAAGGCCGACCGGGAGTTGTCCACAGCCTGGGGATGGGTGCCGGTGCTGGACTTCGCCTGGGCGCTCTGCGACATCGTGGAGCAGATCGACCAGGATCCCCGGGGCAGCCGCGCCTCGCGGCCGCAGTACGCGGAGCTGGACTTCACCGAGTCGAGTGACCGGATGCTCTTCACCCGGCGGTTCGGCTGGGTCGACATCGAGGCCGACTGGATGAAGGCGGACGAGCCGCCGCTGACCTTCTCCCACACGGAGCTGCGCCGGGAGGCCCGCGACTTCCTGCACGATGTCGTCGCGGACCTCTGCGACCTCCACGAGGAGCTGGCGGGCAACCCGGTGGTCTGGGATCTCCAGGCCCGTTTCCCGCGCCTGCCCGCGCCCCGCTGAGGCGGGGCCTTACCGCGGCCTGCGGGGGTACGCGTACCTCTACGTGTCCGAGGCCGACGGAGGGAAAGGCACCGTGAACCACTCGCACGCCGCACCCGGCACGACCCGGATGACCCCGCACCGGGCCCGGCCGCCACGCCACGGCAACACCAAGTACCCGCTCTCCCCGTCCACCGTCCGCGTGCTGCGCTGGGGCCGTTGGTTCTCGCTGACGCTGGCCGTGCTGACCTGGGCCGTGGTGATCACGGCGATCTTCACCGGCTCCTGGGGCGCGGACCTGTTCCTGGTGGTCACCAACGCCGTGGGCGCCGTCCTGTGGCCGGCCCACGCGATCTGGTCCTTCCACGCCCTGCGCCGCCACCGGGCCGCCGTGGAGGCGGCGGGCGCGGTGGACCACGCCGACGCCCCCGTCTGACCCGGATCGCCGCACGCCCGGAGCGACCGGTCCGCCCGAGCAGGCGGGCGGACGGCTTTCGCCCCGTTCGTGACTCTTTCCGCCAATCCCCGGCTTGCTTTTGCTCATTGACGGCACAACGGGTGGATGGAACGGTTCCGTTTCAGTGGGGCCCGGCCCGACGACGGCCGGGCCCCACGCGTACGCACCCTCCGTATCCCCCACTGGAGATGACCGTGAGCAGACGCCGCCACGCCGCCCTCGTGATCGCCGCCGCCCTGCTGGCCTCGCCCCTCGCCGCGAGCCCCGCCACCGCCACCGCCACACCGCCGCTGAAGCCGGGCCCCTGGGTCTGCGAAGGCGAGCCGGTCAAGCTGAACCGGCTGACCAGCAATGCCGAACTCTCGTCCGAGCTAAGCCAGTTGGCCAAGCGGAACCCGCGCACCCTGGAGCTGGAGACGATAGGCCGCTCGGTCGACGGGCGGCCCCTGTACTCCGCCACGGTCGGCACCGGCGCGCGCAAGCTGCTGGTGCTGACCCAGATGCACGGGGACGAACCGCTCGGGACCGAGGCGGCCCTGCGGATGCTGAAGAAGGCGGCCGGACCGGGCCGGGCCGCGCGCGAGCTGCGCGAGGAGGTCACCATCAAGGTCGTGCCGCGCGTCAACCCGGACGGCTGGGAGCGGTATCACGACCCGGACTTCCGCGAGGGCGTCGACCCGCGTCTGAACACCCACAAGGTCGACCTGAACCGCATGTTCGGCCCGGCTCCGGAGTACGACCTCTCCCTCGCCCCCGAGGCGGCCGCCGTGCACGGCGTGGTCGACGGCTTCGAACCCGACCTCGTCCTCGACTACCACCACCAGGTCACCTACGCGACGCCCGACGGGCGGATGGTGACCATGTCCGTGCTCTGGTCCACCCACCCCGACGTGGCCCCCGAGGTGGTTGCCGACGGGCGGCGCGCGGCGGCCGTGGTCGGCGACACCCTGGCGGACGACCCCCGCTCCAACGTCACCCTCTACCCGCGCAGCGACACCGCCTCCACCGCACGCAACGGCCTCGGCCTGGACGGCTACCCGACGCTCCTGCTGGAGCAGCGCGGCCAGCAGGAGGCCGGCCAGAAGGGCGCCGGACCGCTGATCCGGGAGGCGCAGACGGCCATGGAGTCCCTCGCCGGGTCGCTGGCCGACGGCTCCTTCGACACGATCGACCCCGCCCGCGCCGACCTGCTCCCGGAGCGCGGCGAGAAGGTCGACCCGCCGTGCTGAGCCGGCTCTGAGAGGGAAGGGGTGGCCCGTCGGACGCGGGCCGCCCCCTCCCCCGCCGCTACCGCGCCCCCAACTCCGACAGCGCCCCGTCCGTCAGCCGGTACACCGTCCACTCGTCCTGCGGGCGGGCGCCCAGCGACTCGTAGAAGCGGATGGAGGGCTCGTTCCAGTTGAGGACTGACCACTCAAGGCGCTGGTAGCCGCGGTCGACGCAGAGGCGGGCCAGCTCGCGCAGGAGAGCCTTGCCGTGGCCGCCGCCGCGGGCGTCGGGGCGGACGTAGAGGTCCTCCAGGTAGATGCCGTGGACACCGCGCCAGGTCGAGAAGTTGAGGAACCAGAGGGCGAAGCCGACCGGCTCGCCGGTGGTGTCGTCCTCGGCGAGGTGGGCGTAGGCGGCCGGGTTCGGGCCGAACAGGGCGGTGTGGAGCTGCTCTTCGGTGAGGTGGACCTCGTCGAGCGCCTTCTCGTACGCGGCGAGGTCGCGGACCATCGCGTGGACGGCGGGCACGTCGGCGGGACGGGCTGTACGGATCATGGCCGCAGGCTAACCGGGACGCGGGCCCGCCCGCCCGGCGTTTCGCCTGGTGGTCGGCGTGCGGCGGGTCAGGCCCGGCCGAGCAGGACGCGGGCGATGTGGGCCTGGTCGGGCTGGAGGCGGTGGGCGCCGTCGAGGACGTCCCACTGGGTCTCCTGGAGGACGCGGGCCAGCGTCCAGCGGGCCGCGCGGCCCCGGTCGAGTCCGGCGAGCGCGGTGAGGGCGTCGAAGCGGCGGCGGACGGCGGCGGGGTCGAAGCGGTTGTGCAGGGCGGGGGCCAGGTCGAAGCCCGGGTCGCCCGCGAGGGGTTTGGGGTCGATGGCGAGCCAGGGGCCGCGTGCGGCGGCCTCGGTGCCGGGGTGCGGGGCGAGGACGTTGCCGTAGTGGAGGTCCCAGTGGAGGAGGCGGTCGCCCGGTTCGGGCAGGACCTCGCGGACGGCGGCGGCGACGTCGGCGAGCAGCGCCCGCTCGAAGGGGTCGCTGAGGGAGGCGGCGGCGCGGGGCGCGTGGTGGACGAGGCGGGCGGCGATGTCGGCGAGGCGGCGCAGGCCGGGCGGCGCGGGGTGGGCGCAGAGCCGGGCGAGGAGGGTGCCGAGCACGGCGACGGCCTCGTCGGTGTCGGCCAGCGCCTCCAACGGGCGTCCGGCGTCGAGCCGTTCGAGGAGCAGGGTGCCGGTGGCCGGGTCCTCGGCGAGGAGGCGGGCGGCGCCGTCGCCGTTCCAGGCGCGCAGGGCGGTGCCCTCACCGGCGTTCTCCTCGTCGAGGAGTTGGAGTTTGAGCATGGCGGCGGCGTCGCCGTGGGCGGACAGCCGGACGGGGAGGACGAGCGAGGCCATGCCGTGCATCGGCGGGCCGTCCGGGCGCAGGCCCCAGGCGTGGCGGAAGTGGGCGGCGCGGCCGGGGAGGGCGGCGGTGAACGCCTGCCCGCGCGAACCGTTGAACCGGGCCTGGCTGGCGACGAGTTCGGTGGGCACGGCCAGCTCTGGCCAGCCCTGTCCCTCCTCGGCCGGTGCGCCGCCGCCGGGTGTGCGGGGGGCGCGGGAGCTGTGGCCGTACGGGTGCGGGAAGGCGCCGGACTGGGTCACGCGGTGATCGTACGAGCCCAAGTGCGGGCGGGGCGCGGTGATTCGGCCTGGCCCGGTCGGCCGACCGTGGCCGCTGCCCCCTCTCCCGCGCCGCTCCGCCGGGCAGTACCGTCCTGTCCAGCCGACCGCGCCACCACCACACCCGGGACCGACACATGAGCACAGTCACCGTCAACGGCGGGATCTCCTTCTGGCACGCCGACCAAGGCCCAGCGCAGCCCCGCGAGCCGCTGCCCGGCGACGCGAGCGCCGACGTGTGCGTGGTCGGCGGCGGCTACACCGGACTGTGGACGGCGTACTACCTGAAGAAGGCGGCACCGTATCTGCGGATCACCGTGCTGGAACAGCGGTTCTGCGGCTTCGGCGCGTCGGGGCGCAACGGCGGCTGGCTGTACAACGGCATCGCCGGGCGCGAGCGGTACGCGCGGCTGCACGGCAAGGAGGCGGCCGTACGCCTCCAGCGGGCGATGAACGCGACCGTGGACGAGGTGGTGAAGGTGGCCGCCGAGGAGGGCGTGGACGCCGACGTCCACCAGGGCGGCGTCCTCGAAGTCGCTTACACACCGGCCCAGTTGTTGCGGCTGAAGGCGTTCCACGAGACGGAGCTGGGGTACGGCGAGAGCGACCGCGAGCTGTACGGCGCGGCCGAGACCGCCCGCCGGATACGCGTCGCGGGCGCCGTCGGCTCGTCCTGGACGCCGCACGGCGCACGGGTGCACCCGGTGAAGCTGGTCCGGGGGCTGGCGGCGGCCGTGGAGGCGCTCGGCGTGGTCGTCCACGAGGCGACCCCGGTGACCGAGATCCGCCCCAAGCACGCGGTGACGCCGTACGGCACGGTCCGCGCTCCGTACATCCTGCGCTGCACCGAGGGGTTCACCGCCTCGCTCAAGGGCCAGCGGCGGACCTGGCTCCCGATGAACTCCTCGGTCGTCGCGACGCCGGTCCTTCCCGACGAGGTCTGGGAGGAGATCGGCTGGGAGGGGCGCGAGGCGCTCGGCGACATGGCGCACGCCTACCTGTACGCCCAGCGCACCCCCGACAACCGGATCGCGCTGGGGGGCCGGGGCGTCCCGTACCGCCTCGGGTCGCGGACCGACACGGGCGGGCGTACGCAGGGCGCCACGGTCGACGCCCTGCGGGAGCTGCTGGTCCGGCTCTTCCCCGTCCTGGAGGGGACCGAGATCGCCCATGCCTGGTCGGGTGTGCTGGGGGTGCCCCGCGACTGGTGTGCCACCGTGACGCTGGACCGGTCCACCGGGCTCGGGTGGGCCGGGGGGTACGTCGGGTCGGGGGTCGCCACGGCCAACCTCGCCGCCCGTACCCTGCGCGACCTCGTCCAGCAGGACGCGGGGCAGGGGGCGGCCACCGAGCTGACCACGCTTCCCTGGGTCGGCCACCGGGTCCGCAAGTGGGAGCCCGAGCCGTTGCGGTGGCTCGGGGTGCGTTCTCTGTATGCGGCCTATCGCACGGCCGACCGGCGCGAGCTGGCCCGGGCCACCGGGGAGGCCGCTTGGGTGGCGCGGCTGGCCGACCGGGTCTCGGGGCGGGGCTAGCCTGCGGCTGGCGTGCCGTCGCCTGCGGCCGGCCTCAAGCACCGGCCGGGCTGGGTTTTGGCTGCGCGCCGCCTGACCGTGCCCGTCAAAGACGGCCTCAAGCGCGGGCCAGGCTGGCTTTGGCTGCGCGCCGCCTGACCGTGCCGGAGCTCAAGGCTCGGCGCCGGTCGGTGAGGGGGCGTGCGGAACCGCTCCCGTACCCCCGGCGTCCTCCTGACCACCCAAGATCCCCGGGCGCCCCGCGAGCGCGGCGCGCCCCCCGCCCCGAGGAGCCGAGGCCCATGCCCGCCACCCGGTATCTCTACGTCGCCCGCCATGCCGAGGCCACTCCCGACGAGTCCGGGCTCACCGAGGTCGGGCGGCGGCAGGCGGTGCTGCTCGGGGAGCGGTTGGGCGGGGTGGCGCTGGCCGCTGTCCACCACGGGCCGCTCGCCCGTGCAGCGGAGACGGCTCGGATCGTCTGTGACCAGGTCGGCGGTGTGCGACCGCAGGTCGCCGAGGAGGCGGGGGACTATCTGCCGTACCTGCCCGAGCGTGACGAACTGCCGGACGAGTCGGCCGACGCGACGCTCGCCCGCCTCGCGGGCTTCCCCGCCGCCGAGCGGGAACCCGGGCCGGGGCGCGTCCGCGCCGCCCAGGCCCTCTTCACCGGGCCGGCCGACGGGGACGAGCCGCGCCACGAGTTCCTGGTCACCCATGCGTTCCTCGCGGCCTGGCTGGTCCGCGACGCCCTCGACGCGCCCGCCTGGCGCTGGATCGGGCTCAACCACGCCAACGCCGGGCTGACGGTGATCCGTTACACCCCGGGCCGCCCTGCCGCCCTGATGCTCTTCAACGACCTCGGGCACCTCCCGGAGGAGCTGCGCTGGACCGGGTTTCCGCCGGAGCTGCGGGCCTGAACTGGCTCGGCCTCAAGAGTCAGGCCGACCGGTCCGTACAGGACGAAGGGGCACCGGTCGCCCACCACGAACGCGAACCGCGCGGCGCGGCGCCGCCTCCCTCACGCGCCGGTGCGGCGCGCGGGCTCCTCCTCCGGCCGGGGCGGCCCGCCCTTCGCCGTGTCGATCACGTCGTCCAGCACCTCCCGGGAGCGCAGCAGGTCGGCGATGGTGCGGTCGATGCGGGCGCGTTCCGCCGACAGGTCGGCCACCAGGCGCGGGGTCGCCACGGCGGCCGGGCCGCCGTCGCTGTCGCGCATGCAGGGGAGCAGGGTGGCGATCTTGGTGGTGCAGAGACCGGCGGCCAGCAGTTCCTGGATGCGGATGACGCGGTCGACGGCCTGTTCCGGGTAGTCGCGGTGGCCGCCCGGGGTGCGGTCGGGGCTGAGCAGGCGCTGCTGCTCGTAGTAGCGCAGGGAGCGCTCGCTCACCCCGGAGCGGCGGGCCAGTTCACCGATACGCATCGCGGTCTCCGTCTCCCCCACCCCGGCGACGGGACTTGAATCTGACACCGGTGTCAACTTATACCGTCCCACCATGACGGACACCGAGCGATTCACCGACCCCAACCCCCCGGGTGCGCACGGGCTGTTCGAGCCCGCGTCCCTCGGCCCCCTGCGGCTGCCGAACCGGCTCGTCATGGCGCCCATGACCCGCAACCGCGCCACCGCCGACGGCGTGCCCACCCCGCTGATGGAGACGTATTACGCGGAACGCGCCTCCGCCGGGCTGATCATCGCGGAGGCGTCGACGCCGAACGCGCAGGGCCAGACGTACCCGAACATCACCGCCATCCACCGGCCCGAGCACGTCGAGGGGTGGCGGCGGGTCAACGACGCGGTGCTGGCGGCGGGCGGACGGCCGATGTTCCTCCAGCTCCAGCACGGCGGGCGGGTCGGCCACCCGGAGACCAGCGGGCTGACGCCGCTCGCGCCCTCGCCGGTCGCCCTGCCGGAGGAGATCCACACCCCGGGCGGGCGCAGGCCCTCCCTCGTGCCGCGCGAGATGAGCCTCGCCGACATCCGCACCACCGTCGCCGACTTCGCGCGGGCCGCTCGCCACGCGGTCGCCGCCGGGTTCGCCGGCGTCGAGGTGCACAGCGCCAACGGCCACCTGCTCCACCAGTTCCTCGCCTCGAACACCAACCGCCGCACCGACGCCTACGGCGGGCCCGCCGAACGCCGCGTCCGGTTCACCGTGGAGGTCACCGAGGCGGTGGCCGAGGCCATCGGGCCCGAACGGACCGGCCTGCGCATCTCCCCCGGGCACCCCGTCAACGGCATCGCCGAGACCGACACCGCCACCCTCTACCCGCCGCTCCTCGCCGCCCTGCGCGACCACCGGCTGGCCTACCTGCACGTCGCGTTCGCCGACCCGGCCACCCCCGCCTTCCGGCGGCTCCGGGAGCAGTGGCCCGGCACGTTGATGGCCAACCCGCTGCTCCCCACCAGCCGCCTCCCCGCCGACGGCGGCCGCGCGGCAGGCGAACAGCTCCTCGCCCAGGGCGCCGACCTGATCGCCCTGGGCCGCGCCTTCCTCGCCAACCCCGACCTCGTCACCCGCCTGCGCACCGGCGCCCCGCTCAACGAGGTCAGGGACCGCTACTACATGTACGTGGGCGGGGCGACGGGCTACACGGACTACCCGGCGCTCGCCGTGCGCTGACCGGGGCGGCGTCAGGCCCCGGCCGCCCGCAACGCGCCCCACACCAGCGGCGCGTCCCGCCGGGCGGTGCCTATCAGCACCTCCTCGTCGCCGTCGCGGCAGACCAGCACCACCCCGTCGTACCGGTACCGCTCCAGCCAGCCGCGCGGGTCCGAGGACTCGATTCCGCGCACCCGCTCGACGGTGAGCGTCGCCGGGAGCGGGCTGAGGGCCACCTTGCCGTCCGGGTCGGGGGTGGCGATCAGGGGGCCGTCGCCGACGACGAGCAGGCCGTACCCGTCGCGGCTGTACGGGACGTCTCCGTGGACCTGGGCGCCGAGGAGCTGCCTGCCGTCCGGGGTGATGGGGGCGACGTCGCCGGTGTCGGCGGCCTTCCGGCTGCGGCGCCGGAAGAACCAGGTGGCCAGCGCGGAGACGGCCACGACCGGCGGGGCGGAGAGCGCCGTGAAGCGCAGTGCCTCACCCACGTCCGCGCCGCCCATGGCACCGAACAGGCTCAGCGAACCGAGCAGGATGCCGCTGAGCAGCACCGTCATGGGCAGGAACACCACCGTCTCGCGCGGTGGCGCGGCCGCGTGCCGCCGGTACCAGAGCGCGAACCAGACGAAGGCGGCGCCCGGCAGGAGCAGCAACAGGGCCACGGCCAGCGGCATCCGCCAGCCGTGCTCGGGCGACCCGTGCGCCTCCTGCGCCACCTCGCCGAGGCGGACCGAGGCGACCTCGCCGCGCCAGTGGACGAGGGTCACCGTGTCCCCGGCGCGCACCCTGTCGTACACCGGCGAGGTGCCGTCCATCCGGACGCGTTCCTCGCCGGCGGCCGAGCCGCTCTTGGTGTGGCGGAGCCAGTGCCGCACGCCCCGGCCCATCGCCTGGTCGTGCGTCCCCTCGACCGTCGCCCGGGTCAGCCGCACGCAGTCCGGCACCGTCCGCACCCCGCAGGGCTGCGCCGCGCGGTACGCGTCCCGCTCGACCACGGCCCCCCGGACCACGAACAGCAGCCCGACGGCGACCAGCACGGCGGCGATCCCCGTGCACAGACCGACGAGGTACCCGCGCCCCGGCCCCTTCTTCTGCGGCGCCTTCTCCCCCGACATGGAGCCCCCCCCTGGTCCCCGCCGCCCCCGGCCGCGCTCGTTCGCCTCTGTGCTCGGTCTCCCGTTCATTCTGCCGCGCCCCACCGACAACCGGGCCCCACGCGGGTCAACCGAAAGGCGGAGCGCCCTCTCCCCCTTCCGGCTCCGGGAGTGCCATCCCGCGCGCGATGCCCGCGACCCCCTCGGACGGCGACGGTGGAGGCCACCGGGAACCGAGTGGCCGAGAGGCCCGAAGAGGGGTGAGGGAGGCGGGATGTTCCTCGCATCACGAACGCGGCGCCGCCGTCCTCGACCTGCTCACCGACCTCACCCACCGCACCGCCACCGCGACGGTCCTGGTCACCCACGACCCGCGCCACCTGTCCGGCGCGGATCAGGTGGCGCGGGTCGTGGACGGGCGGCTCACCGTGCAGGGAGCGACGCCCGCCCCGGTCACACCGTGAGGTCGATCCGGTCCGAGGGGAGGACCTCCGCCCCCATGTTCCGCTCCATCATCCGCAGCGCGGCGTCCGCGAGGTCGGGGTGGATGTGGGCGACGGCGTCCTCGGCGACGGTCACCTGGAAGCGCCGGATGTGGGCGTCGAGCGCCGAGTAGAGGATGCACTGCTCGGTGACCTGGCCGCACAGGACGAGGTGGTTCAGGCCTTGCTGCTGGAGCAGGTACTCCAGCGGGGTCTGGTAGAAGACCGAGTGCCGGGCCTTCACCACGAACATGGAGGTGTCGTCCGGCCGGATCGGCTCGACCAGGTCGGCGTGCGGGCCGCGCAGGGCGGTCGCGAGGAGCTCGTCGTGGTGCGAGCGCCAGCGGCCGAAGTTGTCGTTGACGTAGACGACCGGCGTCCCTTCCGCCCGGGCCCGCTCGATGAGCGCCCGCATGGTCGGTACGACCGGTCGCACCGATGCGGCCAGCGTCTCGGCGTCCGCGTGCTCATAGCTGTTGATCATGTCGATCACGAGCAGGGCAGTACTGGGCATAGCGGGACCTCGAAGTCGCCGGGGGTGTGGTGGGGGGAGGGGGCGGACCGCGGCGGGCTCGCGCTGCCGACGGCGCGGGGACCCCGGGAGCCCGGGGGCGCGTACGGAGCCGCGGAGCCCGCCCGGGGCCGGCGGTCCTCAGTCGCTGGAGAGGGCCGTCAGAAGGTCGCCCACCTGCGGGTCGGGCAGGGCGCGGGCGACGTCGGCCTGAGCCACCATGCCGACCAGGCGGTGCCCGTCGATGACCGGCAGGCGCCGGGTCTTGTGCGTGGTCATGGTGGCGAGGATCTCCTCGGTGCCGTCGTCGGCGCCGATGGTCACCGCCTCGCCCTGGGCCAGCTCCCCCGCCTTCGTCTGCCCCGGGTCCTTGCCCGCGCCGAGGACCTTCACCACGATGTCGCGGTCGGTGACCATGCCCTTGAGTTTGTCGTCGGTTCCGCAGATCGGCAGGGCGCCGACCCCCAGGGTGGTCATCTTCCGGGCCGCCTCCAGGACGGTCTCCTGCTCGCCGACGCACTCCGCGCCACCGGTCATGATCTCGCGTGCGGTGGTCATGGTGGGTCCTCTCTGTCTCGGTTCTGTCCGCGTACCGGACCTGTGCTGTCCGTCCGCGTACCGGACGGTGCTCCGTGCCGCGTCCGGGGACGCGCCGGGGCGGCCCCGGTGGGGACGGGCGGCCACCCCGGACGAGGCGCCGCCCCCCGTGGCAGCCCGCGTACCCGAGGGGTCGGGAGACATGCGGGCGCCAGGGCGGGCCGCCGCTCTCTACGGCCTTCCCGCCCCCCTGTGAGCGAAACGCCCATAGGGGGATCAATCGCCCACATGGGAGGGCTTTGCCGCAGAGTCCCGAGGGCGGGGATCAGCCTCGGCGGCGGGCCCGGCGGGCGGCCACGACCAGCGTCGTACCGGCGGCCAGCAGCGCGGCGGCGATTTTGCCGAGCACCCACTCCCCGTCCTGGGAGCCGGTGTCCGGCAGGGTCGGGCCGGGCGCGGGCGGCGGGGCCGTGGTCCGGGGGTCCGGCGTGGACGGGGCGGGGGCCGGGGTCGACTCGGACGGCGAGGGCGACGGGCTCGGCGTCGGGGAGCCACTGTCCGTCGGGCTCGGACCCGGGGAGTCGGTCGGGCTCGGGGACGGAGTCGGGGGCGGCGTGGGCGCGGGGGTCGGCGTGGGAGAGGCGCCGCACTACGGCAGGTCACCGTCGAACGGGTACACGTGGATCTCCTGCCCGCCCGACTCGCCCATGGAGGTGCCGGAGACCAGGCCGGCGTCGACGGAGAAGGTCTGGATCGGCGAGGCCCCGTCGCCCTGGAACATGGTCGTCGTGCCCGCCCGCACCACTTCCCCGGTGGCGGCGCGGCGGCCGTCCTGGTCGTAGGCGTAGCAGTGGCTGGCTCCGGTGAGGTCGCCGCGCACGCCCGCGTAGGGAGAGGCGGCGTCCGGGGTGCGGACCGCCGGCGGTCCGACCGTGCCGTCCAGGGTGCCGCCGTACCGGACGACCCGCTGCTGGTGCCCTCTTCGGCGAGGAGGCGTTCGCCCGGGGCGAGGGTTGGGCCCATGCGCCGGTCAGCTCGGCTCGCGAGTCCGTGGGCAGTTCGACGGTCGCGTCGACCGACCCGGGGGCGAGATGGCGGGTGACCTCGTCCATCGCGGCGGCGCCATTTCGCGCCACTTGGCGCCACGCCGCCCAGGCGAACGGTGCACGGCGAACGGCTCCGCCCTCGGGAGGGGGAGCCGTTCGCCGTGCGCTGCTCTTCGTTCCGTTGTGCTGCCGTGCCGTGCTGTGCTGTTCGGCGTGGCCGGTCAGACGCGTCGTCGGTTGCCTGTGACGACGCGGTAGATCGCCAGCAGAATCAACGAGCCGACGATGGCGGCGACCCAGGTGGAGAGGTCGAAGAAGCCGTCGATGGAGTCGACGCCGAAGATGACCTTGCCGAGCCATCCGCCGAGGAGGCCGCCCGCGACACCGATGAGGATCGTGATGATGATGCCCCCGGGGTCCTTGCCCGGCATGAGCGCCTTGGCGATGAGGCCGGCGATCAGCCCGATGAGGATCCACGCGATGATGCCCATGATGTGTCTCCTGCCTGCTGAGATAAAGACGGTGTTAACACGCCGTCTGCGCCGTCAGGAACGCTTCAAACCCACCGGTTCCCGATTCGGCTCCGCGTAGCCGTCCGCCACCCGCCCCGTCAGGACCGCGTGGCCGTGTCGCAGGCCGGCCCGTCCCCGGCGTGGCGGTCGAGCGGGCCGCTGCGGTCGTACGGGTCGACCTCGGGCCCGTCGCCGGTCGCGGCCCGGCCGGTGCCGAAGGGCGGGGTGAAGAAGCCGGTGCTGGCGGCGCAGCCGCCGTTGGTCACGTGCAGCCGGTACGAGAGCAGCGAGAACGTCCCCGGCTCGGTGAGCACCTCGGCGGGGTCGTCCCAGCTCATCACCGTCTCCCGCCGGACGACGGTGCGGACGACTTCTTCGCCGCCGGCCGCGGCGCGCGTCACCGGGTAGACGAAGGTGACGTCGGCGGTCACCTCCAGGGCGCCGCGCTCCCCCTCCCGGTAGGTGAGCCGCCCCCTGGTCCTGACCTCGTCGCCGACGAGCCGGGTCCGCGACTCCTCGAACCGGCTGAAGAGGAGAAGGGGGTCGTCCTTCTCGTCCGGGGCGCGGAACGCGTCCGCGAGGTAGGCGCGGACGTCCTCCTGGTGCGGGTTGACCAGGGCCGTCGCCTTCTTCGGCCGCTCGCCCCGCAGCACCCCGGGGTCCAGGTTCGACGCGGCCAGGAACGTCCGGCTGTGCTCCAGGGCCCGCTTCACCTGGGCCGCGTCCATCCAGCCGGTGGCCTCGGCCTCGGGCATCGAGATGCCCGTCACGCCACTCTCCCACCGCGCCGCGGGTGACCCGCGGAACGGGTCGTCCAGCGTGGGCCGCAGGGCCGCCTCCGTCGGCGGCGCCTGCTCCGGGCTCCCGCTCTGCGGGGACTTCACCGGAGCCTGCGACGCCCCGCCGCCGAAGAGCCCGGCGACCTGTCCCGGGGCGAGCGCCACGGCCAGCAGCGCCGCGGCGACCAGCAGCCCCAGGACGTACCAGGTCTTCCGGCGTTTCGACCGCGCCGGAGTGTACGTACGCCAGCCCTCGGGCGGCTCCTGGCCCTTCAGCCGGTGCGCCACGCTCCGCGCCCGCGCCGACGGCTCCTTCGGAGCGTCGGTGGTGCCCGCCACCGACTCCCGCAGGAACCGCTCCCAGTCCGCGTCCGACAACGACGAACCGTCCCGCTCCGCTTCCCCGCCCATTCCGACTCCCCGCCCCCAGGCACCTTTTGTCATGACTACGTCGGGATGATCGCACGGCGCACGGACAGCTCGCGCGGGGCGGTGCCGAAGGCCGGGGCGGCCCCGTCCTCTGCTGTCAGCAAAGCCCCCACCCGTCCACCCTCCGCCCTGCTTGGCTGGGCGTATGGACATCTTGGTACTGGGCGGGAAGGCATGGCTGGGGCGGGAGTTGGCGGGGCAGGGCGTGGCCCGGGGCACCGGGTGGCCTGCCTGGCGCGGGGGCTGGGGCGGGAGCGGCGGAACGGGCTGAGTCCCCGGAAGGAGGCGGCGCTGCTGGCTGAGTTGGGATGACGGCGCCCCGGGTCTGTGGAGTTGCCCGGGGCGCGGGATGCCTCGCGTGAGGAAGCTACCTCCGGGTAAGCGCGGGGTCATGGACGCGTTGATCAACCGATCGAAGGAACCGCCCATGGCACCCCCGACCCGTCCGCCGCACGCATCACCGTCCCCGGGCGCCCGGCCCGGCCGAGAGAGGTGACCGGCATGGTCTTCCTGGTCGCCGCCCTGCTCCTGCTGGGCATCCTGGTCGGTGCCGCCGCCTACCTCCCCTGGCCGGTCACCCTGGTCCTCGGCACGCTCATCCTGACCTGGCTCCTCGTCTTCGCGGTCCGCGAGCGCAGGCGCCGCCGCACGGCGAAGGGAGCCTGACATGCGACTGACCGCACCGCCCGCCCGCGAGACCGGCCGCCGCGACACCGAAGGCATGGCCGTCGCCTCCTTCGTCACCGGCCTGGTCGGCCTCCTCGTCCTCAATCTCATCCTCGGCCCGACCGCGATCATCCTGGCCGTCATCGCCCTCCGCCGCGGCACTCCCCGCCGCTTCCGCGCCTACCTCGGCCTGGGTCTCGGCATCGCCGACCTGCTGGTGCTCGCCGTGCTGACGCTGGTTCACGGGACGGCGCCCTGGATGGTGTGGGGCGGCTAGCCGCCACGGTCGTCTCCTTCAGGACGGCGGGCCCGTCGGCCGCGCCCGTCATGCCGCCCGATCGGCCCGTTCGCCCGGATGCCGCCCTGCCACAGCCCGGTCCGCCGCCTCCCGCGACCTAGCGTGACCCCCATGCGCGTACTGGTCACCGGCGGTGCCGGGTTCATCGGGTCACAGGTCGTGCGGGAACTGAGTGCGGCGGGGCACGAGGCGGTGGTGTTCGACGCGTTGCTGTCCGCCGCGCACCCCGACGGCTCCTTCCGGCCCCCGGCCGGGTCGCGGGCGGTCGTCGCCGACCTGCGCGACGCCGAGCAGGTGAGGGCGGCGCTGGCGGGGATCGACGCCGTGTGCCACCAGGCCGCCATGGTCGGGCTGGGCAAGGAGTTCGCGGACGCGCCGGAGTACGTCGGCTGCAACGACCTCGGCACCGCCGTACTGCTCGCCGGGATGGCCGAGGCGGGCGTGCGGGACCTCGTCGTCGCCGGGTCGATGGTCGTCTACGGCGAGGGGCGGTACGACTGCCCCCGGCACGGCGCGGTCCGGCCCGGGCCGCGGGCCGCCGCCGACCTGGAGGCGGGCCGCTTCGAGCCGCCCTGCCCGGTGTGCGGGGCCCCGCTGCGGCCCGGTCTCGTCGCCGAGGACGCGCCGGCCGACCCGCGCAACGTCTACGCGGCGACCAAGCTCGCGCAGGAGCACCTCGCCTCGGCCTGGGCCCGCGCCACCGGCGGACGGGCCGTGTCGCTGCGCTACCACAACGTCTACGGGCCGGGGATGCCGCGCGACACCCCGTACGCCGGTGTCGCCTCCTTCTTCCGCTCGGCGCTGGCCCGGGGTGAGGCGCCCCGGGTGTTCGAGGACGGGGCGCAGCGGCGCGACTTCGTGCACGTACGGGACGTGGCGACGGCCAACACGGTGGCGCTGGCGGCGCTGGGCGGCCGGGAGCCGGGCTCCTTCGCCGCGTACAACACGGGGAGCGGGGAGCCGCACACCATCGGCGAGATGGCGGCCGCGCTGGCCTCCGCGCACGGCGGGCCGGCCCCGGTCGTCACCGGCGAGTACCGGCTCGGGGACGTCCGCCACGTGACCGCCGACTCGCGGCGGCTCCGCGACGAACTGGGGTGGAAGCCGCAGGTGGGGTTCGCGGAGGGGATGGCCGAGTTCGCGGCGGCGCCACTGCGGCCGGGCTCCGCCTGAACGGCGGAGGCTGTCGCCCGGCCGGGACCCGCCACACGGTCGATGTCGCCGTTTCGCACGAACGCGTGCCCCGAAATGCCCCTTTATGCTCCGTAGGGTGTGCGGCGTGAAGGAATCTCCGGCTGACCCCACCGCCCCCGTCCGCGCGGACCTCGTACTGCCCTGCCTCGACGAGGCGGCCGCCCTGCCCTGGGTCCTGGGACGCGTCCCGGACGGCTGGCAGGCGATCGTCGTGGACAACGGCTCCACCGACGGTTCCGCCGAGGTCGCGCGAGCGCTCGGCGCGAGAGTCGTGCACGAGCCGCAGCGCGGCTTCGGCGCCGCCTGCCATGCCGGGCTGCTCGCCGCCACGGCGCCGTACGTCTGCTTCTGCGACTGCGACGGCTCGCTGGACCCGGCGCTGCTCCCCGGGTTCGTCGCCCGCGTCGCCGCCGGGGAGAGCGACCTCGTCCTCGGCAGGCGACGCCCGCAGAGCCGCGGCGCCTGGCCCGCGCACGCCCGCGCCGGGAACCTCGCCCTCTCCCGGATGCTCCGCTCCCGTACGGGGCTGCGCCTGCGCGACCTCGGCCCGATGCGCGCCGCCCGCCGGGAGGCGCTGCTCGGCCTCGGCCTCACCGACCGGCGCAGCGGCTACCCGCTGGAGATGGTGGTGCGCGCCGCCGACGCCGGACTCAAGGTCACCGAGACGGACGTGCCCTACCTCGCCCGTACCGGCAGGTCCAAGGTGACCGGCACCTGGCGCGGCACCTGGCACGCCGTCCGGGACATGCGCGCCGTGCTGAACCTGCCTTCGGCCGCGCCCACCGGGGCGGCGACGGGCCGCGCGGAGGCCGCGCGGTGACGGCGGGATGGAAGGCGGCGCCGACGACGCTGCTCGTCCTCGCCAAGGAGCCGGTGCCCGGCCGGGTCAAGACCCGCCTCACCCCGCCCTTCACCCCCCAGGAGGCCGCGGAGCTGGCCGCCGCCTCCCTCGCCGACACCCTGCGGACCGTGCTGACCCTGCCCGCCCGCCGCCGCGTCCTCGTCCTCGACGGGCGGCCCGGCCCCTGGCTGCCGCCGGGCATCGAGGTGCGGCAGCAGGTCGCGGGCGGCCTGGACGAGCGCATCGCCGCCGCCTTCGCCGAGTGCGCGGGACCCACCCTGCTGATCGGCATGGACACCCCGCAGCTCGCCGCCGCCCACCTCGCGCCCGCCCTGTCGCCGGAGGCCTGGGACGGCTGCGACGCCTGGTTCGGGCCCGCCGAGGACGGCGGCTTCTGGGCGCTGGGCCTGGCCGTTCCCCGGCCGGGGCTGGTCCGCGGGGTGCCCATGTCGCAGCCGCACACCGGCCGCCTCCAGCGCGCCCGGCTGACCGGCGCGGGTCTCGCCGTACGCGACCTGCGCGAACTGCGGGACGTGGACGAGGCCGAGGACGCCGCGCACGTCGCGGCCGAGGCCCCCGGCGGGCGGTTCGCGGCGACCCTGGCCCGGCTGACCGGGGCGGCCGTCCGATGAGCACCGCCCTGCCGCCGACCGGGCCGGCCGGCCGCGCCGCCTGGGCCACCGACCCGTACGCCAACGCCCTGCGCACCGGCCGGGGCCCGCTCTTCCTGCGCCGTAGCGACGGCTGGCTGCTGCCACTGGACGTGGAGCGCTGGTGCGCCGACGCCGACGCCGCCGACCTCTCCGCGCTGCGCCGCTGCGAGGGCCCGGTCATCGACATCGGCTGCGGCCCCGGGCGGCTGGTGGCCGCGCTCGCCACCCGCGGCCACCGCGCCCTGGGCATCGACGTGAGCGAGGCCGCCGTCGCCCACACCCGGCGCCTGGGCCGCACGGCGCTGCGCCGCTGCGTCTTCGACGAGCTTCCCGACGAGGGCAGTTGGGGCACCGCCCTGCTCCTCGACGGCAACATCGGCATCGGCGGCGATCCAGGCGCCCTGCTCCGCCGCACCGCCGCGCTGCTCGCACCCGGCGGCCTCCTCGTCGCCGAGACCTCGCCCCAGGACGTGGACGAGCACGTCCGCGTACGCCTCGACGACGGGCGCGGGCCGCAGGCGCCCGGCACCCACTTCCCCTGGGCGCGCCTGGGCACCCCCGCCCTGCTGCGGTACGCCCGTCGGCACGGCTGGCGTACGGCCGATCAGTGGGAGGCCGACGGCCGGCCCTTCGTCGCCCTGCGCCGGGACCGGGCCGCCCGCGCCGCCAGCCAGAGCGCGGAGAGCACGAAGAGCGCGGCGGTGATCAGGAGCCAGTTCCCGAGGAACCTGTCGGGGGACATCCCGCTCGCCGACTCGTAGGCGCCGGGCGGCTGACGCGTGATCAGCGGCCACCACATCAGCAGGAGCAGCCCGGAGAGGAGGGCGGGCACCCGGACGAAGCCGGCCCGCGCCCGGCTCCGCCGCCCCGGTGCCCGGACCACCGCCCGGTCCGCCAGCGAGTACAGCGGCAGCAGCACCAGGTCGTGGAGGAGCGCCGCGCCCACGAACCACACCACCACGAGGTACGTCTCCCCGCCCGCCAGCAGCCGCACCCCCGCGTACCCGGCTAGGGCGAACGAGGCCGCCATCAGGACCAGGTGCAGCGGGCCCTCCCCGTACCAGCGGCGCGGCCTCCCGCCCTTCACCGTGCCGCTCTTCGCGTCCGGCGTCGCCCTGGTCGTGTTGTTCATCGCGGGTCTCCGAAGGTCATCCGGGCCACCCATTTGGTGTTCATCACGCCGGGGGCGGCGGGGACGACGACCCGCGCCGGGTAGCCGTGGTCCAGGGACAGCGCCTCGCCGTTGACGCCGAGGGCGAGCAGGGAGCGCGGGTCGGCCACCTGGTTGTCGCGCAGGGCGACGGTCCGGAACGGCCCGCTGACCTGGAGCGATTCGACCAGCACGTCCGGCGCCCGCCCGTTCGCGAACCCGGCGAGCGCGGCCAGGTCGCGCAGCCGCACCCCCCGCCACCGCTGGTCGGAGGTCGACCACCCCTCGACGCAGGCGATCGGCAGAGCCGCGTCGTGCTGCTCCATGGCGAGCAGCTGGGCCCGGGAGAGCCGCACCTCCCCGGCCGGGCCGACGAGGGTCAGCCGCCACCGCTCCCGGGTGTCCGCCACGACGATCCCCGCCTTGGCCGCCGTCGTGTTGATCTGGAAGCCGTTCGGCCCCTCGCCCGGGTCGGCGCCACCGCGCGGGGTCAGGAGCGCGACGCGCCGCAGCGGCCCGTCGAAGCTCCGGCCCACCGAGGTGACCAGCAGGAGCAGCGACCCGGCACCGGCCACGGCGAGCGCCCCGCGCCGCGAGACGGTCGGGGGCGCGGGGTCGGGCGAGGCCAGCTCGTCCGTCTCCGCCGGCGCGACCCCGTGCCGCAGTACCCGCACCGTCCTGGGCAGCTTCAGCCCCAGATGCGCCACGAAAGCGCCGATGAAGACCCACGCCCCGTAGAAGTGCAGCGTGTAGAAGGACCCGGGGAACACGTACTCCAGCTGGATGTTGAGCAGCCCGGTGGCGAACTGGAACAGCGCGCCCCCCACCAGCAGCAGCAACGACACCCGCTCCAGCGCCCGCCCCACCGACCGCGCGGGCGGCAGGGCGAAGAGCCGTGGGATCACCGACCACAGCTTGGCCAGCAGCACGGGTACGAGAACGATGCCGACGGTGACGTGCAGTCCCTGGTTCAGCCGGTACAGCCAGTGCGGCCCGGTCGGCCAGGCGAAGAGGTAGAACCCCAGCAGCCCCTTGCCAGGGGTCTTGTCGTTCACCGCCGACAGGTCCGGGTTGTACGCCGCGTACGACAGCAGGCCCGTCACGAACAGCACGGTGATCCCGCCGAGCAGCACGGTGCCGAGCACCGCGGTGAACCTGACCCCGCGCACCGGGCTGCGCCAGAACCCGGGATCGGAGGGCAGCCGTGGCGCGGCGGAGCGCAGACGGGAGACGGCCATGGGGCCGACGGTAAGCCGGACACCCCCACACGAAAGGGGTACGACTCCTCGTGCGGGCCGACGTCACCCGGAGGAGCTGGCGGTCGCGTGACGCGGCGGCGTCGCACCGCGGCCCCGGGCACGGGCGTGCGTAGCGTGCCCCTGTGAAGACCGAGGAGCGCAGCGACAGCAGCCGGCCCGCCGACGAGCCCGCCGCCCCGGCCGGACGCGGGGGCCGCCGCCTGGACCTGGTCGCGGCCGGGGCCGGTGCCCTGCTCGTCGCGGTGGCCTGCGGCGTGGGCTGGGCGTGGCAGAGCGCCAACGGCGCCCTCCAGGCCCACTGGCCGCCGTTGCTCGCCTCCTGGGACCCGCACGTCGGCCCCGGCACCCCCGCAGCCCTCGCCGTGGCCGCCGCCGTCGTCGCGTACGGCCCCGCGCTCGCCGACCGCCTCCCCTGGCGCCGCCTCCTCCTCACCGCCTGGGCGACCGCGCTGGCCTGGATCCTCTCCCTCGCGCTGATCGAGGGCTGGTACCGGGGCGTGGCGCGCCGCCTCACCACCAAACACGAGTACCTGCGCGTCATCGACCGCTTCGAGGACATCCCCGCCGCCCTGCGCGGCTTCACCGACCACATCGTCGTCGGCCCGCCCGGCAACTGGCCCGCCCACGTCGCGGGCCACCCGCCCGGCGCCACCCTGACCTTCGTCGGCCTCGACCGGATCGGCCTCGGCGGCGGCGCCTGGGCCGGGGTCTGGTGCATCGTGCTCGGCGCCTCCGGCGTGGCCGCGGCACTGATCGCCGTACGCGCCCTCGCCGGTGAACACCTGGCCCGTCGCGCCGCCCCCTTTCTCGCCCTCGCCCCCTTCGCCGTCTGGACCGGCACCTCGGCCGACGGCTACTTCGCCGGGGTGGCCGCCTGGTCGATCGCCTTCCTCGCCCTCGCCGCGACCACGGCCCGCACCCGCCCGACCCCTCTCGCCACCCTCGCCGCCCTCGCCTCCGGCCTCCTCTTCGGC
The DNA here is from genome assembly GCF_042723275.1 of Streptomyces sp. NPDC058373. Classification (NCBI taxonomy): domain Bacteria; kingdom Bacillati; phylum Actinomycetota; class Actinomycetes; order Kitasatosporales; family Streptomycetaceae; genus Streptomyces; species Streptomyces sp. NPDC058373. The sequence goes on along the minus strand of NZ_JBHXJE010000040.1, from coordinate 29,304 downwards.
TGGACCTGCTACCTCAGCTACGGCCTCACCCTCATCGCCGCCCCCCTCGGCGCCGTGCTGCTCCTGACCCGCACGGCCCGCCCCGTCCTGCCCTTCCTCACCGGCGCGCTGGTCGCCCCCCTCGCCTTCACCCTGACGGGTTTCCACTGGTGGGAGGCGTACCCCCAACTCGTCGAGCGCTACTACCAGGGCGCGGGCGGCGTCCGCCCGTACGCCTACTGGGTCTGGGGCAACCTGGCCGCCGCCACCTTCGCCGTGGGCCTCGCCGCCGTGGCCGGACTCCGCCGCGCCCTCGCGGCCACCCCCGACGCCGCCCTCCACGCCCTCCGCCCCGGCCGCCCGGCCCCGACCGGCGAGGCCGCCCTCGCCCTCCTCACCCTCGCCGGCCTGCTGGCGCTGCTCGCGGCCGACCTCTCCGGCATGAGCAAGGCCGAGACGGAACGCATCTGGCAGCCCTTCTTCCTCTGGCTCCTCCCGGCGGCGGGACTCCTTCCGCTCCGGGACCACCGGGCGTGGCTGGGCGCGCAGGCGCTGGGAGCGCTGCTGGTCAACCATCTGCTGTGGACGGGGTGGTGAGCGGGGGCGGGTGATCAGCTCCGGCCGCGTCCTGCACTCCACGGGCGGACGGGCAGGGGCGGGCCGGCCCTCGCCCCTGCCGCGCCCTTCCACCTTTCGGTCGATGGCGCCGCCCCCTTCCTTCCGTACCGTGGGAGGCCGGCCGCTCGTCGCAGGCGGTCGGCCTAGCCGCCGTCCGGAGACCACCGTGCCCAGCACCACCCGCCCCGCCCCCGCGGCCGCGCCCTCGCGCGCTCCCCGCACCACCCCCGCCCCCGACCACCGCCCGGCCGGGAGCGCCGCGCGTCCTGGTGGTGACCACGTACGGCTCGGACGCCGACACGCTCCCGGCGATCGAGGCGGGCGCCACCGGTTACCTGCTCAAGGACGCCCCGCCGGAGGAGCTGGCCGAGGCGGTCCGTACGGCGGCGGCCGGCCGCACCACGCTGGCGCCCGCCGTCGCGGACCGCCTGCCGCGCCGCATGCGCGCCCCGGGCACGGCGCTGAGCAGGCGGGAGACGGAGGTGCTGGGCCTGGTCGCGGAGGACATGTCCAACCTCCGCATCAGCGAACGCCTCCACCTCAGTCAGGCCACGGTCAAGTCCCACCTGGTCCACGTCTACGCCAAGCTCGGCGTCGACTCCCGTACGGCGGCGGTCGCGGCGGCCTTGGAACGCGGCCTGATCCGGCGCTGAGCCGGGACCGGCCGGACCCCGGTCAGCCTCCCCAGAGCGCCTTCGCCAGCCCCAGCCCGACGACGGCGGAGCCGAGGGCGGCGGTGACGCTGAGGGCGACGTTGGCGAAGGCGGCGGCCCGGGCGCCGCTCTCGGCGAGGCGCAGGGTCTCGTAGGAGAAGGTCGAGTACGTGGTGTACGCGCCGCAGATCCCGGTGCCGGCGAAGAGCAGCAGGTTCTCGGAGGCGGACCCGGTGAGCAGGGCGCCGATCAGCAGGCCGAGGACGAGAGAGCCGCACATGTTGACGGCGAGGGTGCCCCAGGGGAAGTCGGAGGAGTGGCGGCGCTGGACAGCACGGTCGGTCAGGTACCGCAAGGGCGCGCCGATCATGCCGCCGACGACGACGAGCAGCCAGTTCACGCCGTACTCCGTTCCGGGCGGCCGGACCGGAGGCGGACCGCCCGCCGGGTCAGCCACGACCCGGCGGTGACGGCGGCGAGCCCGGCGACGACGGTCAGGGCGAGGCCGCCCAGGGCGCGGCCGGGGCGACCGCTCTCCAAGAGGGTCTGCACGTCGAGGGCGTAGGCGGAGAAGGTGGTGAAGCCGCCCAGCACACCGGTGCCGAGGAAGGGCCGCACCAACCGCGGCGCGTCCCGCCACACCTCGGTGAGCAGCGCCATCAGCACCCCCATGCCCGCGCAGCCGGCGGCGTTGACGAGGAGGATCGTCCAGGGGAAGGCCCCGCTCGGCGTCGGCCACAGCACGGTCGCCCCGTACCGGACGGCGGCCCCCGCCCCGCCGCCGAGCGAGATGGCGAGGAGCACGGGGAGCTGGCTCTCGGGCCGCGCTCCGGGCGCCGGTCCGGGGCCGAGGTCGGGGTCGACCGGTTCGGGCGGCGGGGGCGGGAGGTCGGCACGGCGCGGGCCGACGCCCGGGGTGCCCGGGGCAGGTTCCGGCCGGTCGTCGGACGGGGTGGACATGGGGTGAGCCTATGCCGGTCGGGGGAGGGCGAGGGGGACCCCGTTGGCGGCGGGGCTCCGGAGGCCGTGACGCTACGGCCAGTACAACCGGGAGTCTGCGTCTGACGAGCGGGGCGCGGGCAGACCGTCGCCTTCTGGAGGGAGCACCGCGTAGCCGAGGTCGCGGAGCACCGCGGCCGCGACATCGTCAGTTGTCACCGGCCAGAAGGTAGTCGATTCCTTCGATGGTGTGCCAAACGCTCAGCTCACGGGCGCTCAGCGTGGAGGACTCGGCTCGGCGGTGGAGCTCGTCGTGGGTCATGCGGACCTCGACTCGCCCGGCCATCCCCCCGAAACACCACTGTCGACTTTCTGTAAATAACAGCGCCCGAGGGGTTCCCTCGGGCGACGCCTCTTCTTACCATCGGTAACACCACGAGTGTGGTATCGCCCGAATCCGGACGAAGGGGCCGCTCCCATGGCAACGACCGACGCACAGCCCACCGCCCAGGACGAGGGCGGGCACGACATCAACGACATCACCCGCCGTCTGCTGGAGTCCTCGGCGAAGCTCTCCTACGACCCGGCCACCGAGGTGGACTGGGAGACGCCGCTCGACAAGTCCTTCCACGGCATGAGCCCGGAGTGGAGTTCGCTCTACGGGACGCGCTACTGGGACGAACTGAGCGAGGACCAGCGCAAGGAGCTGACCCGGCAGGAGTCCGGGTCGGTGGCGAGCACCGGCATCTGGTTCGAGGTGATCCTCCAGCAGATGGTGCTGCGGGACATCTACTCCAAGGACCCGGGCAGCCCCGAATTCCAGTGGGCGCTGACCGAGATCGCCGACGAGTGCCGGCACTCCATCATGTTCGCGCGCGGCGTCCGCAAGCTCGGCGCCCCGGCCTACCGGCCGCGCCGGGCGGTGATGGAGCTGGGCCGCCTCTTCAAGACGCTGGCGGTCGGCGAGGCCGCGTACGCCTCGATCCTCGTCGCCGAGGAAGTCCTCGACGTGATGCAGCGCGACTGGATGCGCGACGAGCGCGTGGTGCCCTTCGTGCGCACCATCAACAACATCCACGTCGTCGAGGAGTCCCGGCACATGAAGTTCGCCCGGGACGAGACGATCAAGCGGCTGGAGAAGGCGGGGTGGCTGCGGCGCCAGACGCAGGCGCTCCTCATCTCCGTCTGCGCGTACTTCGTCATCACGAGCATGTGGAACCGCGACGTGTACCGCAACGCCGGGCTGAACACCGAGCGGGCGCTGGCCGAGGCCAAGGCCAACCAGCACCACAAGTCGATGATCCGGTCGAGCTGTTCGGGGCTGATGGACTTCCTCGCCTCCGCCCGGCTCCTCACCCGCCCGGCAGCGGCGGTCTACCGGCGGGCCAACCTGCTCTGAGCCGAGCCGGCGCCCAGGGGGGCCGCCTCCCTGCTGAGCGAAGCCGAGAGCTCGGGGGCGGCGGGCCACCCGCCCGCCGCCGCGCCGCCGTCAGCCTCACGCGGTCCGCGTCCTGGACGGGCCCGCACCCCCTCCTGGTCCGGGCCACCCCGGGCCCGTACGACCGAGCCGGAAGCGGACCATGACCTACGCCATCACCCAGACCTGCTGCAACGACGCGACCTGTGTCGCGGTGTGCCCGGTCAACTGCATCCACCCCACCCCCGAGGAACGCGCCTTCGGCAGCACCGAGATGCTGCACATCGACCCGCGCTCCTGCATCGACTGCGGCGCCTGCGCCGACGCCTGCCCGGTCGACGCGATCTTCCCGGTGGACCGCCTCAAGCCCGCCCACCGCGAGTACGCCGCCCTCAACGCCGCCTACTACGAGGAGACGGCCCCCGAACAGGGCGAGCAGACGGCCGAGGAGCCGGTGCCGGCCGGGGCGTCAGCGGAGGCCGAGCCGGAGCGCACCAGCCCGATCTTCCGCGACTGGGACTTCCCCGGCTTCGCGCGCTCCCTGCCCTCGGACTTCGCCCCGCTGCGGGTCGCCGTCGTCGGCACCGGGCCGGCCGGGATGTACGCCGCCGAGGACCTGCTGCTGCACACCAGCGCGCAGGTCACCCTGGTCGACCGGCTCCCCGTCGCGGGCGGCCTCATCCGGTACGGCGTGGCGCCCGACCACCCCGCCACCAAGAAGGTCGGCGAGGCCTTCGCCCGCTTCCACCACCACCCGCGCGTCCGCATGCAGCTCGGCCTGGAGGTCGGCAAGGAGCTGACCGCCGAGGAACTGGCCGCCCACCACGACGCGGTGGTCTACGCGGTCGGCGCCGCCACCGACCGCAGGCTCGGCGTACCCGGCGAGGAGCTGCCCGGCTCGGTCTCCGCCACCGGCCTCGTCGCCTGGTACAACGCCCACCCCGACCACGCCCCGGACGCCGTCTCGCTGGACGCCGAACGCGTCGTCGTGGTCGGCAACGGCAACGTCGCCCTCGACGTGGCCCGCATCCTCGTCTCCGACCCGGACACCCTCGCCGCCACCGACATCGCCGCCCACGCGCTGGCCGCCCTGCGCTGCCGCCGGGTCCGCGAGGTGGTGCTGCTCGGCCGCCGGGGCCCGGAGGACGCCGCGTACACCCGGACCGAACTGCTCGCCCTCAAGCACCTGGACGGCGTCGACCTCGTCGTGGACGACCACGACCCGCGGACCGGCGCGGCCATCGACGCCGCGGGGCCGCTGGACAAGGCGGGCATGCTCGGCGGGGTGACCCGGGCCGCCGTCGACTGGTCGAGCCCGCCCGCGCCCGGCCGCCGCATCGTCTTCCGCTTCCACTCGGCGCCGGTCGCCTTCACCGGCGAGCAGGCGGTGACCGGAGTCCAGGTCACCGGCGGGACCGAGATACCGGCCCATCTCGTGGTCCGGTCGATCGGCCACCGGGGCGTGGCCGTGCCCGGCCTGCCCTTCGACGAGGCCACCGGGACCGTCCCGCACGAGGGCGGGCGGGTCGAGGGCCGGACCAACGAGTACGTGGTCGGCTGGATCAAGCGCGGGCCCTCCGGCGGCATCGGCGCCAACCGGGCCTGCGCCGCCGAGACCGTCACCACACTGCTCGCCGACGCGGTGGCGGGCGAGCTGCCCGCGCCGACCGGCACCGCCAAGGAGTTCGCGCGCCTGGCCCGCCGCCGCAACCGGCGCCTGGTCGACGCCCGCGGCCTCGCCGCCATCGACCGCGCCGAGCGGGAGAGCGGGCAGCGCGACGGGCGGGTCCGCACCAAGTTCGCGACCGTGCCGGAGCTGGTGGCGGCGGCGCGGCGGAGCAGGCTGCGGCTCCCGGGCTGAGCCCTGCCGCACGAGGTGGCACAGGAGCGTCCGGTTCGGGCCCTCCTGTGCCACCTCGCGATGTTTCACGTGAAACATCACACGGCGGACGCCCGCACCGACCGGACGGCTCCTCCACGGGCCCGTTTAACCTGGAGGACGGCCCGCCCGACCGGCGGGGGCCGGGGCCCGGGTCCGCGGCCGCCCGCGCTGTGCGGCGCCGTCGTCTTTGTCCTGCGAGGAGTAACCGTGAACGCCGTCGTGCCCGCTCAGGGCGTCCCCGATCTGGCCGGACCCGTACCGATCGGGCCCTGCGTGCTGCTGAAGCACGGCGAGGTGTTCCTCAAGGGCCGCAACCGGCACCTCTTCGTCGAGCGCCTCCACGACAACCTGCGCCAGGCCCTGCACGGCCTCCCCGGCTCCACCTGGATCAAGGAGATGCAGAACGTCACCGTCGTCGGCGGCGACGCCCCGCAGGACGAGCTGGTCGAGCGGGCCCGTCGAGTGATGGGCTTCGTCGCCGTGCAGCCGGCGGTGCGGGTCGAGACCAGCGAGGAGGCGATCGTCGCGGCCGCCGTGGCCGTGCTGGGCGGGGCCGCGCCCGGCACCACCTTCGCGGTCCGCGCCCGCCGCCGCCACAAGCCCTTCCCGCTCACCTCCACCCAGCTGGAACGGCTCGTCGGCGCCCGCATCCAGGAGGCCCACGGCCTCCCCGTCGACCTGACCCGCCCGGACATACGCGTGGAGGTCGAGATAGACCGCAAGGAGTCCTACGTCTCGGGCCTGCGCCACACCGGCCAGGGCGGCCTCCCCGTCGGCACCAGCGGCCGTGCCCTGGTCCTCCTCTCCGGCGGCTACGACTCCCCGGTCGCCGCCCACCGCGCGATGCGGCGCGGCCTGCGCTGCGACTTCGTCCACTTCACCGGCGCCCCCTACACCAACGCCGCCTCGGCCTTCAAGGCGTACGCCCTCGCGCGCGAGCTCAACCGCTACCAGTCGCCCGGCAAGCTCCACATCGTCGCGCTCGGCCACGCGCAGAAGCAGTTGGCGGTGGCCGGAGCCGGGCGCTTCCAGGTCGTCGGCCAGCGGCGCCTGATGGTCAAGGCCGCCTCCACACTCGCCCGGCGCCTGCGCGCCCAGGCCCTGGTGACCGGGGACGCGCTCGGCCAGGTCGCCAGCCAGACCCTCAGCAACATGGCGCTGGTGGACGAGGCCGCGACCCTGCCGGTGCTGCGGCCGCTGATCGGCTGGGAGAAGCAGGAGATCATCGATGAGGCGCGGCGCGTCGGCACCGCCGACATCTCGGTCCTCCCGGACGAGGACTGCTGCCAGCTGCTGGCTCCCCGCCAGGTTTCGCTCCGGACCAAGCTGGAGGACGTGACCGGCTTCGAGAGGCGTCTCGACTCGGAGGAGCTCATCGAGGCGATGCTGGCCTCGGCCCAGATCATGCGGCCGGGGGCCGCTGACGAGGGGGGCGCTCCGGTTCCCCCGGGCCCGGCCCCGGCAGCCCCCGCCTGCGCAGCGGGCTGACGCCCGGCCGGGCTGGGGTGGGGTGGGGTGGCCTCAAACGCCGGCCGGGCCTGGTTTTCGGCGCCAGGTCAGCCCGCCTCTGCCCAGTGCCCCTCCGGGGGCCGCCGCACCGTCTGACCTGCGTACGGGCAGACGAAAGCCCGGCCCGACCTGGTGTGTCGACCAGGTCCGGCCGGGCTCGAGGGGCGGGTCAGCCCTGCTCCGGAGCGCCCCCGAGCTGGGCGGCGGCCGTCTCGACGGCGCTGCGCTCGGGCGCGGCGGGGGCGGGCTCGGTGCCCGGGGCGGGGCGGCAGGTGAAACCGAGGCGGGTCAGCGCCCGCGTCACCTCACCGGCGCTGAAGTCGCGCCGGTCCTGACGGGTGATGACCTCCCCGACCTGCTTGACCGGGTAGTGGTGGCGGCCGATGATCACGTACTCGCCGGTGACCGGCTCGGGCTTGACGCCCTTCATCTTGGCCACCACCTCGCTCTTGACGAGGTCGAAGGGGAAGCGGGCGATGACACAGCGCATGGGTGCCTCAACTCACGGGGTTCGAAGGGGACCGGCGCCGGATGGCGCCCCCGGCCGGCCGGTCAGGAAGGAGCGCGAGGACGTCATGAGCGTATCCGTCCGCACCCGTGGCGGGCGAGGATTCGGGCAAGCGTTCTGCCCGTTGCTCCCCTCCCGCCGTACGGATCGGGCCCGGCCCCAGGGGTACTTGGAGCCGGACCCGGACCCGACACGCCCCGGACGCCACCCGGCCCCGTCAGGACGAGGGGCCGGACGGACCGGGGCGCGGCTCAAGCCGCCGAGCCGAGCGACGAGGCGCCGCTCTGCCCGGCCGGACGGGACCGCACCGCCGCCGCCCGGCGCGCCTGCGCCGCGGGGCTGCGACGCCCGCGCGAGGAGGCCGCTCCGCGCCGGGGCGACTCGGAGGCGGGCGCCCGCACGGTGACGGGGACGCCGGTGGGCGTCCGGGCGCCGGTGATCCGGCTCAGCTCTGCCTCGCCGGAGCGCACCCGGGTGGTCTGCGGAGTGATGCCCGCGTCCGCCATGAGGCGGCTCATCGAGCGCCGCTGCTCGGGCAGGACCAGCGTGACGACGCTGCCGGAGGCCCCGGCGCGCGCCGTACGGCCACCGCGGTGCAGGTAGTCCTTGTGGTCGGCGGGCGGGTCGACGTTGACGACCAGGTCGAGGTCGTCCACGTGGATGCCGCGCGCGGCGACGTTGGTCGCGACCAGCGCCGTGACGTGCCCGTCGCGGAATTGGGTGAGGGTGCGGGTGCGCTGGGCCTGCGAGCGGCCGCCGTGCAGGGCCGCGGCGCGGACGCCGCTCTGGAGCAGGTGCTTGGCGAGCCGGTCCACGGCGTGCTTGGTGTCCAGGAAGAGGATCACCCGGCCGTCGCGGGCCGCGATCTCGGTGGCCAGCGCGTGCTTGTCGGCGCCGTGCACCTGGAGCAGGTGGTGCTCCATGGTGGTGACCGCGCCCGCCGACGGGTCGACGGAGTGGACGGTCGGGTCGTCCAGGTAGCGGCGGACCAGCAGGTCGACGTTGCGGTCCAGGGTCGCCGAGAAGAGCATGCGCTGCCCGCCCGGGCGTACCTGGTCCAGCAGCGCGGTGACCTGCGGCATGAAGCCCATGTCGGCCATTTGGTCGGCCTCGTCGAGGACGGTGGCGCCCACCCGGTCCAGGCGGCAGTCACCCCGGTCGATGAGGTCCTTCAGGCGGCCCGGCGTCGCCACGACGACCTCGGCGCCGCCGCGCAGCGCCGACGCCTGGCGTCCGATGGAGAGCCCGCCGACCACCGTGGTCATCCGCAGCCGCAGCGAGCGGGCGTACGGCGTCAGCGCCTCGGTGACCTGCTGCGCCAGCTCGCGGGTGGGGACCAGGACCAGACCGAGCGGGCTGCGCGCCTCCGCGCGCTGCCCCTCCAGCCGGGCCAGCAGCGCGAGGCCGAAGGCGAGGGTCTTGCCGGAGCCGGTGCGGCCCCGGCCGAGGATGTCGCGCCCGGCCAGGGAGTTCGGCAGGGTCGCCGCCTGGATCGGGAACGGCTGGGTGACGCCCTGGGCGGTCAGGCAGGTGAGCAGCGCGGCGGGCAGGCCGAGCTGGTCGAAGGCCTCGACCGGGGGGAGGGCGGGGGTGCCGGTGGCGGGCGGGGCGAACTCGCCGCGGGCTCCGGCGCGGGTGCGCTGGCCGCCGGAGCGCTGGCCGCCCTGGGGGCCGCCGCGGCCCGGGGAGCGGTAGCGGTCGGGGGAAGCAGAGCGGGGGGCGCCGGCGCCCCGGTAGCCGCCGCCGGAGCGTCGGCCGGTGCGGTCGTCGGTGCGACTCGCGCGGTTCTGGTTCATGGGGAACCTCCTCGTTGCGGAACGCCGGGGAATCCCGGCCGCGCAGAGCTGAGACGCGGAAGAATCACCGATACGAACCGAAGAAAATGCGGGAAAAGCCGTAAAGCTGTAAAGCCGGAAGGCCGTAAAGCTGAAGGCTGTGGAGCTGGAACAGGAACATCAGGTAGACGCAAGGGGGCGCGCCGGTGGCGCGCTCGCGCCTTGTCCTGAAAGCCCGGGACTTACGGGCGGCGTTCTCCGGGGTCGGCGCGGGCCGGTCGGATCACGGTCGTTCACCGCGGCCTGGAGCTCTCACCCTGCTGCGGTTTGCCTGCTGCGGCGTGCTGCCGCGATTTCCCGGCGGCGCACACGAGGCGCCTTCGCCGTACAGGATCGCGGGTTCGCTCCCGCTCTTCGCGGGGGCGGGCCGGGCGGGGCCTGGGCCTCGTCCGGGAGATGGAGTGCGCGGTCGGTCCGCCGGCCGGGCGCGGACGAGCCGCGTCGAGGGGAGGGCGGAGGGGCCGGTGCGCCCGAGGGGGCGGCGCCCCGCGGAACGGGGCGCGGACGAGGCTGCTGGGCCTCGCCGGGGAAAGCACGAGCTGGGGGCCCGCACCCAAGGTGCGGGCCCCCAGCTACGTCTACGCTACCGCCAGACGTCAGGCAGGAACGATGTTCTCGGCCTGCGGGCCCTTCTGGCCCTGCGTGACGTCGAAGTTCACCTTCTGACCCTCCGTGAGCTCACGGAAGCCGGAGGTGGCGATGTTCGAGTAGTGGGCGAAGACGTCGGCGCCGCCGCCGTCCTGCTCGATGAAGCCGAAGCCCTTTTCCGCGTTGAACCACTTCACGGTGCCAGTAGCCATGTCATATCTCCTTCGGGGCAATTCACCGGGACCCGCACTGTGCGAATCCCGCGCCGCCGCGATGATTACCCCGTCCGGAGAAAAATCTCCGGAAATACACAAGCGTTCCTGCCGATGGCCGCCGATTTCTCGGTGAGGCCCTCCGCGAAGGAGCGTGAAATTCTGGGAACCACAACTGCAACTGGCTCCGACACTAGCACGCAGCCTCCGTCGGTGGAGGGGCCGAAAGTGCCCATTCGGCGGCCCCTGCGGATTTCCGCTCACTGCCCGGTCAGGAAACCCGCACCCGCCACGCCGCCTCTTTCTGCACCAGCCGCGACAGATATTCGCCCGCCGTCCGCGGCCCCACCACGGCCGCCTCCCGGCGGCCCGGCGTCCGGCCGCGCCCCGCTCGTGGCGGCCCGGGCGCCGCGACACCTCGGCAAAACTGTCACGGCCACGTTAGACATCGGGTCTCCCCGGAGTTAGCCTTTTTATCCGGGTGCTGCGATCCGCCGGAGGTTCCGAGCCCGCCTCGTGAAGCGGAACGGCCGGGGAAACTTCCTCCGGAAGGAGCAGCGATCCGTCCCACGAAGAGGTGCAGGTGACCCGACAGACCCCGCCGGACACGACAGACAAGTTCGACGACGAGGACTACCCCGCGTACACGATGGGCCGCGCGGCCGAGATGATCGGCGCGACCCCGGCGTTCTTGCGCGCCGTGGGCGACGCACGCCTGATCACGCCGCTGCGCTCCGAGGGCGGCCACCGCCGCTACTCGCGCTACCAGCTCCGGGTCGCGGCCCGCGCCCGGGAGCTGGTCGACCAGGGCACGCCGATCGACGCGGCCTGCCGCATCGTGATCCTGGAGGACCAACTCGAAGAGGCCCTCCGGGTCAACGAGCGACTCCGCGGCGCCACCACGGTCCCCGACGACAGCGCCCGCGACTGACCCCGCGGTCCGTACCCGCCCGGGGCCGGCGGCGCTCAGAACAGCGACAGGGTGACCGTGACGCACTTGCCGCCGCCGGGCAGCAGGCGCACGGACACATCCCGGGCGAGGCGGCGTACGAGCGGCCAGCCGTAGCCGCCGACCATCGGACGGTCGGGGTCGAAGGGGCCGTCCGGGCGGGTCGGGACCGGGACGGCCGAGCTGGCGTCGCTGACGTGCAGCGTGAGGTGCGCCTCGCCGAGCTGGACATCGAAGCCGGTGAGGCCGCCGCCGTGCCGGACGGCGTTGGTGACCAGCTCCGAGGTGACCAGCAGGGCGTCGGCGACGACCACGGTGTCCCCGAACCCGTCGGGGGCGTCCGCGTCCGGGCCGAAGTTCTCGCTCAGGGCCCGCTGGACCAGGTCGCGGGCCTCCCCGGCGGTCCTGGGCACCTCGGGCCCGCGCCGGGGGTCGAGGCGGCGCGCCGCCTCCACGGTCCGGGACACGTCCGCCGTCCGGGACCGGATGCCGGGGCGGTGGTCGCCCTCGGCGCGGGCGGGGCCCGGCCGGTACTGGATCAGGTCTCCGTCGCCTTCATCGACTGTCACGACTGGCCCCCTTGCGCGTCGGTACGGCTGCTCGGCTCTGCGGTTGCGGTACGGCCTGCTCGTCCTGGCCCGGTCCCGGGCCCCCGGCGGGGCTGCCACCGGGGACCGGGTACCCGGAAGAGGCCGGGTTCACTGCTCCCGGGCCGCCTCCGCCGTGGGCGCCGTCTCGAACGCGGCGAGGGTGCCGGTCACCTCGAAGAGCCGGGAGACGAGGTCGCTCATCGGTCCGGCGAGGATGAGCCGCCGCCCGTGGTCGCGGTGATCGCGCAGGGCGCGCAGCAGACTGCCCAGGATGCTGGAGTCGGCGAAGCCCGTCCCGGACAGGTCCACGACCGTCCGGGACCCGCCGCCGCGCAGCGCCTGGGCGAGTGCGGCGTCCAGGGCGGGTGCGGTGTGCAGGTCCACGTCGCCGTGCACACCGATGACGTATGCGGACGGTTCCGCGCTCGTCGTGATGTCCATCCCGGATCTGTCCAGCATGCTCCTGTCCTCCTTTTTCGCGTCCGCCCGGGGCGACGCGGCCCCATCGGTCCGCGCGGAGGCCCGGGCTGCGGGGCCGCGGATGCCGCCGGTGACCGCAGGGGCGCACGGTGTGGTTCTCGCGGCCGGACTGCTTCTCCTGGCACTCCACGCATCCCACTCCTCGGTTCGGACGGTCCGTTCCGTTCAGCGCTTTTTGCCACGATCCCCCTGTTCAAACGGGCCCCTGCTCCGGACCGGGGAATTCAGGGGCGCGTCCTTCCTCTTACGGGGGAGCGCTCCGGGAAAGGCCGACCGCGCCGGAGGAGCCGCCCGACTCCGCCAGAATTCCGGTACGGAACAAGGGGCGCACGCCCCGTTCGGAGACGGGATGCCGTCGGCCTCGTACCCCCGCCGACCAGCGCGGACGCCCGAGGGCGGCTGCCGGTGACGGACCGGGCGGCCCGGAGACCGCCGCCCCGAACCTCTGAGTTCCCTCAATTCCCCTTTGGCCTCGCCCCGCTGCGGGCATCGCGGAATCCAGCACGGCACGCGGCGAGAGCGCGCGCCGCGGAACCAGGTAGGGGGAAAAATGGAAATCCCGGTGCTTGTGGTGGCCGCGCTGGGTCTCATCGGAGTGGTGGCGGCCCTCCTTGTCGTACGGATCGCCGTCGCGGGGGTGCGTTTCCTGCGGTGGCACACCTCGTTGCCCGTCGAGCAGCGCCGGTACAACCGCCGCCGCTTCGCGGAGCTGGTCCGCCAGGACCGCCGCGAACAGGAGCTCTCCACGCGGCGGCGGCATCAGGGCTGGTGGGGCCGGAGCTCCGGCGGCGACAGCGGGCCCATGAGCTGCGGGGGCGGCAGCGGCAGCGGCGACTGAACCGGCGCGGCCCCGGGCGTACGCCTTGCGTGCGTACGCGCCGTGCATCCGCCGTCCGTCAGGCCGGGCCGGGCTCCTCGTCCGGCCCCACCAGGTATCCGCGGGTCCCGGTGACCGTCAGCAGGCGGTCGAGGTGGGGCGGGGTGCGGTCGAGGTGGAGGGCGCAGTCGGCGGCGCGGGTGCGGCGGCCGATCATGAGGAACGCGGAGAGGCCCAGCGCGTCGCAGGCGGTGAGCCCGGCGCAGTCCAGCCGCAACCGCCGCGGCGCGGGCCGTACGCCGAGGCGGGCGGTGACGGCCCGTACCAGGGCGTCGGCGCTCTCGTGGTCGAGGTCACCGGTGAGCCGCAGGCACAGGGTGCCCGGGGCGGCGGGCTCGGCGGTGACGGTCAGGCCGTTTCCGTAGAGGTTGTCCAGAGGGGTCATGCGGGCTTTCCGGGGCCGGTGGGGTGCGGGAGGGCGGCGAGAGCGTCACCGCCCCGGTGGAGCAGGCGGGTGGCGCGGGGGAAGTCACGCAGCGGCTCGGCGAGCAGCTCCAGGGTGGGCACGAGGGAGCGGGCGGGCACGCCGCGCGCGTCGAGGATGCCCGCGGTCCAGGTGAGGAAGGCGGTGAAGAGCTCGTCGTCGTCCACGTAGAGCGCGGTGGCGAGGAAGTCGACGATGTGCGCGATGTCCTCGGCGGTGCGCTCCCGCCGGCGTCGGCTGTAGTCGCGCAGGGCCGGGAAGCGGTCGGCCAGTCCGTCGACGGTCTCCCGCACCAGCCGGGCCCGGCCGCGGCTGACCATCGTGTACTCCTGGTCGGCCAGGTGCGGCAGGTCGTCCACCGGCTCGTGCGCGGCGGCGCCCGCGGGCATGCCGAGTCCTTCCTCGATCACCTCGGCCGCGGCACGGGCGTCAGGCGCCCAGCCGTCGGCCCCGAGCAGCCGCGCGTACCGCCCGTCGGCGCCGAAGGCGGCCCCGCCCGCGAGGACGGGCACCCCGGCTCCCTGGCAGGCGGTGACGGCGGCGTGCGCGGTGGGCAGCCGGGTGGGGAGGGAGGAGGAGAGCGCGACCAGGTCGGGGCCGGTCTGGTGGAGGTGGGCGATGAGGTGCGGGGTGGGGGCCTGGGCGCCGAGGAAGTCGACGCGCCAGCCGCGCAGCCGCAGCGTCTCGGCGAGCAGCCGCGCGGGCAGCGCGTGCCACTCGCCCTCGACGCACGCCACGGTGATCCGCCCGCGCTGCTCGGCGGGCGGCGGGGAGCGATGGGCGAGGGCGGCGATGATCCGGTCGTTCATGGCGGTCGCCACGTGCTCCTGGGCGACGGTGAGCCGGTTGGCGGCCCAGCCGAGCCCCACCTCCGCCTGGACGGGACCGATCACGTCGAGCAGCGCCTGCTCGGCGGTGAGCCCGCCGTCGAGGGCGGTGAAGAGCAGATCGGCCGCCGTGTACTCGTCACCGGCCAGCAGGGCGTCCCGGAGGAGCGCGCGCAGCGGCTCGCACTCGGTGGCGGCCTGGTCCGTCGCGGTGTTCTCGGGCGTGCGTGTGGTCATGGGCCGCCCCTGCCCCGGCCGGCGGCGCTCACCACGCCTCCCGGCGCGTTCCTCGGCACGGTGACGGCGACCATGGCCATGTCGTCGTGCTCGCCGCCGCCCACCCACTGGGTGGCCAGCATCTGCACGCGTTCCACCACGGCCTCGGCGGGCATCCCGGCGCACTCGGCCAGCGCCTCACGCAGCCGCTCCTCGCCGAACATCTGGTCGCCGAAAGGCCCGCCGCGCGCCTCCGTGACCCCGTCGGTGTAGAGCAGGCAGGTCTCCCCGGCGCGCAGCGCGACCCGGGCGGTGGTCGTCTCGACCTCGGGCAGCGCGCCGACCAGCGACCCGCGTGTGTCAGCCGCCTCCACGGTGCCGTCGGCGCGGACCAGCAGGGGCGCCGGGTGTCCGGCGCTGGTCAGGTCGAGGCGTACCGCGTCGCCGTCGCGGATCGCGGAGGCGAGGACGAGGGTGGCGAAGCGGGTGTGGTGGGAGCTGAGCAGCGAGGCGTTGAGCATCCGCAGGACGCGCGGGTGGTCGTCGGCCATGGGCAGCAGCGCCTGGAGGGTGTTGCGGATCTTGCCGGTGAGGACGGCGGCGTCCAGGCCCTTGCCGCAGACGTCGCCGAGGACCACCAGCGAGGCCCCGGCCTCGCCCGCGGTGGGGTGGACGTCGTAGAAGTCGCCGCCGACCCGTTCGCCGCGTTCGGAGGCGCGGTAGCCGCCGGCGAACTCGACGCCGCGGACCTGTTCGAGGCGGGGCGGCAGCAGTTCACGCATGAGCGTCGCGGTCACCGTGGCCTGCTCGGCGTACATCCGGGCGGCGGAGAGGGCGGCTCCGGCGCGGGCGGCGAAGAGGCGGGCGAAGACCTCCTCGGGCTCGGTGAAGTCGCGCTGCTCGTCGCGGCGGAGCAGGATGAGCGCCCCGGCCGGGACCCCGTGGCCCGGCAGCGGGATGACGGCGACCGCGCCGACCGGCCCGTCGAACCCCTCGGGGACCGCCCAGTCGGGCAGCGCCTCCGGGTCGGTCCAGCGCGACGGTACGGGCGGGAAGCCCTGCAGCGCCTCGGCGAGGCCGGGCACGTCGACCGGGTCGAGGGCGACCTGCGCGCGGGTCGACCCGCCGCCGTCCACGGCCCAGGCCAGCGGGGTGCGCCGGCCGGTGGCGGAAAGGACCACCACGACGCCGTCGGCGAGGTGGCGGGCGGCGAGCTGGGCGGTCACCTCCATGCAGCGTTCGGTGTTGAGGGTGGCGAGCAGCGCGTTGGAGGCCTCGGCGAGGAAGGTGGTGCGCTCGCGTTCGACGGCGAGCGCGGCCTCGGCGGCGGCCCGCTCGGAGTCGTCGCCCAGCCACCAGGCGAGCTCCGGCGCCCCGGCCTCGCGGGCCCCTCCGCCCCGGGCGGCCGTCGGCACGGCCCGGAAGAACCGGTCCCCGACCGGCCCTGACACCGCTTCCCCCGTCCGTTCCCCGCCCGGCCGTTCTGGTGCCGCGACGGCCGCGCGGTGGGCCGCGCCGAGCCACTCCGGTACGGCTTCGGCCAGCGGGGCGCCCGCGGTGGCGGCGGGGAAGAGCTCGGTGGCGTGCCGGTTGGCGGCGACCACGGTTCCGGTGGCGTCGGCGACCAGGACCGGGCAGGGGGCCGCGTCCCAGGGTCCCGGGGCGGCGGGCCGCGCGGTCCGCGCCCGGGGCGCGCCGACGGCGGAACTCCTCGTAGCGTCCACGTGTGCGGGCCTCGCTGAGGCCCTGCCACCTTCCCGGCAGATCGACGACGGTCCTCCCCCTGCGGGCACCATCCCGCAGGACCCGCGCGCCGGGCAACCCGCACCGCTCCCCGCACGCCCCGCCACCGTCCTCTACGCCTCTCTCGGCTTCGCCCCCACCGGGGACCACGAGGACGACGAGACGGTCCTGGCCCTCGCACCCCGCCCCTGACCACGTGGTCAGGGACCACCCCGCCACTCGTGTACGGTGGGGTTTACCGACGCGGGGTGGAGCAGCTCGGTAGCTCGCTGGGCTCATAACCCAGAGGTCGCAGGTTCAAATCCTGTCCCCGCTACCACGATCCGGCCCCCAGGCGCACACAGCGCCTGGGGGCCGGATGCTTGTGCGGCCCCGCCTCAGTCCGCGAACGGCCCGCCGACCTCCTCGTACGCCGCCAGCTTCAGCGTGTTGACCGTGTAGTGGGCCGAGCCGGTGCCGGTGATGCCGGACGCCGAGCCTTTCAGCAGGTGGACCATGCCCCAACGGGTGTTGTCGATCTGCTCGTTGGTGTCGACGAGCAGATCGGCGCGGCCGTCGCCGGTGTGGTCGGCGAGCCTGACTCCGGTGCCGAACTGGTCGTTGGCCTCCACCGCCCCGGCGACCCCGGCGGTGTCCTGGTCGTACGCCTGGGCGCCCTTGCCGGTCAGCCCGGCGGGGGAACCCTTGAGGACGGTGACGGCCCCTGCGTCCTTCACCTTGCCGAGATCCTCGCCCGGGGAGCCGGCGGCGAGGTCCGGATATCCGTCGCCGTCCATGTCGCCCGCCGCGACCGAGCCGCCGAAGAGGTCGCCCTTCTCCACGGCGCCGGGCACCCCGGCGGTGTCCTGGGTGATCGTCTGCGTACGCGGCTTCGGCCCGCCGTAGTGGACGACGACCGAACCGGCGCCGCCGTCGGTGTTCTCCGTACCCCTGCCGACGGCGAGGTCCAGGTGGCCGTCGGCGTCGAAGTCGGCGACGGCGCTGCGGGCGTTGCCGCCGGTCTCGCCGCCGCCGTCGTCCGGGGTGTCGACGACCCGGGCGGGCTTCTCGGCGAAACGCGGCCCGCCCTGGTGGACGAAGGCGCTGAAGGCCGGGCCCTTGTCGTCGCCCAGGTCGTCGCCCAGCATGTGGAGGTCGGCCGGGCGGTCCGCGGCGGGCCGTCCGGCGGTCAGCTCCGAGACGCTGAGGTACCCGTACGCGTCGCCGAGCCGGCCGCTGCCGCCGTGTTCGCCGGTGCGGGTGAAGGGGCCCTTGAGCCACAGGGCCCCGGCCGGGGAGTTGCTGATGCCGACCAGGTCGGGGTGACCGTCGCCGTCGAAGTCCCCGGAGGTGACGTCGAGGCCGTACCGGTCGCCGTGGCCGTTGACCGGCTGGACGTCCGAGTGGAACACCGTGCCGGTGCCGAGCCCCTTCGGGCCGCCCCACACCACGGTCAGCCCGCCCCGGTCGGGCACGGCCCCGACGTCCTCGCCCGGCGAGGCCACGGCGAGGTCTGCGTACCCGTCGCGGTCCAGGTCGGCGGTGGTCGCGGCGAACCCCCAGTCGTCGCCCGCCTCCACGGCGCCGGGGATGCCGGGCGAGTCCTGGTGGAGGAGTTGCACGCGGCCGGTGGCGGGGCCCTTGGCCGAGCCGTACACGACGGTCACCCGGCCGTCCTTGCCGTGCGTGCCGCCGAGCAGGACGAGGTCGCGGTGCCCGTCCCCGTCGAAGTCGTCGCTCAGCCCGGCGGGCGCGGCGGCGGCCTGCGGAGCGGTGAGCAGGGGCGCGGCGAGCACGGCCGCGACCAGGGCGGCGGCCGTCGCGGTGCGAGGGGGTCGCATGGGTGGAGTCCTCCTGGGGTGTGGCCGCCCGGACTGTGCGTACGGGGGTCCGCAGGGGAGACCTGCCGGGGGACGGTGAGGTTGTACGCGCGGGGTGGGAGGGGCAGGGGCCCTGCGGGAGTTCGTTCCCCTCCGTCGAAGAGCTCCGCGCCTCCCCCGTCCCTCGCGGTCCTCCGCCCCGCGCCTTCGCCTGCGGCGGGACGAGAGCTCCCCCGGCGACCGTGGCGGCCGGCGAACCGCCGGCCGTCCCACGTCACCGCTCGTCCAGCGCTGGCTGGAGCGCCTGCTCACCCCGCTCGCCGCCGCCCTGCTGGAGGCGGACTCCGCACGCGAGGGCATCCACGGCGCCGTCCGCGCCTACCTCGGCTTCGTCCGGGCCCATCCCGACGCCGCCCGCCTGCTCCACTCCGCCACCGCCGACCGCCACGGCATGGCCCACGCCCAAGAGCTCCGCGACGCCCAGGAGGCCCGCCTCTCCCCGCTCGCCGCCTGGCTCCAGCACCACGTCGCCACCGGCGAACTGGCCCAGCTCTCACCGTCGTTGCTGGAATCGCTGATCCTCGGCCCGGTCGTCGCCATCGCCCGCCGCCACCTCACCCTCGGCGACACCGACCTCGACGAGGCCGCGCGCGAGCTGCCGGAGCGGATCTGGGGATCGGTGCGGGGGTAAAGGGCGGGCCCGTCCGTATCCGCGAGAAGGTGGCCGAATATGCCGCCTAGGCGGCTGAGTTCCACTCCCCGGGGGCGCCCGCATTCCCTCGTCCGGTCCGCGCCTCCCCAAGCAAGTCCCAAGGGGAATTTTCCGCCAATTCCCGCGGAGTGTTCTCCGCCACCCCGTCCCGGCCGGGCTCCCCGCCCCAGGAGCACCTCCCGGCCCCGCCCTCCCCTCCGTGGCCGGGTCTCCACGCTGACCAGGCCCGACGGGACCACTGTCCGCGACAGGCCGCTTCCCCGTTCGAACTCATTGCGTAATTACCCACCCTCACTTGTGCGGAAGCTGTGGCGAAAGAAAGAAGGGCTGCCGCTTTCCACCAGAACTAAAGAGCGAGTAAAGAGGTCCCGCTCTTCCATTTCACATCGGGTTAACTTGGCAATCGCTTTACCCTGTTAGCGTTTTGTCGATGACCGGGTCCGGATCGGAGAGGAGGCACCGTGCGATCCACGATGAGTCGCTTCGTCGGCACGCTGCTGGCCGCCCTCCTCCTGGCCCTCCAGTTCCCGGGCGCCTCCCCGGCGCCCCTCCTGCTCGCGTACAGCGCCCACGACCCTGCTTCCGCGAGCCCGCAGGGCGATCCCGCCGCCACCGCGCGGGCGGTGGAATCCACGTACGCCACCTGCGGCGCCTCCGAACGCACCGGTGAACTCACCGGGTTGCGGAACGCACGCGACCGGCACCGCGCCGCCGCCGGCGCACCCTCCGACGGCCTCCCGCGCTCCGTGCTGTCGGGCGACACCGCCGCGGCCGTCCGTGCGGCGGCGGAACTCGTCCCGCCCTCCGGCACCCACCACGCGTCGAGATCCTCGGACGCGCACCGACCCGCCGTCCTACAAGTCTTCCGCTGCTGAGCCGACCCGCGGCACACCCCGGCGCCCCGCGCGCGCCCCACCCGTCACCCCCAGGCCTTCGGCCCGGGGCCATGCCGGTGTGCCGCCCGCGCCACCTATCTCGTCCGCACCGACGCGCCGTCCGCGGCGCGCCAGGAGGAACCACTGGTATGCAGCCCCTCATCGATCACGCCCGCTCCTTCCGCCGGCAGTCCGCGGAGCGCCCTGAGGAGTTCGCCCGGCTGGCCCAGGGCCAGTCCCCGCAGGTGCTCTTCATCACCTGCTCCGACTCCCGGGTCGTCCCCGCGCTGATCACCGGCGCCCGCCCCGGCGAGCTCTTCGAGCTGCGCACCGCGGGCAACATCGTCCCGCCGTACGCCTCCACACCGCCCACCAGCGAGGCGGCCACGATCGAGTACGCCGTCGAGGTGCTCGGCGTCACGGACGTCGTCGTCTGCGGCCACTCCCACTGCGGCGCCGTCGGCGCCCTCGTACGCGGCGACGACCTCACCGCCGTCCCCGCCGTCCGCGACTGGCTCGCCCACGCCACCCCCCGCCCGCAGGGCGCGGTCGAGGACCCGGCCGTCACCGATGCCGTCCAGAGCCACCTGCTCACCCAGCTCCTGCGGCTCCGCTCCTATCCCTGCGTCGAAGCCCGCCTGGAGAACGGGGAGTTGCGGCTGCACGGCTGGTACTACGAGGTGCACACCGGCTCCGTCCTCGCGCACGACGCCCGCGCCGACCTCTTCCGGGCGCTGTGAGGCCCGCCGTGGAGAAGGCCGCCCGCTTCCCCCACCTGCGGCAGGACTTCGCCGCCTCCCTCGTCGTCTTCCTGGTCGCCCTGCCGCTCTGCGTGGGCGTCGCCGTGGCCTCCGGGGTCCCGGCCGAACTGGGCCTGGTCACCGGCATCGTGGGCGGCATCGTCACCGGCATGATGCGCGGCAGCAGCCTCCAGGTCTCCGGCCCCGCCGCAGGGCTGACCGTGCTGGTCTTCGAGGCCGTCCAGAGCTTCGGCCTGGCCGCGCTCGGCGTCATCGTGCTCGCCGCCGGGCTGCTCCAACTCGCCATGGGCGCGCTGAAACTGGGGCGCTGGTTCCGGGCCATCTCGGTCTCCGTGGTCGAGGGCATGCTCGCGGGCATCGGCCTCGTCCTCATCGCCGGCCAGCTCTACGCCGCGGCGGGCCTTCCGGCGCCGGTCACCGGGCTCGGCAAGATCACCGGGCTGCCCGGCGCGATGGCCGAGGCGGTCGGCAGCCCCGCCGCGCTCGCCTCGCTGGGCCTCGGCGCGGGGACCGTCGCGGTGATGGTGCTCTGGAAGCATCTGCCGCGCCGGGTGCGGACCGTGCCGGGCGCGCTCGCCGCCGTGCTGCTGGCGACCGTCGCCTCGCTGGTGTTCAGCATGCCGGTCGCCACCGTCGAGGTGCACGGGCTGCTCGGCTCGATCCAGCCGCCCGGGCTCGACGCCTTCGGGCAGCTGGCCGGTGTGGGCCTGCTCGGCACGATCCTCGCCTTCACCCTGATCGCGTCCGCCGAGAGCCTGTTCAGCGCGGCGGCCGTGGACCGGCTGCACGACGGCCCGCGCACCCAGTACGACAAGGAGCTGGTCGCCCAGGGCACGGGCAACACCGTCTGCGGGCTGCTGGGCGCCCTGCCGATGACCGCGGTCATCGTCCGCAGCTCGGCCAACGTCCAGGCCGGTGCGAAGACCAAGGCGTCCCGGGTGATGCACGGGGTCTGGCTGCTGCTCTTCGCCGCGCTGCTGCCCGCCGCTCTCGCCCTGATCCCGCTGCCCGCCCTCGCGGGCATCCTCGTCCACGCGGGGTGGAAGCTGCTCCCGCTGCGCTCCTTCGTCCCGCTCTGGCGCGAGCACCGGGGCGAGGCGGTGATCCTGGTGGTCACGGCGGTGGCGATCGTCGCGGTCAACATGTTCGAGGGCGTCCTGATCGGCCTGGCCCTCTCCGTCGCCAAGACGGCCTGGACGGCCTCCCACGTCAAACTGGAGGTCATAGACAAGGGCGCGGGCCCGGTGCAGGCGTACCTCTCCGGCAACGCCACCTTCCTGCGCCTCCCGAAGATGCTCGACAGCCTCGAATCCCTCCCCCAGGACCGCCCGGTCGAACTCGACCTCTCCGGCCTCCACCACCTCGACCACGCCTGCCGCACGGCCCTGGAGAACTGGGCCGCCCGGCACAGCGCCTCCGGGACGGACCCGGTGCAGCTGACGGCGCTGGCACCGGTGCGCGGCGAGTCCGGCTGACGCCTGACGCCCGCCTGCCCGAAGGGGCTTACTCCCGCACCAGCGGGAGTAAGCCCCTTCCGCCGTCCTGGCGTCCAGGGGTTGGCGCGAGCCCGGCGCGGCCGCGGAGCGTACGGTCCCGGCGCCTCGCCGAAGGTCCGCGTCGTCCGTGCGGACCCTCTCCGATGGCGCTTCACAGGGGCAAAGATTAGAAAGGGTCGGGCAGTCCGCATGTGCCTGTGCAGCGGCGTCGTCCTGAGGCGACGCCCGGAACGGAAGGCAACCATGACGACGGAATCGGAAAACCTCACCCCCGACATACCGCCCGTAGACCCTTCGACGGGCACGGGGGAACCGTCGACGGCCCGCCCGGCGCCCAAGCCGGACGACAGCCCTGGGGCGCCCCCGTCCAGCGTCCCGCCGGAGCAGGAGACCGACGCCTCCGACGCGCCGGAGTACGAGCCCGGCGCCTTCGACGCGCCCGAGCAGGAGCCCGGCGCCTTCGACGCGCCGGAGCAGGAGTCCGGCGCCTTCGACGCGCCGGACTACGAGACCGGCACCGACCCCGTCAGCGGCCTGGTGAGGACAGCTGTCACCGCCCGCTCGATCGACGAGGTCGTCGACCTGATCCGCCTGCTGGAGGACTCCCCGGGCGGCGCGGAGGCCGCGGAGGAGGTCCTGCGCGCGGCCGCCGTGGAACGCCCCGTGGACGACGTCTCCGAACTGGTGGCCCGGCTCTCCCAGCCGCCGCAGCCTGTCGACCGCGCCGACAAGGCGATCCACACGGCCGCCGCGCGGCGGTCGATCGGCGACGTCAGCCACCTCGTGGCCCTTCTGCACCGGCCGCCCCACGGCCCCCACGCAGGAGAGGAAGCGGTCCAGGCGGCCGCCACCGGGCTGACCGTCGAAGAGCTGGCGGAACTCATCAGCCAGCTGGAGGCCGAGCGCACGGCGCAGGCCGAAGCCGAGCCGCCCTCCGCCGCCACGCCGACGGAGGGGCTGAGCGAGGAGCCGACCGGCGCCCCCTCGCCTCACGGCGGCTTCCAGGGCGCCGCCCAGGCCCACGGCACAGCGGCCGCTGCCGCCATGCCGACAGCGGCGGACGTGCCGCCTCCCGACGCCCCGGCCGCACGCCCCGCCCGCCCCCAGCAGCCCCGCCGCCGGCAGCCGTCACACGCGCGGCCGTCTCTGCCCGAGATCCCCCGGGACCGGAGCGCCACGCCCACGGGAGCGCTCCCCCTCTGGCTGCGCTGGACGACGGCCGCGGCACTGCTTCTCTGCGGTGCGACGCACTTCCCGCTCCAACGGGCCGACCTGTCGGCGAGCGCGTACGGGCTGTCGATCGGCGTCGCCGCCCTGTGCCTCCTCCTCGCGGCCGGCTCCCTGCTCCGCCAGGTGCTGCCGGTACTGATCGCCGGCATCCTGTCCATGGGTGCCCTGACCGCGGCGCATCTGCTCACGCCCACGAGCGGGCCCGAGGCCCTCGCCTCCGCCATGGAACGCGGCGGCGCACCGGCCACCCTCACCGCGGTGGTGGCCGGAATGGTCTCGTTGCTGGCCTTCACGGTCCTCCTCACCCGCGACCGCACCCGCGGCGGGGAACGGGCGGAAGCGGACCCCGGGACCAGGAGCAGCCGCCGCATCCGGCCGGACCGGGTGTGACACCAGTCGGCTCGACACCGACACCGACACCGACACCGACACCGACCGGCGAAGACCGCGACCGCACGTCCGGTCACGCCACCCCTCAAGGCCGCGCTTGCCGGTACGGGCAGGCGCGGCCTGACCCTGCGTCGGCCCCGGCTGACCGCGACGGGCCCGGCCCGGCCGGGCCCGTGGTGTCACGCGTCCCCGGCGAGCGACTCCAGGTAGGCCTCGCCGACGGACCTGGGCACCGCCATCAGCCAGGCGTCCACGACGAGGGAGCCCAGTTCCCCGGGGTCGAAGGCCCCCATGCGCAGCTGGACCCAGTTGTAGCGCAGGTCCGAGGCGCGGGGCAGCTGGTACTTCTCGGGCTCGGAGGCGATCAGCAGCTCCCGCTCCTCGCGGGGGAAGGCGAAGCCCATCGTCGTCTCGTCCGGGGAGACCGAGGCGTACACGATGCGGCCGACCTTGAACTTGACGTACTCCCTGATCAGGTGCTCCTGGGTGCGGGGCAGGTGCAGGGCCGCCGCACGGACGTCGTCGAGTGTGATCACCCGCGGCCCCCCGGGGCGGGGGCGTAGTGGACCAGTTCCACCAGCAGGCCGGCGGGGGCCGGAGCGTACAGGAAGGCCACCGTCATCCCGTCCCGCGCGCCCTTGCAGGGCGTGGCGTCGACAGCCGTCCAGCCCTCGCCGCGCAGCCGGGCGGTCTCGCTCTCCAGGTCGTCCACCTCGAAGGCGAGGTGGTAGAGCCCGGGCCCCTGGCGGGCCAGCCGGCCGCTGATCGCGGACGGCTCCTGGGTGGGAGAGACGATCTCGACGGCGGGGTTGCCGAGGCCCCCGCCGAACTGCCAGAACTCGCAGGCGACCCCGTAGTCGTCGGCGTGCCCCTCGTCGTACTTGCGCAGGCCCAGCGTGGTCATGAAGGCGGCGACGCCGCCGGGGTCCTCGGTGGCCAGCCCGACATGGTCTATGCGAAGAATCACCGTGTGTCCGATCGAGTCAATGTGACGTACGCGTAGTCGTCCAGCATCTTGGCCAGGGGCCGCCCAGGACAGCTGTACAACATGGCGAGCCCGTCCTCGTCGAGGCGGCTGTCGGCCAGAATGTTCCGGGCCCACTCCCGGTTGAGGCGCTGATGCGCCACGTACGCCGCGGCGTCCCGGGCGCCGTGCAGCTTGCGGGCGATCGCCTCGTCCCAGGGGACGAGGGTGCGAGGACGCAACCCGTGCAGGAGCTTCGAGGCGGCGGTGGCGCCGAGGGTGCGCGGGCGTTCCGCCGGTCCGGCGCGGAGGGCGGCCAGCTCGGCGTAGCACTCGCCGAGGGGCGCCAGGTCCTCGTCGTCGAGGTCGCCCAGCCGGGTGCCGGGCCCCGGCAGGACCGCGTACCAGCGGGACGACCAGTCGCGCAGTGCCGGGCCGAAGAGGTCCGTCTCACCGGGGCGGGGGTAGCGGATCCTGCATCCCCAGGAGTTCAGCCATTTCAGCGCGGCGGACGGGTCGTCGTGGGCGAGCGGTACGTACGAGCCCACCGGGGGCGGCGCCTTCGCGCTGTCCGCGTCCAGCCCCAGGAAGACGGCCACGGCACCGCGCAGGCTCCCCACGGTCGGCGGCGACCATCCCGCGGGCGTGCTGACCGAGGAGGCCTCCTGGAGGGTCACGGTCGCCCCTCCGTCGCGTCGGCGGCCGGCTCCAGCGGCGGTTCCGGGGCGACGGCCGCCTCTTCGGCGGCGGCCCGGCGGTCCCGGTTCAGCCGCAGGTAGAGCAGGGCGGCCCCCGCCACGGCCAGCGGCCAGAGCAGGTAGACCCCGGCCATGACCAGCAGCGCCACCACGGCCACGCTGGCGCCCCATGCCGAGGCCCGGCCCTTGGTGCCCTTGGGGAGCAGCCGGACGGCGGCGGCCACGCCGACCGCGTAGACGGCCACGAACGAGCCGGTGGTGAGCAGGACGAGCGGCTCGGTGCCGAGGCCGGTGAGGCCGACGGCGAACAGGGCCAGGAAGGAGAGGGCGGAGACGACGGCGAGGCTGCGGCGCGGCACCTCGCCCGCCACGCTGCCGCGGGACATCCACGCCGGGAACGCCCCGTCCCGGGCGAGCGCGGCCCCCAGGTTGGCGGCGCCGGCGTAGTAGGCGTTCATGGCGCCGGTGGTGAGCAGCAGGGCGGCGCCCGCGGCGAGGTAGCGGGCGTGGCCGCCCAGTCCCTGGGCCATCAGGTCGCCGAGCGGGGCTTCCGAGCTCGCGGCGCCGTCGCCGAGGACGACGATGACCGCGAAGGCCACCAGCAGGTACAGGCCGCCGACGATGACCACGGCCGAGTAGGTGGCCCGGGGCAGGTCGCGCGCCGGGCGGCGGAACTCACCGGCCAGGTGGGTGATCGCCTCCCACCCCGCGAAGCTCCAGACCAGCAGCGCCGCCGCGGGCATGATCGCGGACCAGCCGTGCGGGGCGAACGGTTCGAGGTTGGCGGTGTCGGCCTTCGGCAGCGACAGCGCGACGGCGACCAGCAGCAGGACGACGAGCAGCCCGGCCAGCATGAACTGGAACCGGCCGGTCACCCGCAGGCCCATCGTGTTGGCGGCGGTGACCAGGACCATCAGCCCGACGGCGGTGACGGTCGTCGTGGCGGTGCCGCCGCCCAGCGCGGCGGAGACGTACGCCCCGCCGAAGAGGGCCGCGGCGGCCGCGCCGGGCGGCACGGCGAGGTAGAAGCACCAGCCGACGACGGCCGAGGCGCGCCCGCCGAACGCCTTCATGGCGTAGGTGGAGACGCCGCCCGCGTCGGGGTAGCGGGCGCCCAGTGCGGCGAAGGCAGATGCCAGCGGGGCCGAGAGGACGACGAGGGCCAGCCAGGCCAGCAAGGAGGCGGGGCCCGCCTTCTCGGCGGCGAGGGCGGGCAGGGCGATGACGCCGGTGCCGAGCACGGCGCCCACGTACATCGCGGTGCCCTGGACGGCACTGAGTGGCCCCCCGGTGGGTTCTGTCTCTGCTTCGCTCATGCCGGCCAGCTTCGCCCCGCGGTTCCCGCCGCACCATCGGCTCTTCCGACAAGGTGCGCTAAATTACCGACATGCGTCCCCACGTGATCGCGATCGCCGTTACGGATGCCACACCTACGTTCGAACTCGCGGTTCCCTGCGAGGTGTTCGGCACCGACCGCTCCGATCTCGTCGACCCCTGGTACGAGCTGCGGATGTGCGGCGCCTCCCCCGGTCCGCTGCGGACGGCGGCCGGGCTGCAGGTGCACGCCGCCTACGATTTCGAGGGCCTGCTCGACGCGGACACCATCCTGGTCGCGGCGTGCGCCCGCCCCGTCCAGCTCGACCCGCCGGCGCGGCTGGTCGAGGTGCTGCGCGAGGCGCACGTGCGCGGCAAGCGCATCGTCTCGATCTGCACCGGTGCCTACGTGCTGGCCACGGCCGGGCTGCTGACGGGCCGCACGGCGACGACGCACTGGATGAACGCGGGGGACTTCGCCCACCGCTTCCCCGAGGTGGACTTCCTGCCCTCGGCGCTCTACACCGACGACGGTGACATCCTCACCTCCGCCGGGACCGGCTCGGCCATCGACCTCTGCCTGCACCTGGTGCGCCAGGACCACGGTGCCGCCGTGGCGGGCGAGGTGGCCCGCCGGATGGTCGTACCGCCGCACCGGGAGGGCGACCAGCCGCAGTACACCAAGCCGGTGGTGCGGGCGGAGACGGGCGACGGCCTCGGCCCGGCGCTGCAGTGGGCGCAGGAGCGGCTGCACGAGCCGCTGACCGTGCCGCAGCTGGCGCGCGCCGCCCATCTGGGCGAGCGGACCTTCGCGCGGCGGTTCCGGGACCGGCTCGGCATCACCCCGTTGCAGTGGCTGCTTCAGCAGCGGGTGCGGATGGCGCAGGAGCTGCTGGAGACCACCGACGAACCGGTGGAGCACATCGCGCGCAGGACCGGGTTCGGCACGGCCGCCAACCTCCGCTACCACTTCGGCCGGGTCACCACCGTCTCCCCGCAGACCTACCGGCACGTCTTCCGGCACCGCGCGGCGCAGCAGGCCCGCGGCGGTCCGGCTCCGCAGGCTCCCGCGCTGGCTCCCTGAGCCGACTGCCCGGTGACGACAACATCGGCTACCTGAACACCTGTTGTCCCCTGCGCGCACCCTTGGTTTGCTCCCTGCATGTTGCAGCGAATCGAAGCGGAAAAGCTCATTCCTGGTCGTGGCGCGCCGTTGGAGAACGGCGTGGTCATCTTCGACGAGAACGCCATCACCTACGCCGGTCCCGCCGCCGACGCCCCCGAGACGCCGCAGGCGGACGTGGTCCGGGCCCCCACGGTCATGCCCGGGCTGTGGGACTGCCACGGCCACTTCATGGGGCTGCGCTCGGCCGATCTCACCCTGCTGCCTCAGGAGCCGATCGCGCTGCGCGCCGCCCGGATCACCTCGGACCTGCGCGCCGCGCTGAACGCCGGAGTCACCTCCGTACGGGAGACCGGCGGCCTGGGCATCTACCTGGTCCGCGCGATCGAGGAGGGCACCGTTCAGGGCCCGTCGGTCTACCCGGCCGGCACCACCCTGTCCACCACCGGCGGCCACGCCGACCTGCACAGCTACCCGGCGCACTGGGTGGAGGACTTCGGGCACCGCGGCGGCGAGCTGCGGCTGGCCGACGGACCCGCGGAGTGCGCGCGGGCGGCCCGGGAGCAGCTGCGCCGCAACGCGAAGCTCATCAAGGTGTGCGCCTCCGGCGGTGTGCTCTCCGAGGTCGACCACCCGGTCCACCAGCAGTTCACCAACGCCGAGTTGCGGGCGATCGTGGAGGTCGCCGGGATGGCGGACCGGATCGTCGCCGCGCACTGCCACGGCAAGCCCGGCATCATGGCCTCGCTGGAGGCCGGCGTCACCACCATCGAGCATGGTACGTACATCGACGAGGAGGCCGCCATCGCCATGCGCGAGTGCGGCGCGATCCTCGTCACCACGCGCACGATCTTCCAGGAGCTCCTGGACAACGGCCACATGCTCCCCGAGTACGCCCTCAACAAGCTGCGGGCGACGGCCGGGCGGCACGAGGAGGCCATCGCCATCGCCCGCGAGCAGGGCGTGACGATCGCCGCGGGCACCGACGTGGCGCTCTCCGGCACCGAGCTGCCCGACTCGTGGGGCCGTAACGGCCGGGAGCTGCCGCTGCTGGTGAAGACCGGTATGTCCCCGCTGGCGGCCATCGAGTCCGGCACCGCTATCGGCCCGGCCACGCTGGGCCCGCAGGCGCCGCTCTCCGGGCAGCTGCGCGAGGGGTACGACTCCGACGTGCTGATCCTCGACGAGGACCCGCTCATCGACATCGGCGTCATCGCGCAGCCCGAGCACATCACCGGGGTCTGGAAGGCCGGGGTCCGGGTCAAGTGACCAGTGGAGGAGAGGCGATGACCGGTACCGACGACGCGCCGTGGCTGCTGGAGATCCGGCTGTTCACCGTGAAGCCGGGCGAGCGGGACGAGTTCCACCGGGTCAGCAGGGACGGCACCGTCCCGCTGATGCGCGACCACGGCATCACGGTGGTCGCCCACGGCCCGTCCCTGAACGACGAGGACGGCTACTACCTGCTGCGCGCCTTCCGCTCGGAGGAGGAGCGCGTCGCCCTGTCCCAGTCCGTGTACGCCACCGACGTGTGGCTGCGGAAGTACGAGGACGTGGTGCCGGCGATGATGGCGGCCTACCAGACCTCGGTGGTGCCCGTTCCGCGCGCCGCGCTGGAGGAGTTCGCCCGGGGCCTGGCCGTCGGCTGACCGGCCCCCGCGAGCACCACGAAACGGCCGCCGCCCCGTTCGGGGCC